>CAYRPD010000019.1:0-21032 GCA_964426095.1 uncultured Oscillospiraceae bacterium | reverse complement strand
CGGTTTCGTCAACAATAACGTTTTCCATGAGCGAACCGAACTTGATTGCGCCGTAAATTTCCGGCTCGTGCTCTTTTTCGAGGTTGATGCACTTTGCGTAGCAGCCGCCCTCAATGTTGAACACGCCGTCATTGGACCAGCCGTGCTCGTCATCGCCGATGAGCATACGGTTGGGGTCGGCGGAAAGGGTGGTTTTGCCCGTACCGGAAAGGCCGAAGAACACGGCCGAGTCGCCGCCGTGGCCGATGTTGGCAGAGCAGTGCATGGGGAGAATGCCCTCTTTGGGGAGAACGTAGTTCATAACGGAAAATACGCTCTTCTTAATTTCGCCTGCATAGCCCGAACCGCAGATGATAACCTCGTGCGCTTCATAGTCGATGATAATGGCGGCCTCGCTGTGAACACCGTCAATTTCCGGGATGCACTTAAAGCCGGGAGCGGCGTAAATGGTATAGTCGGGAGTGTAAGCGTCAAGCTCTTCTTCCGTGGGACGGATGAGCAGCTGGTGGATGAAGAGGTTTTGGCTGGCAAGCTCGTTTATGATGCGAAAACGCTTGGTGTACTTGGGGTCAGCGCCGGCAAAGCCGTCAAAAACGTAGATCTCCTTATTCTGAAGATAAGCAAGAATCTTGGCCTTTATCGCGTCAAACTTCGCCTTTTCGATGGGAACATTTATTTTGCCCCATGCGATCTCGTCATGCACGGCGGGAGTGTCAACGATGAACTTGTCGTCAGGGCTGCGGCCGGTGTACTTGCCGGTTTTGACCACGAGCGCACCCGTGTCGGAAAGAGTGCCTTCGCCGCGGCGGAGTGCAGCTTCAACGAGCTGCGCGGGAGCGAGATTACGGTAGGCGGTGCCGTTGCCGGCGATGCCAAGCTCTATGGGTGCTATTGTTCTCATATTTAAAAACCTCCTTAATGGCTTTTGTATTTTGACAAAATTATATCATTCCGTTCAAATACCGTCAAGACGGCTAGTTTACCAAAAGCGTTTCCCAATGGGGAAAACAGAGGGACGATTTTTGTGCGTTTTGTATATTATCCGTGCGCTTTCCTGCACTTTCCTATAGCATATGACAAGCCAAACGCGATAAGATCAGCCGCGACTATGCTCGCGCCGGTGGGCGTTTCGAGGAAGAAAGAGGCGATAAGTCCCGCGAGAAAGCACACCACGGAAATCACGGCCGCCGAGAGGATAACGGCCTTAAAGCTCTTGCAAAGGTGCATTGCGGAGAGGGCGGGGAAAATGATGAGGCTTGATATCAACAGCGCGCCCATCATGCGCATACCGAGCACCACCGTGACCGCCGTTAAAACGGCAATCAGGGTATTATACCGCTCGGTATTCGTGCCGGTGGCGCGGGAAAAGTCCTCGTCAAAGGTCACGGCGAAAATGCGCGGATAGAAAAGCACGAAGAGCACCAGCACGAATACGGAGAGAATCACACTCAAAACAGCGTCTCCTCGGCTGAGAGAAAGGACGCTGCCGAACATATAGCTTGATACCTCGGTGTTCATGCCCGTGGTGAGGGAAACGGTGATAACGCCGATAGCAAGGGCGCTGCTGGAAACGATGGCAATGGCGGAATCGCCCTTGACGCGCGCGGATTTACTCAGCCGCAGGAGCAGCACCGCCGCCGCAATGACAACCGGCACCGCCACCGCAAGCGGCGCAAGTCCCAACGCACTTGCCACGGCGAGCGCGCCGAAGCCCACGTGCGAAAGCCCGTCACCTATCATGGAATAGCGCTTGAGCACAAGCGACACGCCCAAAAGCGCCGCGCACAGCGACACGGGAATGCCCACGACCAGCGCGCGCAGCATAAAGTGGTAGGAAAACATATTTATAAGCTCGCTCATATCCTGTTCCCTCCCAAAAAGCGCCGGGCAAGGCTGCTGTCGCGGTAATCCGCGCACGAGCCGAAAAAGAGCTGGGTATGCCCTAAGTGCAATATCTTCGTTGCATAGCGCACGGCCTCGTGAATATCGTGCGACACCATTATTACTGATATATCATCACAGAGATTTATAAGCTTGATGAGGTTATACATTTCCTGTGTGGCGATGGGGTCAAGCCCCGTGACAGGCTCATCAAGCAGCAAAAGCTTCTTCGTGGCGCAAAGGGCGCGCGCGAGGAGCACCCGCTGCTGCTGCCCGCCGGAAAGCTCCTGATAGCTCGCGTTTTTAAGCTCCTCTATCCCCATGCGCTCGATGTTCTTTTCCGCGCGCTCGCGCTCGGCCTTGCCGTAGTGCAGACGCGTGGAGAGGGAGTTAAGACAGCCGGAGAGCACGACCTCATAGACACTCGCGGGGAAATCGCGCTGAGTGTCGCTTTGCTGGGGGAGATAGCCTATCTCCGTGGGCTTTAGGCCGTCGGAGAGGATAATTTCGCCGCCGTTCGGCTTTTTAAGCCCCAAAAGCCCGCGCATAAGCGTGGACTTGCCCGAGCCGTTTTCGCCCACCACGGCAAGATAATCGCCCTTTTCAACGGCGAAGTTCACCCCGGACAAAACCGCTTTCCCGTCATATGAAAAGGATAAGTCGCGGCATTCAAGCAAGGCCATCAGCTCAACGCCTCCTTTACGTTTTCAAGATTTTGCGTCATAAGCTCAAGATAGCTCACGCCGCTTTCAAGCTGTGCGGCGGTAAGGTTGTGGCACGAGTGAAAAAGGAGCTTGCCGCACCCGGTTTCCTCGGCTATTATATCCGCCATTTTCTCGTTTGAAAATTCAATGTAGAATACATACGGCACTTTTTCCGCCCGCACCGTGTCTATCAAAAATGCCACCGTGCGCGCCGAAGGCTCGGCATCGTCCGCGCAGCCCGGGAAGGCCGCATAGTAATCAAGGCCGTATTCCTCGGTGAAATACCGCACGGGGAAGCGGTCTGCAAATATGAGCGTATGGCGCGCGGCGCTTTGCGTCACCTCGCGAAAGCCATCGTCAAGCGCGGTGAGCTTTGAAGTGTACTCCCGGCAGTTTGCGCGGTAAAGCTCCGCGCCGTCGGGGTCAAGCGCACACAGCCTGTCGGCTATGGCCTCGCAGATTAAAACGGCGTTTTTGGGCGAAGTCCACACGTGCTCATCGTATTCCGTTTCGTGCTCGTGTTCATCATGTTCATGCTCGTGCTCTTCATGCGCGTGGACGTGCGAATCGCTGCGCGATAATATGCCGCCTGTTTGCATACCCTCCACGGTCTCTTCGCTGAGCGCATGGACTTCATCGAGCATATAAACCGTGTCCGGCACGCGCTCTAAAGAATCGGTAATACTCTCAAGCCACGCTTCGCTCTCGCCGCCGTTTGCAACAAGCAGCGAGCAGCGCCCCAAAAGCAAGATATCCTGCGGGGTCGGTTCATAGCTGTGCGACTCTGCCCCCGGCGGGACAAGGAGCGTGACCTCGGCGCGCTCGCCTGCGATTTCGCGGGCAAAATCGTAAGCGGGGAACACCGTGGTGCAGACGGTGATTTTCCCGTCCGCAGCTTCGCTTTCCGACACGGGGACGCTTGCGCACGCGCATAATTGCGCACAAAGTGATAATATTAAACAAATTACGGTAAATTTTCTTACATTCATAAATTATATAATACAACACAGAGGAAAAACGGTCAAGGACATAGAAAAATTAATTAGATGTTAATCGAATTATGTCAACAAAATTTTGCTTAACCTATTGAATTATGTCAACAAATTTGCTATGATAAAATGAATAAAAGTATAAGATAGCTATAATAGCCGATATAAGGCGAAAGCCGTGTCGGCAGAGAGATGAAATGAAGAATGAGCAGTAGTAAACAATGGCGAATACCCTTTAGAAAAACGGAGATACCAAAGGCGCTTGTAGAAGCGGGCTATACGCCGCTTTTGTCGGCGGTGCTGGCGTTGCGCGGCGTGAAAACCCCGGAGGAAGCCGACAGGATGATAAACGGCGGACGGGAGAGCGTATATGACCCCATGCTCATTTGCGACATGGATAAGGCCGCCGCGCGCGTGAAAAAGGCAATAGAGCAGGGGGAGAGCGTGGCCGTATACGGCGATTATGACGTGGACGGCATTACCTCAACCTGCCTTGTGGCGGACTATCTGCGTTCAAAGGGGCTGGAATGCCGCCGATATATCCCGGATAGGAACGAAGAGGGCTACGGCCTTAACTGCGCGGCGCTTGAGCAGCTAAAAAAAGAGAATATCACGCTCGTGATAACCGTGGACTGCGGCATTACCGCCACGGAAGAAGCAAAGCACGCCAAAGCCCTCGGCATAGACATGGTTATCACCGACCATCATGAGTGCAAGGACGGGGAGCTGCCCGATGCCGTTGCGGTGGTGGACTGCCGCCGCAGTGATGACACTTACCCCAACCCCGAGCTTGCGGGCGTAGGCATGGCGCTCAAGCTTGTGTGCGCCGTGGAGGGGGAGAGCGAGGCACTTTTAGCCCGGTATGTCGATCTTGTCGCTGTGGGCACGGTGGCGGATGTTATGCCCCTTACGGGGGAGAATCGCTATCTTGTGCGCATGGGGCTTAAAAAGCTTGAAACCGCCCCGCGCCCCGGCATCGCGGCGATGATACGCGAATCGGGCATTGACGGGCACAAGATAACCGCCGCCACGGTAGGCTACGCCCTAGCGCCCCGTCTCAACGCCGCAGGGCGGCTGGGCTGCGCGGAGGTTGCCGCAGAGCTTTTGATGTGCACGCAGGAAGAGCGCGCCTCGGCCTTGGCAAGCGAGCTTTGCGCGCTCAACCGCGAGCGACAGAACATAGAAACGAAGATTTGGGAGGACGCGAACGCGCGCCTTGCTGCCGCCGTGCCGGAAGCGCCGATAGTGCTGGCAAGCGACAAATGGCATCAGGGCGTTATCGGCATTGCCGCCTCGCGCTTGGCAGAGCACTATTCGCTGCCCTCGATAATGATATGCTTAAACGGCGAGGTGGGCAAAGGCTCGTGCAGAAGCTACGGCGGGTTTAACCTCTTTGAAGCGCTCTCCGCCTGCTCGGAGCATCTTTTGGGCTTCGGCGGGCACGCGCTGGCAGCCGGGCTTAACATTCGCCGCGATAAGCTTGAGGATTTTCGCGCCGCGCTTGCGGAATACTATAGGCTCAACAAGCCCCAGGCCCGCCCCGAGGTGCAGTGCGACCTGCTTATAACCGAGCCGGAGCTTTTGACGATAGACGCGGTGCGCTCGCTGGATTTATTAGAGCCTTACGGCAACGCAAACCCCAAGCCCGTGCTGTGCATGAGCGGGGTGGAGCTGGAAAGCGCGACCGCCGTGGGCAACGGGCGGCATCTGCGGATGCGCGTCAAGCTCAAAAACACGCGCTTTGAAGCGATTTTCTTCTCCCACACGGCCAAGGAGCTGAACATTCACGAGGGGGACGCGGTGGATTTGGCCTTTACCCCGCAGATAAACGAGTTTCGCGGTCACATTTCCGTGCAGCTTTTGGTGAGCGCGGCGCGTCCGCACAGTGCGCAGACGCTGTGCGAGGCGATATTGACCTCGGATGAGAGCGTTATCGCCGCCGCCGCGCGCTACTGCCCGGATAGGGACGATTTTGTGCGCGTATGGCGCGCGCTCGGCAAGAGCTTTGTTGCGGGCAAAACCACGCAGGAGATAATTGCCCGCTGCCTACCCGGCATGGAGCCTGAAAAATACTGCCTGTGCCTGATGGTGCTGCTGGAAGCGGGGCTTTTGCGCGGCGAGGACGGCACAATATTCGGCGCGCACAGCGCCACCATAGGCGGAAAGGCGGATTTGGAAGCCACGGGACTTATAAAAGCGTTGAAAAAAGCCATGTGAAAGGGCGGGAAGAGCGGTTAAAGCTATCCCGACCGAAGGAGGAATTATGGCGGACAATCTTGAAAAGAAAACGGCGTTACTTGACCCGGATGAAATGTACGCCCGGCTTGAAAAGAAAATAAAGGACAGCGGCCACCCGATGGACTTGGGGCGCATTCGCGCCGCGTACGACACCGCCTGTATGGCGCACTCCGGCCAAAAGCGGCGGGACGGCTCGCCGTATGTTACGCACTGCGTGGCTGCCGCCGATATCTCTGTGGATATCGGGCTGGACGAGGACTCCATAATCGCGGCGCTTTTGCACGATGTGATAGAGGATACAAACCTCACCCATGCCGACATTGCCCGCCAGTTCGGCGAGCCGGTTGCGGACATAGTAGAGGGCGTTACGAAGCTGACGCGTGTGCAGTACACCAGCAAAGAGGACGAACAGATGGAAAACCTGCGCAAGATGCTTATGGCAATGGCAAAGGACATCCGCGTTATCCTTATCAAGATTGCCGACCGACTGCACAATATGCGCACCATGGCCTATCAGACCCCGGAAAAGCAGCGCGCCAAGAGCTTGGAGACGATGGAGATCTACGCCCCCATTGCGCACCGTCTCGGTATGCAGCGCGCCAAGTGGGAGCTGGAGGACTTATCGTTACAATACCTTGACCCCACGGGCTACGGGGAGATTACCCGCTCGCTTGAAGAGAAAATGCCCATTTTGGAAAGCTTCATGTCCTCGGTAGAGGAGAAAATCCAAAAGCGCCTAGCCGTTGAGGGGATAGAGGCCACAATTTACAGCCGCATAAAGCACGTATACAGCATTTATCGCAAGATGTACGCGCAAAACCTCAGCATGAACGGCATTTTTGACCTTTGCGCATTCCGCGTAATCGTAGACACTATACCCGATTGTTATAACGTCCTCGGCCTTATCCACGATATGTTTAAGCCCGTGCCGGGGCGGTTTAAGGACTATATATCCACGCCCAAGCCCAATATGTATCAAAGCGTACACACCACCGTCATCGGCTCTGAGGGCATACCCTTTGAGGTACAGATACGCACCTGGGATATGCACCACACCGCCGAATACGGCATCGCCGCACACTGGAAGTACAAAATGGGGGACGGCGGGAATGTGCTTCGCGACGGGGACGAGGATAAATTCGCCTGGGTGCGCAGATTGCTGGAAAGCCAGCAGGACTCCGACGCGACAGACTTTTTCCATAACCTCAAAATTGATATGTTCTCGGACGAGGTGTTTGTGTTCTCGCCCAAGGGCGATGTAATAAACCTGCCCGCCGGGGCAACGCCCATAGATTTTGCCTATGCCATTCACTCGGATGTGGGCAACCACATGGTGGGCGCAACGGTGAACGGGCGCATTGTCACCTACGACCACGCATTGCAAAACGGCGATATAGTCGAAATACGCACATCAAAATCCGCCGCAGGCCCGGGGCGCGACTGGCTGAGCATGGCTAAAAGCGGCTCGGCGCGCACGAAGATAAAGCAATGGTTCAAAAAAGAGCGGCGCGAAGAGAACGTTATACGCGGCCGTGCCATGCTAGAAGATGAGCTGCGGCACAACGATTTGACCTTGGACGATGTGCTGGACGAGGAGATAATAACCCCGATATTAAAGCGCCTGTCCTTTGCCTCGGTGGAGGATTTGTACGCCGCGATAGGCTACGGCGGCGTTACCGCCCCGCGCGCGGCCAACCGACTTAAAGACGAGTTCACCCGTGCCAACGCGAAAACCGACAAGAAAACCGCCGTTGACAAGCTCTCGGAAGCGGCCGAGCGGCGCGAGGAGAACGCGCGCAAGCAGGGCAAGGCCGTGCACGGCATACTCGTAGAGGGGCTTTCAAACTGCCTTGTGAAGTTCTCCCGCTGCTGTACGCCCGTGCCGGGGGATGATATAGTCGGCTTCATAACGCGCGGCCAGGGCGTTTCAATCCACCGGAGCGACTGCGAAAATTATCACCAGCGCCTTTCCCAGCCCGAGAATGACGGCCGGTGGGTGAAGGTTTCGTGGGCAGAGCAGATTACCGACAGCTATGTAACCACTATTATAATAGTCGCCAAGGACAGGCAGGCGCTTGTCATGGACATTGCCACGGTGCTCAACAGCCTCAACGCCAAGGTGCGCAACCTCTCCGCGCGCGACAACCAAGCGGGAATAGGCATTTGCACAATCACCTTAGAGGTCAAAAGCGCGTCCGAGCTTAGGTACATCATGGCGCGCCTGACGAGCATACCCGGCGTTACGCAGGTGACGCGTAACGGCAAAAACTGACACGCGCTTACTATATAATATATAAAGGGAGAATAATCCATGCGAGCAGTAGTCACGCGAGTGCGCTCGGCCTCGGTCGAGATAGAGGGAAAGATACACGGAGAAATAGGGCAGGGCTTTTTGGTGCTGCTGGGCGTTCACGCAGACGACACCGAACGCGAGGCGGAGAAAATAGCCGACAAGATATGCGGCTTGCGCGTATTCGATGACCCGGACGGCAAAATGAACCTCAACCCAACAGATGCGGGGTGCATGAATCTATTGATAATCAGCCAGTTCACGCTCTTTGCCGACTGCAAATCCCGCCGTCCCGGCTTTTCCAAGGCCGCCCGCCCGGAAACGGCCATCCCGCTTTACGAAAAGGTAATCGCGCTCTGCCGCGAGCGGGGCTTTAACGTGCAAACAGGCGTTTTCGCCGCGGAAATGCTTGTAGAGTCCGTCAACGACGGGCCTATAACCATAATCTTAGACACAAAGGAGCTTTGACCCATGCTTATAAAAACACTGCCTGTCGGCCAGCTTGAAACTAACTGCTATATCGTCACGAATGAAGCCACGCTTGAATGCGTTGTGATAGATCCGGGCGATGAGAGCAACACCATATTGGACTATTTAGAGGATAACAAGCTCAAATGCGCGGCTGTGCTGCTCACGCACGGGCACTTCGACCATGTGGGCGCGGCAAACGTCGTGAGCGAGGAAACGGGGGCGAGCGTATATATAAACGCCCTTGACGACGCGAAAAACATCAACTCCCCGCATTTTCGCTATACCCTCGGCGAAAACGGGCATTACTTCGCCGACGGCGACAGCTTAAGCCTAGCCGGGCTTCGCTTTGACATAATCGCAACCCCCGGCCATACGCCCGGCGGGGTCACGATAAAGTGCGAAAACGCGCTCTTTGTCGGCGATACGCTCTTCAAAGGCAGCTGCGGGCGGACGGATCTTGACGGGGGAGACGCGCAGCAGGAGCTTGCATCTCTTAAAAAGCTCTGCGCCCTGCCGGGTGATTACGAGGTTTACCCCGGCCATATGGACTCCACCACCTTGGAGCGCGAGCGCCTTTTCAACTATTACTGCCGCATGGCCTCAGACAAATAAATTACGCGAACTCATACAATTAATATATAAAAATCGAGGTGCATCACCATGAACGAACCCACATTGGTTATCCTAGCTGCCGGTATGGGCAGCCGCTTCGGCGGGTTGAAGCAGATTACGCCGGTTGACGATTTCGGCCACGCGATAATCGACTTTTCCCTTTATGACGCGTACACGGCGGGCTTCCGCAAGGTCGCGTTTATCATCAAGCACGAGATAGAAGAGGACTTCAAAAGCTTTATCGGCCACCGCGCGGAGAAGTATTTCGAGGTGCAGTATGTCTATCAGCAGCTTGATAAGCTCCCGCAGGGGTATTCCGTCCCGGACGGGCGCACAAAGCCCTGGGGCACGGGACACGCCGTTTTGTGCGCAAAGGATGCCGTGAAAGGGCCTTTCGCCGTTATAAACGCGGATGACTATTACGGCCGCACGGCCTACACCGCGCTTTATAACTTCCTCACCGAAGAAAAGGACGAAAACGAGCACGCGATGGTGGCCTATCTCATGCGCAACACCGTCACGGAAAGCGGCTCTGTCGCGCGCGGGATATGCCAAGTGGAAAACGGCTATCTCACGGATGTGGTGGAGCGCACGAAGATAGTAAAGCGCGGCGAGGACGCGGCCTACACCGAGGACGAGGTAAACTACATCCCCGTTTCCGGCGATACGCCCGTATCCATGAACTGCTGGGCGTTTTCAAACTCGATGATGGACGAGCTTGCCGGGCGCTTCCCCACGTGGCTTGATGAAAATGTGCCGAATAACCCCATGAAGTGCGAATACTTCCTGCCGTTCGTGGCAAATGCGCTTATAAAGGCGGGCGAGGGCAAGGTGCGTGTGCTCAACTGCCGCGAAACGTGGTACGGCGTAACGTATAAAGAGGATCTTGCTTCCGTCAAGGCCGCCGTGGCGCGGCTGCGCGCCGAGGGCGTATACCCCCAAAAGCTTATGGACTGAAATATACAATAATATATAGTAAGGAGAATAAGAAAATGAAGATACTTGTCACCGGCGGTGCCGGATACATAGGAAGCCACACCTGCGTGGAGCTTTTGAATAAGGGCATGGAGGTTGTCTGCATAGATAACCTTGTCAACTCCAAGGCCATGGCCATAGAGCGCGTTGAGCAGATTACCGGCAAGCATATCGACTTTTATGCCGAGGATGTGCGCAATCGCGCGGTGCTCGATGAAATATTTGAAAAGCACGATATAAACTGCGTCATTCACTTTGCCGGGCTGAAAGCCGTGGGCGAGAGCGTGCAGATGCCGCTGGAATATTACGATAACAACCTCTTCTCCACCGTGACGCTGTGCGAGGCAATGCGCGATCACGGCGTGAAGAACATCGTTTTCTCCTCTTCCGCCACGGTTTACTCCGCCGACAATGATATGCCGCTTCGCGAAAACTCCCGCACGGGTATGTGCACCAACCCCTACGGTTGGACAAAGTACATGAACGAGCAGATTCTGCGCGACTCTGCCCACGCGATAGATGATTGGTCTGTAGTGCTCCTGCGCTACTTCAACCCCATCGGCGCGCATTCCAGCGGCCTCATCGGCGAGGACCCGCAGGGCATACCCAATAACCTCATGCCGTTTATCTCGCAGGTTGCCGTAGGCCGCCGCGATCACCTCTCCGTTTTCGGCAATGACTACAACACGCCGGACGGCACGGGCGTGCGCGACTACATCCACGTGGTTGACCTTGCGCGCGGCCACGTTGCGGCAATAGAGTATATGCAGCATAACCGCGGCGAGAGCGTTTTCAACCTCGGCACGGGCACGGGCTACAGCGTGCTGGATATGGTAAAGGCGTTTGAGCGCGTCACGGGCAAGAAAGTGCCGTATGAAATCGTGGCTCGCCGTCCGGGCGATATCGCCACGGTGTACGCAAGCCCCGATAAGAGCGCCGAGAAGCTCGGCTGGAAGGCGGAATACAATCTTGACGATATGTGCCGCGATACTTGGGCTTGGCAGTCGAAAAACCCGATGGGCTACGTGTGAGAAAAAATAATAAAAAATTTTCCCCGAACTATTCGATGATTTGACCGCGCCACCTGCCGAGCGGGTGAAAAATCCGCTCGGCAGAGCCGACCGTGAGCTGAGTTTTCGAGCTAATCGGAGACAAAATGCGGTTATGTAAACCAACTGACAGAAATTTTTGAAATTTTTCTGTAATTTTTCGATTCTTTTTGCAAATAACCTCTTGCAATTTGTTTGAACTTGTAGTAATATTGTAACCGAATCATGGGGAACATATATGCCGCAAATTTCGTCACTATAAGCAAGAGGCCGAAAAACGTATAAATTTAACCAATCCGCACAGGGAGAAATAAAAAATGAAAAAGAGAATGCTTAGCCTTTTGCTCACGGTTTTAATGCTAGTTGCCATGATTTCGGCGATAACGGTCACGGCCAGTGCCGAGCCTACGGTGGATATAGTCACCGTGCAAAAAGGGGACACCGTTATCGGCATATGCAAGGCACACGGCTTTGACTACTACAGCTACAAAAACATCGTCATGGCGCTCAACAATGTCGGCGATGAAAGCGAATTCGGCAAGATTGCCGTCGGCGGCAAATTCGCCGTTCCCGTGAACGAGGCGGCGGCAAAGCTTTTATCCAATGCCGCGTCCTCAGTCACTATCACCACCACCGGCGGGCAGACCGCCTCGGCGACGACCTCCGCTTCCAAAGAGCCGGGCATCGCCACCAAGATACCCGCAACGGACACGGTGGGGTATTACATAGTCAATTATCAAGTCGAATCGGGAGACACGATAAACAGCATTTATAAAGGCTGGGGCATCGGCTACAAGACCTATGCAAACCAAATCCTTGCCCTCAACAATCTCGCCGGGTTCAATAAGATAAGCGTCGGCAAGCAGCTTCTTCTGCCGACAAGCGTAGTCGCCACCGGCACGGATGTGCGCTACACCGCGATGAAGCACATCATGCAGTCGGGCGAGACGGTGTATAACGTCATCACCTCCGGCTACGGACTGAACTTCAACGCAAATGAAGCCATGCTCAAAACGCTCAACGGCAAGGACAACCTTGCGGCGTTCAAGGTGGGCGAAGCGCTTTATATCCCGGTTTCGGGCGTTGTGAACATCGAAACGCCCTCAACCTCAACCGCTGCCGACACGGCAAGCGAAAAATAAGTAAGTGTCTCGATTCTACACGCTCTTAAAAGAGCGAGGAATCGCGCTTAGATAGATTTATCGCCCGGCGCTTGCCGCGAAAGTCAAGCGCGGGCGGGTAAAGTTAAGTTTGTTAAAAATTACGACCCGCAACAGGGTCGGTTAGGGGGAGCAAATACCATGAAAAAACGGCTCATCAGTTTCGTTCTGATGCTGGTCATGCTCGTTTCTCTGTGCTCGGTAATGCCGATGTCCGCATCGGCCGATGCGCAGGTAACGACTGTGACTGTCGCCAACGGCGACACGGTCCTCGGCCTTTGCCAAAAGCTAGGGGTGGACTTCTATACCTATAAGGAGCTTATCATGAAGCTTAACGGCTTCACCTCTGAAAGCGCCTTCAACAAGATTTCCGTAGGTTCTAAGATCAGTCTGCCTATCAGCAATCAGGCGGCGGCGAACCTCGCGGGTACTGTCGGCACGACTACAGCGACCGGCACAACGGCGGGCGCGGCCTCTTCCGGCCTCACCGTCGGCACTGTCAGCTCTCTTCCCACGGGTGACTATGTGGCGTTCTACCTTGCCACCTACACCGTCCAAAAGGGCGAAACGCTCACCAGCATTTACGCCAATCAGGGCTTGAGCTACAAGACCTATGCAAACCAGATTGTTAAAATCAACAATCTTCCCAACATCAACGCCATTCAGGCTGACAAGACCCTCCTCTTGCCCACCACCAACCCCAGCATCCCCGGGGCAAGCTACACCACCGTCATGGCGCACGTTATGCGCGCCGGCGACAGCGCTTACAACATTGTCTGCTCGGATTACGGCCTGAACTACAACAGCGTCCAAGCCATGCTCCAGGCGCTCAACAACAGAACCAACATGGGCGCTTTCCATGTCGGCGAGATTCTCTACATCCCCGTTACGGGCGTAGTCTCCGCTAACACCACCGTCACTCCCGGTGTCGGCAGCACCACCACCGGCTCTGTGAGCACCTCGGGCGCATATAACCTCGTCAGCCAAACGCCCTCCAACGGTACGTTTGACCTTCAGGTAGGCGGCAAGAGCGCCAAGAGCGCCACCGCCGGACAGACCGTTACCATCGCGGCCACGCCCGATAACGGTTACGCCGTTGACACGGTTTCCGTCACCAAGGTCGGCGACAGCTCTGTCTCCGTCAAGGTTTCCAACAACACTTTCGTCATGCCCTCTTACTCCGTCACTGTCGGCGTAACGTTCAAGCAGTCCAAGCAGTCCGACATTACGGTTGAAAGCGCGAAGAACGGCGGCGTGTCCGTCATGGTGGATAACTCCACCGTCACCAAGGCATATGCCGGCAGCAAGGTCACTGTCAGAACCACGCCCAACGCCGGTTTCATGCTCGACCATGTAAGAGTTACATATAACGACAAGCGCGATTCCATCGCCGTTGAAAACAATGTTTTCACCATGCCTAACTTCGGCGTAACCGTTACCGCCGTGTTCAAGGTTGACCCGGATTATAACCCCTCCGTCGGCAACAAGATCTACACAGAGGTTTCCAACGCCACCGTAACCGCCAAAATCGGCGAAAAGGCCGTTGACAGCGCCAAGGCGGGCGACCGCGTCACGCTTGATGTTACTCCCAAGGCTAACTACACCCTTGAATCTATCAAGGTTTACTACGATAACTTCAAAAAGACCGTCACTCTTGACAAGATGAGCTTCACCATGCCCGACGAGCCTGTAACCGTCGTGGCCGTTGTCAAGCCCACTGCTGACGCTACCTTTGCCATCAACGTGGTTGAAAACACCGAGGGCAAGGTGAAAATCACCGTGGACGGCAAGGAAGTCACCTCTGCCAAGGCCGGTCAAACCGTCAAGGTTGAGGGCACAAGCTCTAAGGACTTCTATTATTACCTCACCACCGTCACCAAGGTCGGCGACAGCTCTGTCGGCCTTAACCTCGGCGAGAGCAACACCTTCACCATGCCCGATTACGCGGTTGATGTGCGCGTGAAGTTCTACATTTATCATAACATCGTCCTTGACTCGTCCTCTAACGGCAGCTATAACGTCACTTCCGTCCTCAACGGGCAGACCGTTACCCGCTGCGGCGCAGGCGTGCAGCTCAAGGTCAACACCTGGGGCATCAAGAAAGATATGTCGCGCAGCGATATAGTGCTCACCTATACCGACGGCAGCACCTATACCCTCACCGACACCGATAAGTTCATCATGCCCGACTGCGATGTGCGCGTACACGTCAACTTCACCAAGAACACCAAGCTCGTTGCCCACTCCATAGGCGACCATAATAAGTCCTACACCAAGTGGGGCAACACCTACACCGTGCTTGGCCGCACGCTCAACGACAAGGGCAATTACCCCGTTGAGATATTCACCGGCCGCGGCAACACCGTCACGGTTACGCCGTCTGCCAACATCGGTTATCAGCTCAAGTCGATGTACTACCTCAAGAACACCGACGCTTCCACCAAGACCGAGATTACCTACAACAGCAGAACCGGCAAGTACCAGTTTGAATTGCCCAGCGTGGATCGCGTAGACCTCTACGTTGAATTTGAGGAAATGCCGCGTTACTCCGCCACGCTTTACTACGGCGACAACCTCGGCGGCTCGGCAGAGCTTTACACCAGCCTTGCCGCAGCGGATGAAATAGCGCCGAAGTCCCTCGTGTGGCTGCGCGTAGGCACCAAGGCCGGGTACGAATTCGACTGGAGCAAGGTCAGAATCCTCAAGGATGAGGCCGGCAAGAAGATGAGCGAGCTGCAGGATGTCACCAAGGAGCTTAGCTTCGACCCCGTCACCTATCGCTTCACCATGCCCGCCTACGATATAATCGTTGACCTCAGCACGGCATTTGCCTCTAACGAGCATAATATTTACTATCAGCGCATTACCTCCGAGGACGGTACTAACACCGCCAAGGGTACAATCAAGCTCACCATTGACAGCGTTACCTATGAAAACTTCACCGGCTATGACGGAAAGATGGTTCTCATAGAGGGCAAGAACGCCAAGGACGTTAAGGCCGGTACAAGCGTCATCGTCTCTCACCAGTCCGAAAAGGGCTACTACCTTGACCATATCGAGGTCAAAGGCGATGTGAGCGGCGAGAGCATCAAGGTCACCGCTTTGAGCGAGACCACAAGCTACTTCACCATGCCTTACGAGAGCGTTACCATTATCCCGATTTACCAGGATGATTACTTCAGCATCAATGCCGCTCCCGCAGAAAACGGCTCGTTCTCCGTTGCGTCCAGCGCAAAGATGTCCGAATCCGACCCCAACAACCTCATCACCGACATTAAGCCCGCCGACGGCTACAGGCTCGCCAAGATTGTCATGAGCTACACCGCCGCAAACGGCGCTCAGGTTGAAGAGGAAATCAAGCCCAATGCCAAGGGCGAATACCGCGTGCTGCCCAAGTCTCTGCCTAAGACCGCCGTTGTTGTCAGCGTCACGTTCGAGGCGAAGATTCAGGAAGGCTTGCAGATTGAGTACATCTTCGATGAGGGCATTAAACCCAGCACCTCTAACCATTACTATGTTGACCTCGCTGTAGACGGCAAGACCCAGCCGATTACCCGCGGCTCTGTCGTCAGCGGCACAAATGACCAGGTGGACTACTCTGCCACAAGCGATATCAGAACCGGCAAGACCGTTGTTATCACCAGAAACATGGATAACACCGACACCCGTTTTGACATTGAAAACATCTGGGTCACCTATAACGGCGGCAAGGATGCGGCCTACGAGTACACAAACGGCCAGTGCTTCTTCACCATGCCCGAGGTTGCAGAGGGCAAGGATTGCACCGTCCATGTCAAATACAAGCTCAAGGAAGAGCTGAAGTATAACCTTGAAGTCGGCATAGTCGGCGCGGAGCTTGAAGTAAACGGCACTGACGTGGAATCCGGCAAGGTTCTGCCCGTTGTGCTCGGCACGGATGTCACGCTCAAGGCAAAGGCCAGAGAGGGCTACGAGGGCAAACCCACTCTCAAGATAACCGTTGACGGTACTACTACCGAGTACACTATGACCGAAAATTCCGGTGTATATGAGTACACGTTCGGCAGCTCCGATAATGCTCCCGCAATACTCAGCGCACCCAAGAGCAATGTAAAGGTTGAAATCTCCTACACCAAGACTAAGCTTCCTGCCGTTAAGGTTACGTTCGCGGGTAATACCGACGACTATGCGGTATATGATGCTGACAACAATCAGCTTACCAGCGGTGTTGAACTCGACCCCGAAACACCCCTCACTGTCAAGCTGATTAAAGACAGCAAGCTCTTTGATTCCGTGGTTATTAAGGCCGATTACACATCCGGAGCAACTCCCGGCTTTGCGGCTGATGCCAGAGAGACTACGGTGCTTGTGCTCGAGAAAGAATGCACTCTCACCGTTACCACCAAGGATAAGCCCGCAGATCCTATTGAGCCTGTGCCGATGACGATTACCTTGCCCGATGGCTTTGAGCTGGCGCTCACCGAGGGTGACAATATAACCAAGACCGAAAGCGGCTATACCGTTGTACCGGGTACTGATGTACTGGTAAGAGTTACGGCTAAAGAGGGTACTGATACCTATGACAAGACCTTAAAGGCCGAAGTCAAGTTCAACGGCGAAAAGCTTGAGGACAAGTATGTGACTGATAAGTATACGACTGCGGAACAGTACATTTGGAGTTTCCATGCTTCCGAGGTCGGCAAGGTCAGCAAAGTTGATGTGACTGTCACTGCCTCTGCCAACAGACACGGCATTGATAAGCAAGGAACGGGCGATGGTGTAACCTTTAAGCGTATTAACGCCGATGGCTCTCGTACCGATGTCACAAAGGCGGCAAGCGGTGAAAAGATAGTTGCCATAGCTCCCGAAGGGAAGTATATCAAGAGCCTCACGGGTTACTACATTGAGAAGCCCGCAGAAGGCAAAACCGATGGAACGAAAGTAGAGTTCAACTACACGAAAACCTTAGATTATGTTGATATCAGCACAATGAAAGAGGTTTGGTTCCAGCTCGGTACAATGCAAAAAGGAAAGAATGTAATGCTTACCTTTGAGCTTGCGGACGGTACTCCGGCAACCTGATAAACCTTACTAATTCCCTATCCCCCTAATATAAAACGAAAGGCACTCTGTGAAAACAGAGTGTCTTTTGTGTCTGCCCCTCTTGGCAAATATGCGCTTGGCGTGGTATAATTAATCAAATATCAATTCTTTTTACGGAGGGGCGGCACGTTTCGCCGCGCTTTGAACATGGAAAAGCAAAGGTATATAGAAGCCGGGCGCATCGTCAATACTCACGGCGTTGCGGGCGAGGTTAAAATAGAGGTTTGGCTGGATTCGCCGCAGTTTATGAAAAAGTGCGGGCGGCTATATATAGACGGGGCGGGAAAGAAGCTCCTTTCCGCGCGCGAGCATAAGGGCTTTTTGCTTGCCAAGCTTGACGGCGCGGACGATGTCAACGCCGCAATGGCGCTCAAGGGCAAAACCGTGTACATTGACCGCGCGGATGCGCCCCTTGCGCGCGGCGCGTACTTTTTGCAAGATATAATAGGTGCGCTCGTGCTTGCCGATACGGGCGAGGAGATAGGCCGCCTTGAAGAGATAATGGAAACCCCGGCCTCGCGCATATACGTGGTGCGCGGCGAGCGGGAGCACCTTATCCCCGCTGTGCCGGAGTTTATTTTGAAAACCGATGCCGAAAACGGCGTTATCACGGTGCATTTAATAGAGGGTATGTAAAAATGAAAAGCGAAATGCGCATAGATATTATGACGCTCTTCCCCGCCTCGGTGGATGCCGTGCTGCATGAAAGCATAATCGGCCGCGCGGCGAAAAAGGGCATTATCGAGATAAACAGCGTGCAAATACGCGATTTTACGGAGAATAAGCAGTGCCAAGTGGATGATTACCCCTACGGCGGGGGCTTTGGCTGCGTCATGATGGCGCAGCCGCTCAAAAGCTGCTTGGAGCATATCCGCGCCACCGCGCCCGACAGGCGCACAAGGGTGATTTATATGTCCCCTCAGGGCGCACCGTATACGCAGGAGACGGCCAAGCGCCTAAAGCGCGATTATGACCATCTTGTCCTCGTCTGCGGCCACTATGAGGGTGTGGACGAGCGGTTTATAGAAGCGTGTGTCGATGAGGAAATCTCCCTCGGCGATTTCGTGCTCACCGGCGGGGAAATCGCGGCCATGGCCGTGGCGGACTCCGTGTGCCGCCTTGTGCCGGGTGTGCTGGCCGATGAGCAGTGCTACACCGGCGAGAGCCACTGGGACGGGCTTTTGGAGTACCCGCAGTATACGCGCCCGGAGCGTTGGGAAGGGCGGCGTGTGCCGGAGGTGCTCATAAACGGCGACCACAGCAAGGTGGAAAAATGGCGGCGCAAAAAGCAGCTTGAGCGCACGCGCGACAAGCGCCCGGATATGTTCGCCGCGCTCAAATTGACGGACAAGGCCGATTTGCAGCTCCTTTCGGAGCTTGCCCGCGATGAAAAGCGCAAAAAGCTCACCGAGCCTATAGAATGCCGCCCGGCAACAGTCGAGGATATCCCCGCGCTCATGCGCATCACGGCCTCGGCGAAAAAGAGCCTTAAAAAGCACGGCGTGGATCAGTGGCAGGGGACATACCCCAATGAGGAAACGTTCTTGGCCGACATTTCGCGCGGCGAGCTGTATGCCGTCATGCACGGGGCTGACCTTGCGGCGTTTTTCATGCTCTCGGATGAAATCGAGGAGAGCTATAATGTCATAACGGACGGCAAGTGGAGCTGTGATGAGCCTTACTGCGTCATGCACCGCAGCGCCGTGGCCGCAGAATACCGCGGCAGCGGCATGGCCGAGCAGATGATGAAATGTGTCGAGCGCATTACGCGCGAGCACACTCGGCGCTATGTCCGCTGTGACACGCACAAAAAGAATAAATCCATGCAGCGGCTTTTGCGCGACATGGGCTATCGCTACCGGGGCAATGTCACCATCAAAACCGAACCCGGCCACGACCCCACCCGCCAAGCCTATGAAAAGCTGTTGAAAAATAGATAGGAGAATAAGCTATGAACAATCAAAAAAGCTCAACATTCTACCTCGTTGCCGCAATTGTTTGGACGCTCGTGGCCGTGCTTGCGCTGGTAGTGCTCTTTTGCTACAGCACCGCCGGGGTGTTTACCAAGATATGCGGCCTCGTGCTCATCGTGATGTGCATTTCCGGCCAGTGGCTCAGATACAGGAAGATGAAATAAGCTATGGTTTTGACGGATATAAACGACATTAAGGAGCTCTTGGCGCGCCACGGCTTCCGCTTTTCCAAGTCCTTGGGGCAAAATTTCCTCACGGCGGCTTGGGTGCCGCGCGATATCGCCGATTCCGCGCTCGTGGATGAGCACAGCGGCGTGTTGGAGATAGGCCCCGGCATAGGCTGCCTTACCAATGAGCTTTCTCTGCGCGCGGGCAAGGTTGTGGCCGTGGAGCTTGACAATGCGCTTCGCCCCGTCCTCGCCGAAACCCTCGCCGGGCGCGACAATGTGGAGATAATCTTCGGCGATATTCTCCGGCAGGATATTCATGTGTTGGTTCAGCAGCATTTTGCGGGGCTGACCCCCGCGGTGTGCGCCAATCTCCCGTATAATGTGACAACCCCCGTGCTCACAAAGCTTATCGAAAGCGGCGAGTTTGAAACTATCACCGTTATGATTCAGCGCGAGGTTGCCCGCCGCATCTGCGCACCCCCCAACACCTCTGACTACGGCGCGTTCGGAATCTTCGTGCAGTGGTATATGCGCGCCGAGCTATTGTTTGATGTGCCGCCCGGCTGCTTTATTCCCCAGCCCAAGGTCACAAGCGCCGTAATCCGCCTTACGCGGCGCGATACGCCGCCCTATCCCGTGCGCGATGAAAAGCTCCTTTTCAAAATCGTCCGCGCGGCGTTTAATCAGCGGCGCAAAACGCTTGTCAACGCCCTTTCCTCCGGCCTCGGCATGGATAAAACGGCGCTTGAAGCGTGCGTAACGGCTTGCGGGCTGGACGCGCGTGTGCGCGGCGAGGCGTTGGACATCGCCCAATTCGTTAAACTCTGTGAAAAAATTAGCGATTTTCAGCCCCAAACAGCGGATTGACGGGAAAACATTGAAAAAAATTTGATTTTTCTACGCAAAAGCTCTTGATTATTAGGTGCTTTTTGTGTTATTCTAACGTTTGGCTGATTAGTTAGGTTTACTAAATTTTTGATTGGCGACAGGTGAAGCTGTGCGCCGGTCTACTTCGACAAAAGAAAGGATCGAAAAGAATGAGTAAGAAATACGTCTATCTGTTTTCCGAAGGCAACGCGAAGATGCGCGAGCTTCTGGGCGGCAAGGGTGCTAACCTCGCCGAGATGACCAATATCGGGCTTCCCGTGCCCCAGGGCTTCACCATCACCACCGAGGCCTGCACGCAGTATTATGAGGACGGCCGCAAGATCAATGATGAAATCATGGCCGAGATTATGCAGTACGTTGAAAAGATGGAGCAAATCAACGGCAAGAAGTTCGGCGATCTCACCAACCCCATGCTCGTTTCCGTCCGCTCCGGCGCGCGTGCTTCCATGCCCGGCATGATGGATACCATTCTCAACCTCGGTCTTAACGATGATGTTGTTGCCGCTATGATTAAGGGCAACCCCGACCCCAAGTTTGAGCGCTTCGTTTA
>CAYRPD010000018.1:11355-21585 GCA_964426095.1 uncultured Oscillospiraceae bacterium | reverse complement strand
GTAACGCCCGCATCTATAAGCTCGCGCAGGTGCTCAATCATGCACATATCGCGGGAATTGAGGATATATGTACCGCCGTCCTCGGTGATTTCCATATATTCCCCCGGTCGCTTTTCCTCGACAAGATGATACTTCCAGCGGCAGGGCTGGGCGCATTGGCCGCGATTGGCATCGCGCCCGGTGAGGTAATTAGACAAAAGACAGCGCCCGGAAAAGGAAACGCACATTGCCCCGTGTACAAAAGCCTCTATTCTCAAATCCGGCGGCGTATTCGCGCGGAGCTTTTTTATGTCCTCAAGCGGCGTTTCGCGCGCCAACACAACCGTGTCCGCCCCCATAGCGTAAAGGGCATTGGCCGTGGCGCTGTTCAACACGCCAAGCTGAGTGCTGACGTGCTTATTGACGCGAGGGGCGTATTTCTTGGCAAGCTCCAGTACGCCGATATCGGCGATTATAAGCGCATCCGCGCCCGCTTCCTGCAAAAAGGGAAGATAGCTTTTAAGCTCGTCCAGCTCATCTTCTCTGGGGATGGTGTTGCAGGTGACATACACCCGCGCTCCCCTATCGTGCGCATACTCCACCGCGCGCACAAGCTCCTCATCGGAGAAATTCGCGACGGCGGCGCGCATACCGAAGCGCCGCCCCGCGAGATATACGGCATCCGCGCCGTAGTTAAGGCTCATTATGAGCCGCTCCATATCCCCTGCCGGGGAGAGCAATTCAAGCTTATTATTCATAATTCTGCGTAGCTACAAAAGCGTCAAACTCGCCGGAGTTTGTAAAGAACCTGTGCTGACCGGTGGCAGTATCGAGCGCGTAGTAGTAATACCCCGTGGTTTCGGGCGCAAGCACGGCCTGAATGGAAGCAAGCCCCGGGTTTGCAATCGGCGTTGGCGGAAGCCCCGCGTTAAGGCGGGTATTATACGGGGTTTCTTCGCTGAGCATTTCGCCCGTGGGCGCGCCGTCATGGTCTTGATGGATATAGAGTATAGATGCGTCTATACCAAGCGGCATACCGATAGAAAGGCGGTTATAGATAACCGAGGCTATCAGGGCGCGCTCATTATCGTTCGCCGCTTCACGCTCAATAAGCGAGGCCATGTTGACAACGGTTCTTATATCAAGCCCCATTGCGTTCATTTGCGCTATCATTTCTTCGTTTATCTTATAGTGGAAGTTTTCAAGAAGCTTGTTTATTGCGCTCGAAGCCTGCATCCCGACATAAAATTCATACGTATCCGGGAAGAGGAAGCCTTCAAGCCGCGTTGCCTCACCCTCGGGGATGTTGGCAAGAAATTCATAGTTATAGCTGTAGTTTGCCGCCGCGTCCATAAGCTCTTCATAGGAGCAAACTTTATTCTCCTCAAGGCGCGTGAAGATTTGATGCATAGTGAAGCCCTCGGGAATGGTGACGCTGACGGTGACGGTCGCGCCGGAGCCAACCTGCATATTCTTTATAAGCGCGCGATAGTCAAAGGACGAGCTAAGCTCATATTCGCCGGGGTCAACCTTGGTATCGGCGTGAGAAATCTTGCAGAAGAACTCAAAAAGCCACTTATATTCAATAAGCCCGGCAGATTTAAGCTCATCGGCCACGTATTCTATATCCGCGCTCGTAACGCGCTTCGTGCCGGTTTTGTTGCCGCTTTCATCATAGGTGTCAACGGTTTCGGAATCAAATATATCCATGGGTAGCGACACAACGGCGGTAAACGTATCTTTATTGAGCGCCAAAGCGTCACTGGCCGCCATCCACGCCAAACACGCCAGCACAACGCTCACGCACAGCACAAAAACAAAGTACATCAACCCGCCCAAGCACCCGGAGCGGTATTCATGGCTTTGACGCACGGGGCGATAGTCGCGCTCGGAAAGGTCATCGCCGGTGTAGTTTGCGCGCTTATTGCCGGAATCGTCAATAAGAAGCTTATCCACTGCCTTTATGGGATTTGCCCCCTCACGGCGCACGCGGCGCGCAGGGTCTTTAGACGAAGCTTCGCTCTCCTTGCCGCGCTCATGCTTTTGCGCGTCTTGCGAGGAGAAAATTTCGTTTATTTTGTCAATATTATCGGCCATTTATAACCTCCATAGTCGGCGCAGAGAGATACGCTTTCGCCGACTTTATAAAAAACCTTTCTTTCGTGCCGCTCAGTGTCAGGCAGAGAAAAAGCTGCATATTATGGCACGAGCAGCAAAAAAGCTCAATGCTACACAACGTAAAAAGCTTTTGTCCGCCGCCGCGCAGGGCGGATTGCAAAGCAACATTTTTTCAGCGCGGAGAAAGGGTTGTAACTATGTGCGGATGGAATAACAGTTGTATTTGGATTATCATACTGATAATTATCCTCTTCTGCTGCGGCAACGGCAACAGTTGCGGCGGCGGATGCGGCTGCAACAACTCCGGTTGCGGCTGCGGGTGCGACAACAACAACGGCTGCGGCTGCTGCTGATTTCACCCTTGGGGCTTCGTAAGAAGCCCCGTTTTTTATTTAAGGATTTTGGAGACTATGGAATAAATCTCGTCGTTAATATCCTCTAAGCTGCGCTCAACGCCGTTTTCCGTTTGGGTAACGCGCGTCCAGCCGAAGTAATCGGCGGCATAGTCCGCCGTGCGCAAACAGCGCTTCAAATAGCCTATATCGCGCTCGTGGATATCGGCCTTGGTAGCGGTCGCGTCCTGACGGCGCTTCATGCGAGAGAGCGAGGTTTCTATATCGACATCAAGGTAAATCACCAAATCCGGCTTCGGCAAGCCCATTTTATCATATTCTAAATCCGCAAGCCACGCGAAAAAGGCGGGCAACTCACTTTCAGACAGCTTGGAGCCTTGGTGGACAGCGTTGGAGCTTGTGTATCTATCCGATAAGATTATCCCACCGTTTTCATAAATGTTCCCCCAGTCCTCACGGTAGGACGCGAAGCGATCCACCGCGTAAAAGGTAGAGGCCGTGTAGGCGTTGACATCGTTCGGGCTTGCGCCGAACTTGCCGGAAAGATACATATTCACAAGCGCACAGCTCGGCTTATCGTATCGGGGAAAAACAATATGATTATAGACTGTTCCGTCACTTTCCATTCGCGCGCAAAGGCGGCTGTACTGCGAGGATTTGCCGCTGCCGTCAATGCCCTCTAAAACAATCAGCTTTCCCTTAGCCATTTTTTATCGTCACTCCCTAACCGGCAATGCGTTTCCACAAGGCCGCTAAAATCATTCTGGGTATTTTAAGTGTCATTTTCGGGTCACGCACAAGGCGCGTTAAAAAGCTTTCCTTACGCTTGTTTTCCAGCACCGCACCGAGGCCGAGGGTTATCCCCGCATTGAGCGAGGGGCAGGTATCATACAGCCACAGCTCCTGCTTCGGCGAGGGCAGACAAGCCAAAAGGAGATCGGGCGAGACGGCATTTATTTCATCCACAAGCTCCGTATCGTCCACAAACTGCCCGCTTGCCGCGCCCGCAAGGCGTATGCCGGGAAAGCGCGCGACAAGGCTTTCCGCCGCGCTTTGCACGGTTTTCTCCCTCGCGCCGAGCAAAAATACGCTCTTCCCGTCAGTGCCGAGCCTTGCCAAAAGCGCAGACGCAAAATCGCCGCCGCTCATTTTATAATGGAGCGGCAAGCCGAGAATAGAGGACGCTATAAATATCCCCTTATCCCCCGCCAAGGTTAGCTTCGCTGCGCGCACAGCCGTCAAAAGGCGGCGATTACGGCGCGCATCGAGCACAAGCGCAGAGTCGGGCGCGAGAATATAGCCGCCCTCGCGCGCTTCAATCGCGCGCACGGAGCGCTCAACCGCTTCCGCTATGTCAATATCGGAGTATTTCACTCCGAGCACATTTATTATGTTCATATCTGGCTGAACACCTCGCCGATTTTTTCATGTATCACAAGGTCGGCGTAGCTATCATACGGAGTTTCGCTCAGATTAATCAAAACAAGCTTATTTCCCCGGTAATAGTTGATTAATCCCGCCGCCGGGTAAACATTAAGTGAAGTCCCGCCGATTATCAAAACATCGGCATTTGCTATAAAATGCATCGCGCTTTGCATGATATCGCCGTCCAGCGGCTCTTCGTAAAGGACAATGTCGGGTCTTATAACCCCGCCGCAGGTACAGCGCGGCACGCCCTCGCCGTAGTTGATGATGTCGGCATCATAGCTCTTCTTACAGCGCGAGCAGTAGGCGCGAAGTATACTGCCGTGAAGCTCCAACACGTTTTTGCTTCCCGCCGCTTGGTGAAGCCCGTCAATATTCTGCGTTATAACGGCTTTCAGCTTGCCCTCTTGCTCAAGCTCGGCAAGGCGCAAATGCGCGCGGTTGGGCTTTACGCCGTCTATAACAAGCTTCTCGCGATGAAATCTATAATACTCTTCGGGATTGCGCTCAAAAAAGGTGCGGCTTAATATGGTTTCGGGCGGGTACTTCCACTTTTGATTGTAAAGCCCGTCAACACTGCGAAAATCGGGTATTCCGCTCTCGGTGCTGACCCCCGCACCGCCGAAAAAGACGATATTGTCACTCTCCGAAACTAATTCCTTGAGCCTTTCAATTCCTGCGTTCATAAAAGCACCTCCCGAATATAGTTTAGTCTGCTATTAAATTACCGCCTTGGTCTTTTCTATAACTGCGTCAAATGCGCTTTGGCACTGAGCAAGGCTGATTTCATTCTCGCGGCGCGTGACAAAGCGGTAAGTTTCATCGGAGCATTCATCGGCCATCGCCACAAGGTACATCATACACGATTTCACGCTTGCCATTGCAAGCTCCGCCCCCTCGCCGAGATACTGCACGGCCTCTTTCGGGCAAAGCTCCGTGAGCTCGCGCATGAAATCCAAGCACTGGCTCATCATGTTGACAATTTCGTTTGCAATGCAGGCGGCAGGCTGACGCGCCGCTTCAATCTTGCGCGCATCGCCCTCTTTCAAAGCCTTTGTAAGCGGTCCGCGGCTTTTTACATCCTCGTCTATAAGATGCACCATATATGCTCTCAAAGTTTCGGCATTGCGGGAGATATACTCCACGCGTTCATTGTTGTTTACCCTTGCCGTGAGCAAGGCCGCGCGCGATAAAAGCGCGGCGGCACAGGCCGCAGTATACGCGGCGGCAGAGCCGATTTCAAGCTTCCCATCGGGGTCACTGAGCGCCTTTGTAAAATCCTCGGCGTTTTTGGTTTTGAAAATGTCAATTACTATTTTGTCTGCCACGGTGAAGCCCCCTTGTATTATTTAGTCTTTATTAAACTCTCTAAGGCGCAAGCCCTCGTTTTTCTGAAGCGCCCAGTTTATGCACCAATCAGACGTGAAAAGCAGGAGATTGTTTCCCTTGAAATCCTGCACCCACTTGGTGTCGCTCGTGAGATTGAGACGGGATATGTCTATATCCTCGTTTTCAACCCAGCGCACAAGCTCAAAGGGCATTGTGCGGCGGCGGATATCCACGCCGTACTCGGTTTTGAGCCTATACTCCAAAACTTCAAACTGCAAAACGCCCACAACGCCCACAATGACCTCTTCAACGCCGGTATACGGCTCGTGAAAAATCTGTATTGCGCCTTCCTGCGCGATTTGCATAATGCCTTTTTCAAACTGCTTGCGCTTCATGGTGTCAACGCGTTCAACGGCGGCAAAGTGTTCGGGTGCGAAGGTGGGTATGCCCTCAAAGCAGAGGTTTTGCCCCTTTTCGCATATCGTGTCGCCGATTGAGAAGATACCGGGGTCGAACACGCCGATGATATCCCCGGCAAATGCTTCGTCGATAATGGCGCGCTCCTGCGCCATTAGCTGCTGCGGCTGGGCAAGGCGCAGGGGCTTTGCCCCCTGCACATGGTAATACTCTTTGTCGCGCTCAAAGCGGCCGGAGCATATGCGCATAAAGGCGATTCTATCACGGTGAGCCTTGTTCATGTTGGCCTGAATCTTGAAAACGAAGGCCGAAAAATGCTCATCAAACGGGTCAACAATATCATCCCGCGATACGCGCGGCAAAGGCGGCATCGTCATGCGCAAAAAGCACTCCAAAAACGGCTCAACACCGAAGTTATTGAGCGCAGACCCGAAGAAAACGGGGCTGAGACGGCCGGAGCGCACCTTGTCAATGTCAAAGTCATAGCCCGCACCGTCAAGAAGCTCTATGTCATCCGTGAGCGTTGCGCGCAAACGCGCGCCGATAAGCTCATCGAGCTTGTCGGTTTCGTCAAGGGTGCATTCGATTGCGCGGATCTTGCTTTGCCCGCGATGAAACTCGTTAAAGGCAAGGATTTCGCGCTTTTCTCTATCGTACACGCCTTTGAAATCCTGTCCGCAGCCGATAGGCCAGTTCATGGGATAAGTGCCTATGCCGAATTCGTTTTCCAGCTCTTCCATGAGGTCATAGGGGCTGCGCGCCTCGCGGTCAAGCTTATTTATAAAGGTGAATATGGGAATGTGACGCATGGCGCAAATCTTAAAAAGCTTGCGCGTCTGCGGCTCAATGCCTTTCGCCGCATCTATCACCATAACGGCGGAATCCGCCGCCATGAGCGTGCGGTAGGTATCCTCGGAAAAGTCCTGGTGACCGGGAGTGTCAAGAATGTTGATGCAATATCCCTCATACTCAAACTGCATGACGGACGAGGTTATGGATATACCGCGCTGCTTTTCAAGCTCCATCCAGTCGGAAACCGCGTGGCGCGCGGTGGCCTTGCCCTTAACCGAGCCTGCCATCTGTATCGCCCCGCCGTAAAGCAAAAGCTTCTCGGTGAGCGTGGTTTTGCCCGCGTCCGGGTGGGATATAATCGCAAAGGTTCTGCGCCTTTCGATCTCTTTTCTCAGATCTGCCATAGTTACATTCCTTTAAAACCGTATTTAACAATTTATATTATCATATAATGTGCAAGAAATCAAAGCCTAATGATGAATATTTTCCGTTTACTGTAGAAAGGGCGCTATTTCGCCCTCTCCAGCTTCCACGAAACATCGTTTTCGCGGACGGTGTAGCCGTTTTGCTCAGCTTCGGCGTATATGCGCGCAGAGTCAAGCCCCGGCTGCGCAAAGGCGTTATCCTTGGGGATATACACATAATCGGGGTATTTATCCGCGTTTATCTTATAATACATCGCAAGGCGAGCTTCGGTAATCTCGTCCTGCCCGGATAACCAAGCGGAAAACGAAGCCGATTCATACGCTTGCGGCAATAAAAGCGTACACCACGTTTCCTGCGCGTAGATGAAAAGCTTGCCGGGCGTTTGGGTTTCATATGAACGCATATCGTCATATATGCGCATATAGTCATTCGCTAAACGCTCGCTCGTTACAATGCCGCGCGCCGCCCCGGCGGGTATTTTGCTATCCAGCGCCGCAGGGGGTGCATCCCAAAAGCAATGCACGGCCTTGACGGTAATCATGAGCGCGAATAAAACCGCCAAAGGAACAAGCCCCGCTGCGCGCAAAATACGCCGCTGCGGTTTATTGAGCGCGGAAAGCTCATTCAGCAGCATACCGATAAACACACAGCTTGCAACGCTTGAAACGCAAAGCGCCATACTCAGCACATCAAAGCCCATATTGGATGTAGCGCAAACGCAAAGGGAGTAGGCAATTCCGAGCGCGAAGAACGCCACAAACAGCCCTCTCGGCTTATTTTCAAGCAGCAAATACGCCGTAAAGCCAACAAAGCACAGCGGAAGCATTATCCCGTTATAATAGCTTTGCGTAAGTTCCTTAGCAAAGAGGAAAAAGCACAACAGCGCGCAGAAAGAAGCGAGCAAAAGATGTATATGCTTATGCTCCCGCCGCTTTTTATCAAGCGCGAGCCATACAAGCGAGGCCGCATACAGCCCCAGCGGCAAAAGCATAAGCTTATGCGCTGTTACCAAGCAATACACATAGTGTTTTAGCATGAACACAATCGTGTAGCTCGGATGCTCGGGGTCGGAAAGAACGCCGGGCAGCGAGGCTATAAGCTCGCTAACAGAGCAGTGCGTGAAGAAAAACGCCACGAAAAGCGCGGAAACTATCGCAACTCCGCAGGTAACAAGGCCGAAAAAGCGATAAGTGAAAACTTCATTATCCCATACAGCACCGTGAGTTTTCTTTCTCATTGCGGAGTAAAGCACGGTAAGGAGAAGATACAGCACGTACACTGCCGCGAGGTACGGGCAGCAAACCACCGCACACGCGAAAAACGCGCCCGCAATAACCTTGTCCGCGCGCTTTTCTTTCTGCGCCGTTCCGGCAAATGCCCCGGCGAGGACGAGCGTATCAAGCGCCACGGTATTATAGCTGTAGCACATCATGTCAAACGGCGTGAAGAGCAAGAAAAGCATACTCGCCGCAACAGAAAATGCGCCGTATTTTTTCAAACGCAGGTAGAGAATAAGCGCAAAAAGCGCATGAAACGCAATATAGGCATAGCGCGCGGCGAGCATAAGCCCCTCGGTTGAGCCGTTTACGCGCGTATAAAGCGCGACAAAGGGCAAGGTGAAAAACGAAGCGAGCTGGGACATATGCCACTCATCGAAAAAGAGCCTATCCCCAAGCGTGAGGCGATACGGCACGGTGAGATAAAACGCTTCATCACTGCCGCCGAAGCCGTAAGGCGCTTTCCACAGCATGAACAAAACGCCCGCGACAAACAGCGCCGCAAAAGCAAGGCTCTGCCGCGAAATATTAAGTTTATTCTGCTTAGTATTCAAGCAAAGCCCTCCCCTATCCGGATTTTACGGCGGTATATATCAGAAAAACTTATTGCAGACTATCCGGCGCTTTACGATTAAAAAGCCCCGCGCCGAGTTCGTTTAAAAGCTCAGACACCAAAATAAGCACAAAGCCAAGCATTGCCCCGGAGCTTACCTGTTCATTTGCAAAGAGCGCGGCGAATATTACGCCGAAAACAGATTCCAGCGTCATCAAAACGGTGGCGGTGGATGAGGGCGTGTACTTCATGCCCCACGCCTGCAAAAACCATGCGATTGCCGTGGAAACTACGCCGAGATAGGCAACGGTGAAATAGGTATTGCGCGGCAATGCCTGCGGCGCAGGCTCAAATAAAAGCGCCAGCACCATGCACACAAGCCACGACACGGCAAATTGCACCGTGGTGAGCGGAAGCGCATCGCATTCATTCACGTATTCTTCCGTCATCACTATCTGCAAAGCGTAGAAAAAGCCGCAAATGAGCGTAAGCCCGTCGCCGATGTTCATGCCGCCGAAGCCGTGGTCAAGCGAGACAAAGCCGATGCCAACAATGCACAGCACGCTTGCCGCCACATTATGCTTCCCCGGCTTTCTCTTATAAAAGCCCCATGCCAAAAACGGCACTATCACGCAGTAGGATGCGGTCAAAAACGCGTTTTTCCCCGCCGTTGTGTACACCAAGCCGTAGGTTTGGAAGAGATACGCCGCCGTCAAGCAAAGCCCCATCCATACGCTGCCCCAAAAAACGCGCTTCGGCATTTTGATAACCTTGCGCCAACACACGGCCATGAAAACAACGGTTGCAACAGCAAAGCGTATAGTCAAAAGCCAAAGTGTGCCGATATCGTTAAGGGTGTTTTTGAAGATGAAAAAGGAGCTTCCCCAAATTAGCGCCGTGCCGAGGAGCGCAATGCGCCCCCAAAGCCCTTTATTATTAAGCATCAATTACCTCTTTTTTATTAATCCGTTTCTTTCGTCATGTTCGGCGCGGCAGCGCGCAGCATGAGGCGCTTTAAGCCTTGGCTGAAATTTATCTCCACCAAGAAATCCCCGCCCATCGGCTGCATCTTGGTTATTACACCCGCTCCGAACGCTTTATGCACTATATTGTCGCCGACTTCAAACTGCGGCAGCTCCGCACTTTGCGTCTTTGTGTGTGTAACGGCAGTAACGCGGGGCGTTTCACGCCTTGCGTAATCGCTTTGCCGGGGCGGCGTATTGTATGAATAGTGCTCGGGAATGTTTTTCTCTATATGCTCTTCCGGAATCTCGCTTACAAAGCGGGAAACGCGGTTTGCCGTGGTGCGGCCGAAAAGCATACGCTGGCGCGCGCAGACAAGCTCCAAACGGCGCTTTGCGCGCGTAATCGCGACATAGCACAGCCGCCGTTCCTCTTCCATTTCCTCGCGCATTCCGATAGAACGCATACCGGGGAACACGGTTTCCTCCATGCCGACAAGAAACACCGTTGGAAATTCAAGCCCCTTGGCCGTGTGCATTGTCATCAGCACAACACAGTCTTGATCGGGGTCGAAATTATCAAGATCCGTATAGAGCGC
>CAYRPD010000018.1:8218-11255 GCA_964426095.1 uncultured Oscillospiraceae bacterium | reverse complement strand
GCCGCGAGCTGACGCAAGCGCTCAACCGTTGTCAAGCCTATGCCGCGCGCCGGGACATTGATAATGCGCATAAGGCGCAAATCGTCCGAGGGCGAGGCGACAAGGTTTAAGTATGATAGCATATCCTTTATTTCGGCGCGCTCAAAAAAGCCCGTGCCGCCGAAAATGCGGTAAGGTATGCCCAGGCGCTTAAAGGCATATTCAAATTGATACGATTGCGCATTCATGCGGTAAAGCACGGCGTTATCGCGCCACTTCCCGCCGCGCCCGTATTCGTCCATTATGCACGAGGCCACATACTGCGCTTCGTCCCGCTCGTTATCGGCGAAATAGCATTTGACCAATTCCCCGTCCCCGGCGTTCGTCCAAAGGTTTTTGCCCTTGCGCTCGGTGTTATTTTGTATTACAGCGTTGGCCGCGTCAAGGATATGACCGGTGCTGCGGTAATTTTGCTCCAAGCGGATGGTGCGGCAGTTGGCATACTCCTGTTCAAAGGAAAGTATGTTTTCAATTGTCGCGCCGCGGAACTTATATATACTTTGGTCGTCATCACCTACAACGCATATATTACCGCTCCCTTTTGCAAGAAGCGCCGAGAAGAGGTATTGGAGACGGTTTGTGTCCTGATACTCGTCAATGAGCACATATTTAAACCGCTCCTGCCAATAGCGGCGCACATCTTCATGCCGATTTAAGAGAGTTACGGTATAATAGAGCAAATCATCAAAATCCAGCGCGTTTGAGGAGAACAGGCGGCGGGCATACTCAGAATATATATTCGCGATTTTTATCTTTCGCACATCGCCGGAAAGCTCGGCATCCTTATGAAAGCTTTCCGCTCCTATACCCTCGTTTTTCGCGCGGCTAATGACGGAAAGCATACTGCGCGGTGCGTACACCTTATCGTCAAGCTCCATGTCCTTTATAATGCGCTTCATCACGCTAAGGCTGTCGGCAGAGTCGTAAATCGTGAAGCTTGAGGTAATGCCCAGCTTTTCCGCATCGCGGCGGAGTATGCGCACGCACGCTGAATGGAACGTACACGCCCAAATGTCATTGGCCGCGTCCGCGCCCAGCATACGCTCCAACCTCGTTTTAAGCTCCCCGGCGGCCTTGTTGGTGAAGGTAATCGCCAAAATGCGCCACGGCTCAACCGGCTCAAAGGCGGCATATCGCGCCGCTTCCGGCGCGTGCGCTTTCAAGAGGGCAAGGCCGTTTTCATCGGCATAGGGCGGCAAATCCTCGCAATCGGACGCTTTGCCGTATTTGAGCAGGTTTGCAATGCGGTTTATCAAAACCGTGGTTTTGCCGCTGCCCGCACCCGCCAATATGAGAAGCGGCCCTTCGGTAGCCATAACCGCTTCAAGCTGCATATCGTTGAGCTGTGAAAACTCCGCGCGAATATAGTCTTTGCGCGCTTCTATATATTCTTTTTGAAATTCAGTAATCATAAAAAGAATTTTAACACATTCGCATATAATAAACAAGGCGCAAATTTTGTTGACAAGTACCGAGGTAATAGACTATTATTTTGTAGAAAATGCGTAAAGCAACAGAGATTCGACTATGAGAAAACTACTTACAGACCTTGTCGCGTGGGCAAGGCAGGAAAAAAACGAGCGTATGCTCGTCATAGTGCTGCCCGTGATTGCGCTTATTGCCTGCGCGCTCATTCTCGCGCCGCAGATATCCGTTTATAAGGCAAACCGCGCCGCCGCAATGGACGCGCTGCGCGCGCAAAGCGAGCGGGAAAGCGCGAACAAAGCATACATGGGCGAGGTCGTCCTGCGCGCAGTGTCAAACGGCGAGGATATGTATATAACCGTGTGCGACAGCTTCGGCAACGCCGTGACGGGGGTGCGCTTTCTCCTCTCGCTCACAACGCCCGACGGCGATGAAATACTCTGCTCCACTTACGATGACGGCAGCTGCTACCTTGTGGAGCTTGCACCGGGGAATTACGTAATCTCGCTTATATCGGAAGATAATTTAGTAATCTGTGAGGACATTATATGCTCTGTCCCGTCCGTGACGCATGAGGGTACTTCCCTCTCCGCGCTCGCCCCCGGCTTAAACCGCGTGGACGGGAAGCTATACTACCAAACCTCGGACGGGCGCACGGCAAAGGAGATTGGTATCGACATATCCTGCTTTAATACAAGCGTCAACTGGGAGGCTCTTCGCGAAGAGGGCGTGGACTTTGTGATACTGCGCATAGGCGGACGCGGCTGGGGCAGCGGGCGGATATATATAGATAAGCTCTTTCGCGAATACTATGAAAAAGCGTACTATGCCGATTTCAAGCTCGGCGTATACTTCTACTCCACCGCCGTCAACGCGCGCGAGGCCGTGGAAGAAGCGGAGTTTGTTGTTTCCACGCTCGCGGGCGCGCCGCTTGATTTGCCCGTGTATTTTGACACGGAATACTCCGGGGACTATCCGAACGGACGCGCGGACACGCTGACAAAGGCCGAGCGCGAGAGCATTATAAATGCGTTTTGCTCCGTTATCCGCCAGCACGGGTACGAGGCTGGGCTGTACTCCAGCGTGTACTTCGTGGAGCATGAGTTGAGCAAGGCTTCAACCGCGTCAAGCTCACTGTGGATAGCAAACTACACGCGCAACAGCGCCTCCCCCAATGTGCCGTATCGCTATGACCTATGGCAATACACCGAAAGCGGCAAAATAAACGGCGTTCGCGGCAACGTGGATATAAACGTTAAGTTTTGATTGGTTTTAATACGAAAATTGCCCCATATCTCGCAAAAAACGAGATATGGGGCGTTGCTTATCTATCTATAGGGTCATGTGCGCAGTATATTCCGACGCAGTTTTCGCTTGCGGCTTGCGCATTTATCCAATCGAGGCACAAGCGCATATTGTCTTTATTGTACACGATTCCGGGTAAAACGCCCGCTTGCCAAGATTTTTCGCTGTAGCCGTTATCGCCGACAACGAGGGCGAAGCGCTCGCCGTCCGTTATCTTGTAGATAACGCTGCCCGCGCTGTGCGTTGGGGTGAGGTAGGCTGTAACAGT
>CAYRPD010000018.1:0-8118 GCA_964426095.1 uncultured Oscillospiraceae bacterium | reverse complement strand
TTTACCGCCGCTTCCCGCTCTTCCATTACAGGCTCGCTTGCAAACCACAGGCCGAGGCCGAGATGACGAATCGGGTGCTTTGTCACTTCAACGCTCCAGCCCGCGTCAATAAGAAAGCTGTGGTTTTTGACCGTGACATAAAAGCACTTCACAGGAACGCTTATGCGCGCGCTCCTTTTCTGAAAAAAGCCTGTATACGCCAAGGCGCTTTTGTGCGTACTCCTATCCGGCACGGCGCTTGAAACAAGCGTTGACCCGGTTTTTAAGGTTTCAATTTTCATACAGCGCTCATCCTTTACTCACTTCAAGCTGCGTGCAAGCTCAAACGCCGGGAGCGTGGCATCTATGATATACCCGCCCTTTACGGCATCGCCCACGGCATAGACATTTTCGCACTTGCCCTCAAGCGCTTTCACAAGCTCGTTTTCACTCTTCACGCCGAGAGAGAGCACCACCATCGTGCCGGGGACAAAGCGCTGAGACTTATCAAGCGTGCTTTCAACGTATATCCCGTTTTCGGCGATTTCGGCAAGGCGGGAGTTGAGGTTGATTTCCGTCCCGGCCTTTTTGAGCTTGGGCACTACATCGCGCACCTGCTGGAACCATGCGCCCGGAGCAATGCTGTCCGCCATTTCAAAAACGGTGACGCGGTTTCCAAGCTCCGTGAGCATATGCGCGGTTTCAAGCCCCGTCAAGCCCGAGCCGATGAGCAATATATCTTCGCCTGTCGGCTTCAATTCGCCCGCGAGGATAGGCGTGACCGTGGTGACATTGGGCAAATCCACGCCCGGAATATTCGGCACAAGGGGCTTTGACCCTGTCGCGACTATGACGGCATAGGGCGCATACTCCATTACGGTTTCCGCCGTGGCCTCGGTGTTGAAAACAAACTTCGCCCCGGCCATTTGCGCCGCGCGATAAAGGTCATGCGTCGGCCATTCGTACTTTTCCTTACGGGGCGGCTTGTCGGCAAGATGAAGCTGACCGCCGGGCAGCGCGGCTTTTTCAAGCACGGTCACGGCAAAGCCGCGCAAAGCAAGCTCCCTCGCAGCGGTAAGGCCGCCGGGGCCTGCGCCGACAACAACCACGCTTCTGCCGTTGCCGTCCTGCGCGCCGCATTTGGGGTACTCAAACTCGTGGCACGCTCTGGGGTTGAGCGCACAGCGCCCGGTTTCGCCGCCGGGTGCGTTTTTCATCTGCGTCATTTTGCAGGTTTGGCAGGCTATACAACGCACTATGTCCTCGCTTCTTCCCTCTTCGGCTTTTTTCATCCATTCGGGGTCGGCAATCAACGGGCGGGCAAGGCCGACAAAATCCATGCTCTCATCCTGCAAAAGCGCCTCCGCCTGGTCGGGCGTGCGAATCATGCCGACGGACATGACGGGGATATTCACAACCTTTTTCACCTCTTTGGCAAGGTAGGTGCGCCAGCCGAGAGGATAGGTCGTGACTTCCATGAGGTGGTTGAGCGTTTCATACGTGCCGCAGGAGACATCTATTGCGTCCGCGCCGTACTTCTCCGTGAGCTTTGCAATCTCCAGCCCCTCTTCAAGCTCCAGCCCCGTGCCGGGCATATCAATATCGCGGTAAAATTCATCCACATTGAGCCTTACGATAATGGGGAAATCCTCGCCGACAAGCTCGCGCGTTTGCTCGATGATTTCTTTCAAAAAGCGGGTGCGGTTTTCGAGGCTGCCGCCGTACTCGTCCGTGCGGCGGTTTGTATGCGGGCTGAAAAACTCGGAAATGAGATAGCCGTGTGCCGCGTGAAACTCCACCGCGTCCGCGCCGGACTTTTTAACACGCAAGGCCGCCTCGGCAAACTGCCGCTCAATGCGCTTGATCTGTTTTACTGTCAGGGCGCGGACGGGCTGATTTGTAATCGCCGTGTCGCCGTATTCCAAAGGCACGGCAGAGGGCGCGTAGTTATGGCGCATGAAATACTTCGCCATCGTGCTCATCGGCGGGCGGCACATCGCCGCCGTGTCGGAGCTGCCGAGAATTTTAAGTAAGCCGCCCCAAGCGGACGGAAACGCTCTGCCAATGCCCTCTATCATGGGTGCCATGTTGGAAAAGGCAACAAAATTCTGCCGCCCGGGGTGATGAAGCTGAACGGCAATTTTCGCACCGGCGGCGTGAATCTCGTCCACCATTTTCTTCATCGGCTCAATGTACCTATCGTGCGCCATGGATAACTGCGTGGGGGCTACTGCGCCGTCAGTATCGTTCACGCGGGTCACGGCGGTGATTATAAGCCCTACATCGCCCTTGGCGCGCTCCTTGAAATACTCCGTTTCGCGCGCTCCCGCCGTGCAGCCGGGGTCACCCGTCATCACACCTATCCCCGCCATGAAAACGCGGTTTTTCACAGTCATGCTGCCTATTTTGCATTCACTGCGCAACATATCATACGCCATAGTTAAAATGCTCCCTTTCTTTTTAATTTCGCTGTGCTTTTTTTATAACAAAGAAGCACTTGCTTGTAAATGGGATAGCGTGGTATAATGTCTAATAAGCGGTACATTATACCGAAATGACTAAAAAAAGAGAGGGTTAACCATGAGGGGCTATGCGCCGGAGCATATTTATCACACGCTGACGGAGCTTTTACAAGAAAAAAGCTTGGACGAAATAAAGGTGTGCAACATTATAGAGACAGGCAGGATAAACCGCAAAACCTTTTATCATCACTTTCACAGCATGGAGGATCTCTTGAAGTGGCGCATTTCCGTGCTGATGAGCGCGCTTGATTTAAAAGACGCGGATTCCGCCAACTGGAAAGAGAAAATGCGGCAGTGGGTACGCCTTATCGAGAGCAATAAAGACTTTTTCTGCACCGTGTTCAAGTCAAAATACGCCGCCGATATCAGCGCCTTTTTGTGCGCGAAAATGCGGCCTTACATCGCCCGCTTTACGGAAAACTGCATTAAAGAAACCGAGGAAAAGCGAAACGCGGCGATTGAAATTGAAGCCAAGTTTTTTAATTACATTGTGGATTATTACCTCAAAGGCACAATGTCGCTCATAGAGGAATGGATTCACGGCGGGTGCGAGGAAAAGCCGGACGATTTTTTGAATATAATCGACAACCTCACGAAAAACACAATTTTCAACGTGATTGACGCGTTCTGCCCGCAAAAAGCAAACGAATAAGCAAAAAACGCTCATTTCTGAGCGTTTTTTTGCTTATTAAGATGATAATCAAGATAATCCTGCGCTTGGGCGAGGATGGAGAGGATGCAACGGTCGGCATCGGGTAAATCGCGGCGGGCAATTGCCGAGGTGAGCTTTTCAAACTTGGGCAAGCACTCGGAAAGCTCGGCGTGGTTTGAATAGTGCTCCTTAATGAGGGTGCAGAGCATTTTTTCAAAGCTTTTATACACCATGGCATACGCCTGATTGCCGCTAATGACGGTTATACACTTATGGTAGAGATACACCGCTTCCGGCATTTTGTCATCATCGGCGGCATATATAGCGTCCGTATGCGCGCGCAAAACGGAAAGCGTTTCGGGCGTGAGGTTAAGGCAGGCAAGGCGCGTACATTCGCGCTCAATCAAGATTCTAAGCGCCATAAAGTCACGAAACAAAGCCCCGTCAATATACGCCGAATCATAGCTCATAACGGCGGAGAGCGTTTCGGGCGTGGCGTTTTTGACATACTCGGCGACAAACGTGCCCTTGCGCGGGATAATGCGCAAAAAGCCCATGCGCTCCAAGTCCAATATGCCTTGGTTGACAGACCCCCGGCTCATACCCACCTGCAAGGCCAGCTCCCTTTCCGGGGGCAGCCTGTCCCCCGGCTTTAATTCGCCGGAGAGGATTTGCATTTTTATATGTTCAATAAAGCTCGCTTTTAAATTCTTGTTGTCTACACTCTGCATGACGCGGTATAACCTCCGTGCGTCGGAATTTGCAAAATGTATTCTACATTAAAAAGCGCGTAAAATCAAGTGTGGTTATCAAAACCGAGCCACAAAAGTTTTTTTATATATATTTTGAACAAAAAACGGCAAAACTTTTTGTCGATAAAATAACAATCTTCTCTTGCACTTGAGCGAAAAATGGGGTAAAATATATGTGGCTATACCACAGGGGTGTATATCGGCAAGCCCCGACGAACATAACAAACGGAGGAAGTATTATGCAAAAATACGACGTTATCGTTGTAGGCGCGGGTAACGGCGGGCTTTCCGCCGCGACCTATCTCGCCAAGGCCGGGAAAAAGGTGCTGGTGCTGGAAAAGCACAATCTGCCCGGCGGCTGCGCCACGAGCTTCGTGCGCGGCAATTACGAATTTGAAGCGACCTTGCATGAGCTGTGCCAGATGGGCACGGGCGAGGGCGAGGGCAAGCGCGGCGCTGTTCGCCAGCTCCTTGAGGATCACTACGGGCTGGATGTTGAATGGTGCAGTGCAAACGAAAGCTTCGCATCCATCGCGACCGACGAGGGCGGCTTCAATGTAGCCATGCCCGCGGGCGTACAGGCGTTCATTGACGAGATGGAGCGCGCCGTTCCCGGCAGCCGCGAGTCGATGACAACGGTGCTTGAGCTTGGCCGTATGCTGGTTGACGGCGTTGAATGGCTCTACGAGCGCCACAACGAGCCGGAAGGGCTGCAAAAGGTTGAAATGATGCTCAAGTACTACGACCTTATGTGCCTTGTTCCCCAGCCGTGTGACGAAATGCTGCGCAAGATAGGCGTTCCCGACAAGGCGCGTCAAATCTTCGAGTCTTACTGGACTTACGTAGCCGCAGACTCCACGGAGATGAGCTTTGCCCCCTATGTATTCATGACCTACGTTTACCTCACGCAGCTGCCTTGGTTTGCAAAGAACCGCTCGCACGAAATCTCCCTCGCGTTTGACGCTAAGATTCGCGAGCTCGGCGGCGACATTTGGTACAACACCACCGTTGAGAAGATTGACATTCGCGGCGGCGAAGTAAAAGGCGTTCTGCTTGCGGGCGGGAAGTACATCCCCTGCTCTTATGTTATTTCCAACCTCATGCCGCACGTAGTGTATGACCGCATGGTGGATAAGAACGAAGTGCCCGAATACGAAAAGAAGAAGATGAACGCACAGCGCTTGGCACAGGCCGCATTCACCATCTACCTCGGCCTTGACGCATCCGCCGAGGAGCTTGGGCTGAAAAACTACGACACGTTCATGCGCTACAGCCCCGACAACCACGAGCAGTTCCTCGCGTCCGACTCGCTGGAGACGCACAAGGACATTACCTGCACCGTTTTGACAAACGCTCTGCCCGATGCCGCAGGCGAGGGGCGCGCGTTCTTGCAGCTTAGTAAATTCTACACCGGCGACCCGTTCAAGGATGTAACCGAGGAAGAATACTTCAAGATTAAAGACCGCGTGGCGCGCGAATCCGTAGAGCGCTACGAGGAAGTCACCGGCTGCAACCTGCAAGGCCACATTGAAGAAATCGTCGTGGCTTCCCCCGTCACCTGGGCGCGCTATCTCGGCACGCCGCGCGGCGACGTTTACGGCTATCTCCCCGCCACGTGGGACGGTATGTTCCCGCGCGTACAGTGCGGCCACCACGAGGACTACAACATCAAGGGTCTGCGCTTTGTCGGCGGCCACGGCACGCAGATGGACGGCTACTCTCAGGCGTACCTGTCCGGCTCTGAGCAGGCCAGATACATGCTTGAGGACATGAAGGAGGGCAAATAAGATGGGCAAATACAATTATTCCAGAAAAGGGCTCAAGGGGCTTACTCCGTTTCCGTTCCTGGGCGAAGTCAAAACGAGACTGAAGCACATTGAAGCCGCCCCGGCCACTATCCCCCAGTCTATATACAACGCAAACGTGCTGGCAAAGAAGCTGCACCCGGCGGTTCAGCACGTGAAGATAGCAAAGGTTGTCGATCACGGCGACGCGAAGAGCTTCACGCTCGTGCCGAACACCGCGAAAGGCACGACCGAAATGGCATACTTCCGCGCAAGCCAGTATGTTTCCGTTTCGCTCAACATTGACGGCGCGCTTGTGAATAAGCCCTACACCATCCGCTCCAACCCCAAGGACGCGCTTGGCTCTGACAACACAAGCTACACCCTCACCATAAAGCTCACCAACCCCTCTTACGCTTCCAAGCACATTCTCACCACTTGGAAAGAGGGCGACGAAGTGGATATAAGCGGCCCTCTCGGCGATTTCTACTATCAGAACCTGAGAGACGCAAAGCACGTTATCGCCATTGCGGGCGGCTCGGGCATCACGCCGTTTTACTCCATGGCCGCCGCCATTGCAGACGGCATTGAGGACTTTGAAATGACCATCCTTTACGGCAGCCGCACTGCCGACGGGATACTTCTCAAGGATGAGATAGAAGCCGTTGCCGCGCGCTCCGAGGGCAAGGTCAAGGTCGTACACATCCTTTCCGAAGAGGAAAAGGCCGGGTACGAGCACGGCTTTATCACCGCCGAGCTTATCAAGAAGTACGCGCCCGAGGGCGATTACTCCGTGTTCATGTGCGGCCCGAAGGGTATGTACACCTTTGAAGAGGGCGAGATGAAGAAGCTGGGGCTTCCCAAGCGCCGCTATCGCATGGAAATGTCCGGCGACTATCTGGGCGCGGCGAAGAACGCCGACTTCCCTGAAGAGGCCAAGGGCAAGGAGTTTAAGCTCACGGTTGACATTCGCGGCGAAAAGCAGACGGTTGCCTGCTTCGGCGAAGAGTCTTTGCTGTGGGCAATGGAGCGCGCGGGCATCAAAGCCCCGTCCCACTGCCGCAGCGGCGAATGCGGTTGGTGCCACTCCAAGCTCGTCAGCGGCGAGGTTTACATCCCCGAGGATGCGGACGGCCGCCGTTTGGCAGATGCAAAGTTCGGCTGGATTCACCCGTGCGTATCGTTCCCCAAGAGCGATGTGGAGCTTTGCGTATACCCCATTGAAGATTAATATATAAGCAAATACCGATAAAAGGTCAGCGATTCAACGCGAATCGCTGACCTTTTTTATTCCAGTTGATAAGATTAGAATAAAAAAACCCCGAAGTCTGTTATCAAACAAGCTTCGGGGCTATTCGCCACGGCGGAAGATATACCGCCGATTATATCGCCACGGCAGGAGCTAAGCTCTGCCGATTGTTCGCCATCCAAGTTATAACACAGGGAATTGTAAAAAAGTTTGGTATTAAACGCGGCTTGCGCCGCTACACCTCATCAGTCGGGCGAAGCCCGACAGCTTCCCCTCAAGGGGAAGCCTTTTAAAAAGGCGCTTACTTTACGGTGAATACGGTCTTGCAGCTGCCGTCGGCAAAGACGAACTCGATTTCGTGCTCGCCCGCTTCAAGGGCTTCCAAAACCTCGGCAGAGATGACTATCTCGCCGTTTTCGACAGTGAATTCAACCTCAACACCGTCAATGAGAACCTTAATAACGTCCTCGGAATTGAGCTTGAAGGTCAAGCCGTCTGCACTGCCCTTAGTCCACTCCTGCTCTTCGCCTTCAACGACAAAGTACTTGGAGTAGGATTCGGTGTAAGCAAAGCTATAAGGCACAGTGAAGCTTTCACCGGGTTTGAGCGTAATGCCGTTCATGGTGATATCCTTGTCCGTGCTGTTGACAATGGTAACGCCGCCGGGAAGGTCAATCGTACCGTTGTTGTACTCATCGGGCAAATTAACCAGCTCGACAGTTGCGCCGGGCTTAGCAAGCTCAAGCACAGATTCGCCGACTGCATACTTGCCGTTGGACTTTGCAATAACAGTGTTATCCTTGTTAACATACTCAAGCGCGGAATCATCAGAGAAAACACCGCCGGTAACAGCAGTCTTGTTCTTGTCTGTTTGAGTATTATCTTCGTTAACATACTTTGCTATTGCTTCACCGTTTTTACTGCTGATGTTGCCATCGTTAACGGTAACAGCACTGATTTCGCCGTAAACTCCAGTCTTAGAATACTCAACCGCTATAGCGTCACCGGTGTTCTGGCAACCGCTGCCATTATAAACGTAATTCTGTTTTGCACCGGTTGCATTAATAGTACCGCCGTTAAGAGTAAGACTACTGGACTTGATGTAGATGCCGGTACCGCCGGTGATAGTGCCGCCCTCAACCGTCATAGAACCGCTGGGAAGATAAACTGCAACATCACC
>CAYRPD010000017.1:19680-22128 GCA_964426095.1 uncultured Oscillospiraceae bacterium | reverse complement strand
CAGGGATATAAGTTTGAAAAGCCGAAAGAAAGGGGCGAGAGAGCATGAACAAAATACTAAACAGCATGAGTTTGCGCGTGCTGGCGTTTATATTGATTATCGCATTTGCGGGGGTGTTCGCGGCAAGCTTCACGGGCGTGGTTGCGCTGACGGCGAATCGAGCGTATGAGCTGGATTACGGCGGAATGTCGGGCGAGATATACCAAAACTGGTGCTACGGGCAGAGCGAAAACACGCTTGCGAAGTTCGCCATTGAAAAGAGCACGGAGGGTATAGAAATCGACAGCGCTTTTGCCTACACCTTGGTGGATAAGGACGGCAACGTGGTTGAAGATACGCTCGGCAACAGGGAATATCAGTACGCATCTTTCCCGCAGACGATAGACTTTTTGGAAGAGCATGACTATAACAACAGCACGGAAAAGGGCGTTATCGTCTATCGCGGCGAGGAGGGCTACGGCTACACCTGGGCGGGGCGCTCAAGCGAGGCGGCTGCCGCAACGGAAGCTGTAATCGCCGGGGACACGGAGAGCACCGACCCCGATGCGGGTGCGGTGAACGCGAAAGACAAAGCCGAGAGCGAGGACGAGACAAAGGCCGAGAATGAAGAGCAGGAATATGCCGTATATGAAAAAGAAAAAGCGCCGTACACTATCTACGGCTACATCCTTGCGGAGATACCTGCCGACAGTGAGCTTTATATCCCCTCGCTTGCGGTAGAGAAGCTCTATCAAAGCCGCTATGAGCTGCTTGCGCTCACCGTGGCGGCGGGCGTGGTGACGATTGCGCTTTTTGTGTATCTCATGGCTGCGGCAGGCCGCCGTGCGCCGGACGGCGCAGTGACGGCAAGCTGGGTGGAGCGCATTCCCTTTGATATCTACACGGCGGGTATGCTCGTGCTCGGCGTGGGGTGCATGGGGCTTGCGGTGACGCTTATAGAACAGTGGCGCATGGATATGGCGCTGGGCGCGCTGCTGGGCGTGAGCGTGCTGGGGCTTATCGCGGTGGCGGTGCTGTGGTGTATGAGCTTTGCGGTGCGCGTGAAGCTCAAAAACGCGATTAAATCCTGCGTTTGCTATAAAATTCTTGCGTGGTGTTGGAAGATAGTCAAGCGTGTGCTGTCATGGTGCAAAAAAGCGCTCAGGGCGCTTGCGGGCGATATTAAAACAATCTCGTTTGTGCCGCGCGTGGTGCTGATTGTACTGGCGGTATTGCTTATCGAGTTTGTGTTCATGGTGAATACTGACTGCGGCGACCACATGATCGGCTGGTTTTTCGAGCGGGCTGTGCTTATCGCGCTGGGGATATACCTTGTTGCGGCGATGAAGCGGCTTTTGACCGCCGGGCGCGAGATTGCAAACGGGAATGTGGCGCACCGGGTGGATACCGCGCGTATGGGCGGGGCGCTTCGCGAGCACGGAGAGGATCTAAACCGCATTACGGACGGCATGAACAAGGCCATAGCCGAGCGCGTCAAGAGCGAGCGGCTGAAAACCGAGCTAATCACGAACGTTTCTCACGATATAAAAACGCCGCTTACGTCCATTGTCAGTTATGTTGACCTCATGGAGAAAGAGGAGATTGACAATGAAAAGGTGCGGGAGTATTTGGCGGTGCTGTCGCGGCAGTCGGCGCGGCTGAAAAAGCTGATTGAGGACTTGCTGGAAGCGTCCAAGGCTTCTACGGGCAACCTCGCCGTCAATCCCGAGCGCTGTGACCTCGGCGTAATGCTGACGCAAACGGCGGGGGAATATGAGGATAAGCTGAACGCGGCCGGACTGGAGCTTGTGATGAACAAGCCCGAGGAGAATGTTTATATAATGGCCGACAGGCAGCAGCTTTGGCGCGTGTTCGATAATTTGATGAACAACATCTGCAAGTATTCGCTTCCCGGTACGCGCGTATACCTGGAGCTAAAGCGCGTCACGCGCACAAGCGGCGAAGCGCTATGCCCCGGGGCGGCTGTGACCTTCCGCAATATCTCCAAAACGCGGCTGACCGTGGCCGAGGACGAGCTGACGGAGCGCTTCGTGCGCGGCGATTCCTCGCGCAACACCGAGGGCAGCGGGCTGGGTCTTTCCATAGCAAACAGCCTCACGGAGTTGCAACACGGGAAAATGAAGCTCGTTGTAGATGGGGATCTATTCAAAGTGCAGCTTACGTTTGACACGGTGAAATAAATAAAAAACAGAAGAAAAAAGGAACAATCCCGCCTCGGCGTGCTGCCGAGGCGGGATTGCTCTACTATATTATAATACTACATCATTTTAAGAAAAAGCGGATGAGGGAGAAATAGAGCTTGCGGTTATACGGCTGATAGCGCATGGGCAGATCCAGCCAAGTCTTTTTATCCATAATGCTCTTTGAATGGCTGAACGCGTCAAACCCGGCCTTGCCGTGGTACGCGCCCATGCCGCTTTCGCCCACGCCGCCGAACGGCAAAAACGC
>CAYRPD010000017.1:0-19580 GCA_964426095.1 uncultured Oscillospiraceae bacterium | reverse complement strand
CCATGACGGTAGGCTCAATTTGCAGAGCGTCCGCGTCCGCTTTGCCCCCGCAAATGACCTTGCCGGGGTCAATGAGCGACAAAATACGCTCAAAATGCTTTTTGTTGATAATCTTGCCGTAGTCGGGGTTAGCTAAAGCGTTCTCGCCGTACTGCTTTTTGATTTCAAGCTTGAGCGCGTCAAGAAGCTTATCGCGCACGGACTCTTGGCAGAGGATATAATCGGGCGCAACGCAGGTTTGGCCGCAGTTAATAAACTTGCCGAACACAATGCGCTTTGCCGCAAGGGCAATGTCGGCCGTCTCGTCCACGATGCACGGGCTTTTGCCGCCAAGCTCCAGCACGGCGGGAGTGAGCGTTTCAGCGGTGTGGCGCAGGACTTCGCGCCCCACGGCCTGAGAGCCGGTGAAAAACACGAGGTCAAATTTCTTATTTAAAAGCTCCGCATTTTCCTGCCTGCCGCCTGTGACGACTGCAATATACTCATACTCAAACGCTTCGGAAAGCATCTTCGCGAGCACGGCAGATGTGGCGGGGGCGTAGGCGCTGGGCTTTATGACGGCGGTGTTCCCGGCGGCAATCGCGTCCGCCAAGGGCTCAACGGACAAGAGGAACGGATAATTCCACGGGCTCATGATGAGCACATTTCCGTAGGGCGAGGGGGCGATATAGCAATGTGCGGCAAATTGCGCAAGCGGGGTGCGAACGGTTTCGGGGCGGGCATAGCGGCGGAGATTGCGCAGCATATGCCCGATTTCGCTTTTGGCAAGCCCGATTTCGCACATGAAGCTCTCATAATCGCTCTTGCCAAGGTCGGCTTTGAGCGCCCGGGTGATTTCCGCCTCGTGCGCATCTATCGCAGAAAGCAGCGTTTGCAGCATTTTTTCGCGAAAGCGCAAGTCAAGTGTTGCGCCTGAATTAAAAAACTCGCGCTGGCGGAGGAGAATACTATCAATGCTCATAGGTTTAAGTATAGAGTATCAGCGCGATAGCTTCCAGCGCTTCATCGCCGGTGTTGGCAAGGCTGTGCCCCTCGCCGTCGCCGACATAGGTGGTGTCCCCGGCGGAGACTTCGATGAGCCTGCCGTTATCGCTGTAAAGCCCGTGGCCGCGCAGAATGTGATAGGTTTCGCCGTCCCCGCGGTGAATGTGCCAGCCGATTTCAGCGCCGGGGTCAAGGTAAACGTGGTTAAAGAGACGGCCTTTGCCGTGCATTTCGTCAGCGCCGTTTAAGATGATGTGCATTTCCGCTTCGCCTGCGCCGTCAAAAAGCTTTTTGCGGGAAACGGGGATATCCCCATCGTGTCGAACAAAAGACATTATTTAATCCTCCAAGTGTATTTTATCAGTAGCCAAGCTCTTCGCCGATGATGATAACCTCGGTTTCCATGCCCATCATCGGCCCCCACAGCACGGTCAGCGCGTTGCAGATGCGGTCCTTTGCCCGGCAATCGTGGCACTTGCCGTCCACCTTGCACGGGGTTTTCACGTCAAAGCGGCTTACGTTCGTGGCGGCGGCGATGTTGCGCGCGCGGTCAAGTGCCGATGCAAAGTCCGGGCGGAATTTATTCACCGCCGCGAGGATGAACACCTTTTTATGGCCGTAGAGCGTGGCGGCCACGCGGTTGCCGCGCCCGTCAATGTTGAGGATTTCGCCGTCCTCGGAAACGGCGTTCGCGCCGGAAATGTAGTAATCCGCTGTCAGGGCGGCGTTCAGGGTTTCCGCGCCGGGAACGCGCCAGTGCCAATATACGCTGTTGTCCTTTTCAAGAAGCTCGTATAGGCCGAGCGCTTCCGCCGTCTTGCTGCCGCCGATACCGACGGAGCTATTGTGTATCTGCGAGGCGATGTAATCTGCGGCGAGTGCGCCGTTATCGAAATATTGCACGCCGAAGCCGCGCGTTTCAAGGTTTTTTATGGCTTTTTCAAGATTCACTGCGTTTTACCTCCGAAATAAATGTTGAGAATATGAAAACTAAGTTAATTATACATGATGTTGCGGCCTAATTCAATCGGTTTTACTTGACGGAAGCGGGAAAATTCATTAAAATAATAAAAGTAATTTTTAAACCATAATGCTTATGCGATATTCAAAGTGAGGTTTAAGTATTGGAGCTTAACGAACTCAAGCTGGTATCGGCCAGCAATATTATAAAACTGCGTCAGGGTGCGGGGCTTACGCAAGCCGAGCTTGGCGCGCGCTTAAACTATTCGGACAAGACCATTTCCAAGTGGGAGAGGGGCGAGGCTATCCCGGATGCGTTTGTGCTGACGCAGCTTGCCGCGATGTTCGGCGTGACGGTGGATTATCTGCTCTCCTCGCACGATGCGTGGGAAGCGCCGAAGGAAGAGGAAGAAGAGGAGTACGAGCCGCCCACGCCCGCCGATAGATCATACAGCGAGAATATGATAATTGCGCTGGTGTTCGTGTCGGTTTGGACGGCGTGCATAATCGCGTTCGTGTCGCTGTGGATGGCGGTGGATATTGTCCTGTGGAAGATTTTCGCCGTGGCGCTGCCGGTGTCGCTGCTGGTGGTGATGATTTTGATGTGCGTTTTCAAAAAGCGCACGGCGTTGCAATACATCATTGCCGCGTTCGTATTCTCTATTTTCGTCATGCTCTACTTCGTGCTTCCGGGCGAGGGCGCATGGCAGCTTTTCCTCATCGGCGTGCCGTCGGTTATCATAGTTTTTTTGGCCTGCAATATTCAGAGAAAACCCAGAAAACGCAAAAAACAGGGAACAAATACATAATGATTCTACAGGGTGTAGAATTGCTTTTAGGGGCGGGTAGAGATCTCTATCCGCTCCTAAACTCGTAGAGAGAGGAGAGTTAATTTGTAGCTTGCGGCGGGGAAAAAGTTAAACTATAATCTTGGCGTTGGGAAAACGAATAGGAAAAAACGAAAGAGAGGACAAGTTAAAGATGAGTGATTACATTTTGAGCTGCTGCTCCACGGCAGACCTCACCAAAGAGCATTTTGATGCACGTGAGATTCATTATGTTTGCTTCCATTTTGCCATTGACGGGCAGGAGTATATAGACGATTTGGGCGCAACGATACCCTTTGACGAGTTTTATAAGCGCATTGCCGACGGGGCGGACACGCGCACCTCGCAGGTGAATATATCCGAGTATGTGGACTATTTTACGCCGTTTTTGGAAGCGGGGAAGGACATTGTTCACGTCTGCCTCAGCTCCGGCATATCCGGCACGATAAACTCTGCGCGAAACGCCGCCTCTATCCTCAAAGAGCGCTACCCCGAAAGAAGCATTTATATCATCGACTCGCTCGGCGCATCCTCCGGCTACGGGCTTATTATGGACACTGCCGCCACCAAGCGCGATGAGGGCATGAGCGCAAAGGAGCTTGCCGCATGGATAGAAGATAATAAGCTCCGTCTGCACCACTGGTTTTTCTCAACCGACCTTTCCACCTATGTGCGCGGCGGCAGAATCTCCAAGGCGGCGGCGGTGTTCGGCGGGTTGCTTGAAATCTGCCCTCTGCTGGATATGGATAACCTCGGCCGCCTCATCCCGCGCGAGAAGATACGCACCAAAAAGCGCGTTATAAAAGAGATAGTCGCCCGCATGGAGCAGGACGCGGACAACGGCCTTGACTATTCCGGCAAGTGCTATATCTCGCAGTCGGCCTGCTTTGACGATGCCCGCGCCGTGGCCGATCTCGTCGAAGCGAAATTCCCCAAGCTCAACGGCAAGGTGGAAATCTACTCTGTCGGCACGACTATCGGCGCGCACACAGGTCCGGGTACGGTTGCACTCTTCTTCTGGGGTAAGGAGCGCGTGAACTGAGCTTTTGCCTTGCTTAGTTCCGCCGACGCTTCGTTGCCTCGTCTCGGCGAAAATCAGCGGCGGCAAGCTACAAAGCGCAAATTGCGCCGAATTAAACCGCAAGATAACCACAAAAAAAGATAAAATAAGCGCATAAAGCAATATGGACACTGCAAAATGCAGTGTCCATATTGCTTTATTATAAATATAACCTATCAAAGAGTGTTTAAATGCCCATCACGAAGCATACTGAACGGGTCGCCCCCGTTGCCGACAAGGGAAGTGAAGCTCAAGCTTGCGTCTACGTGCTCGCTCATGGCTTGGCGGGCAAGCTCCGGCATACGCATACGAATGGCGGAGACTACGGAAATGTGGTTATATTTCACGCTCGGCATCCAAGGGTTCGCGTCACTGTTGGAGTCGGTGATGAATTGGAGCATGGAAGCTTGGTACATCGTCAGCTTCGGCAGGAGCTGTTCATAGCACTGGATTATATAAGGGTTGCCGCAGGAGCGGATTATAAGCTGGTGGAAAGGCATATCCGTGTCGCGCATACCGTCAATATCACGCTTTATAACGCTGTCGCGAAAGGCTTCGGCAAGGCCGTTAAGCTCGCGGATAGTGTCATCATCCGCCACGTGCGCGCAGATAGAGGCGGCTTCGCTCTCGATGGCCGTGCGGACGCGGTAAAGGCTAATCATATCGTGCAAATTCAGCTCCAGCACGAAGCTGCCCGCCTGGTTGGGGTGCTGTACGATAAAGCCTATCTCCGTAAGCTTTGCGATAGCCTCGGCCACGGGGGTTCGGGATATGCCGAGGGAAGCGGCAAGCTGGTTTACGTTGAGCTTTGTGCCGGGGTTAATTTTGAGGTTTATTATATCGTCATATAGAAGCTGCGCCACAAGGTCGCGGAGCTTTGCATCGGGGTTTGCGGCCATGCTTTGCTTGAGCTTGTATTGCTCCATTTCGTTTTGTCCTCCTGCGGGGAATTTAGGATTAATATACACCCTCTCCGCTCGAAAGTCAACGCGAAAAGGCGTAGCACAGCGCCCAAAGCGCGCCTAAGTGCAGGGGGTAAAAGGCGTAAATCCACCGCGCCTTTGCCCCGCGCTCGCCGTTATATAAAAGCGTCAGCACCCCGGCGAGGGCGGCAAACGCAACAAACTGCCAGAGCTGCATGGAGTACTCGGCAAAGCTCCACAGCACGATAACCGCCGCCATGCCTACACGGCTTTGCCGCGTGAAATACAGCGCCGCGATGAGCACAAGCCCCATATAGCCATAGTCACTGCGCGGCAAAATAAGCCCGGCGGCGAGCATGGCGAGGGCAAAAAGCCCCAACGCACGGAAATAGTTTTGCCTCGTGTGCGCGCTAATATAAAGCGCATCCAAAGCGGCGATAACCGCGAGGGAGACGGCGAGGGTGAAGAACACATTAAGCGAGGGGGAGAGGAGATTAAAAGCCGAAAACGGCGCATCGGAATAGCTCGCCGAGGAAAAGGCGAGGGCGAAAAACGGCTGAGAGATGAGAGCAAAGGCCGCCATGCGCAATAAATATTTCACGCGGGAGCGGGTGTGCGCAAGGCCGTTTACGAGCATAAAGGCGAATATGGGAAACGCCAAGCGCCCCACGGCGCGCATAAGGATATACCGCGGCGGATAAAGCCCCGAAAGGGAGAGCGTATACGCCAAGTGATCAATAAACATCGCCGCAACGGCGATAAGCTTCAAACAAAATGCGCTCATAATACTAACCTCATACAGTCAAAAAAGCGGGCTTTTGACCCGCTTTTTTGTGTTTAAGAGTAAAAGGAGATTTATAAATCACGATAATCAATTGCGATAATCGTCATCGTAATCGTCGTAATACTTGCCCTTGGTGTTGTCGGACTTCTTGCCGGAGACATTCTTCAAAAGGAAGAACATACCCACGCCGATTGCGGCGGCGGCGAGCACCATGGCGATAACAGGGCCGATTATACCCAGCGCGAGGCCGGATGCGGAATCGTCCTTATCCTCGTCCTTGTCTACGGACGGCGAGGGGGAAGTGAGGGACGCAGTGTAGGTCACGGCAACGGGGGAGGAGTAGATAACCTTGCTGTTAGTCGTGCCGTCAGACGACCAAACACCCACGTAGTAATACTTGCTGCCGGAAATCGTGTCGGGCACATAGGTGGCCGACTGCGCGCCGGAGATCTTCGTGCCGTTTGCGTTGCTGTTGGTGTCGTTGCGGTACCACTGGTAGTTGAGCTGAGAACCGCCGTTCTCGCTCGCCGGTGCGGCGGAGACGGTCAGCGTGGTGGTTTCGCCCTCGCTCAACACCGCGCCCACAGGCTGGGTGGAGATAGTGGGAACGGCGAGGGAAACGGCAGTGGACGTGTCGCCGGTGTTAGGCGCGGCGGAAGCCGAGGGGCTTGCCGAGGGCTTTGCCGTGGCGGTGGGGTTATAGGTTGCGGTGGGCTTTGCCGTGGCGGTCGGGGTAGCGGTTGCGGAAGCGGAAGCCCCGTTCACACGGATTATTGCGCCCGTGGTGCAAAGATAGCTCTTGCCGTCTGCGGCGATGAATTTGCATTCAACGCTCCATTCGTGCATGGAAGCGGGAATGTTGGAGAGAACAAGGGTGTCGGTATCCGCGCCGGAGACGGAGAGGCCGGAGAAGTAAGCGGGCGCTTCCTTGGCGGTGACGGTTTTGGTGGTGTCCTTGCTGACTATGCGCCATACGCGGGAGTAGGCATTGTCGGCGCGCGCGATAAACGTGGCCGAGCCGCCCTTGTCAACGGTTTCGCCCGTGGGGTTTTTGGTTATCTTCATCACGCCGCCGTTGTTGACCGGGGCGGATGCGCCGTCATAGCTTATGGAGACGACATTGGAGTAAACCGCCGAGGAATACTGCGAGCCGTTGTAGGCTTTTATGCCGACAAAGTAATATGTAGTGCCGGAAAGTGCGGCGGGGGGCGTATAGGATGCGGTGTTTGCCCCGCTTATCTCGGTGGCGTTTGCGCCGTTAGAGGAAGCGGACTTGAACCACTGGTAGTAAAGCGATACGCCGTTGCCGAGGTTAGGCGCGGCGGCGGAGACGGACAGGGTCGCCGTCTGCCCGGCGGAGAGCTTAACCGAGCCCGGCTGGCCGGTGATGGTGGGTGCGGAAAGGGCAGTAGTCGTGCCGGGAGTGGGGGTCACGACGGCGGTAGAGCCGCCGGAAACCGTGACGGCGCAGACATTGGAATCTGCCTGATAGCTCACGCCGTTTGCGTACCCGGAAGCCACGCACTTAATCGTAAAGTCGGAGCTTGCGGTGAAAGTGTAAGTAGAGCCGGTTGAGGCGGCAGAGCCGACATACCAAGTGTAAGTGATGTCCTGCCCGCCGGTTAAATCGCCATAGGACGCAGCCACGCTCAGAGTGTAGGTTTGGCCGCTGATGCAGCTATAGGTGGTCGGGAGATTTTGCGTAAAGCCGAAGCCGGCTGCAAACGCGGCCACGGGGAGCGCCGCGACAAGCACGAGCGCGAGAGCAAGGCAGAATACCGCCCGAAGAGTTAGCTTTTTCATTTTTATTATCCTCCTAAAAGGGTTACATAACATTATACATGACATACCGACACTTTGCAACACAAAAAAGCAATATTAATGAAATCTCAAAGATTTTCAACGCTTTTTCGCGGCTTTCGATTCGGCGGTGCGCTCTCCGCGCGAAAAAGGCAGGTGACATAATCGGCACGTCGTTTTTGCTTTCTGAGATATATGACGCAAATGTTTTAAAAAAGTTGCAGGTGATTTCAAAAAAATATATAGAAATTTGTCGAGCGGGTTTGGGTGCGCAGCGTACTTGACAGAAGCGGCGGGGCAAACTACAATATATAATATGAAAAAAAGCAATTTAGGAGAAATAAAGATATGAATTCCATGCGCTTTGCGGATTTGCACTGTGACAGCATTTTTGAAATGTTCCTGCAAAAAAGGGACTTGATGACGCTCACGGGGCACATAAACCTTGATAAGCTGCGGCGGGGCGGGGTGCTTTTGCAGTGCTTTGCCGCCTTTGTCGCCACGCACGAATGCGCCGCGCGAAACGGCGTGACGCTGCCGCCGTATGAGCTTTTTTGCGCCATGGCGGATATATTTGACGAGCAAACCGCGCGCTATGCCGAGTTTATAGCCCCCGTGAAAAGCTATGCCGACATTGAAAAGAACATGGCAGACGGCAAAATCTCGGCGCTCTTCACGGTTGAGGACGCTGTGGCGCTGGACGGGAAGCTTGAGCGCGTGGACGAGATGTACAAGCGCGGCGTGCGCATTGCGGCGCTCACCTGGAACTATGAAAACTCCCTCGGCTACCCCAACAGCGCAGACCCCGCCCTGCACGCGCGCCCCTTGAAGAAATTCGGCGTTGAGGCTGTGGAGCGTATGGGCGAGCTTGGCATAATCCCCGATGTGTCGCACTTATCCGAGGGCGGCTTTTGGGACGTGGCGGAGCATACGAAAAAGCCCTTTATCGCTTCGCATTCCTGCGCCCGCGCCCTTTGCAACCACAGCCGCAACTTAACGGACGAGCAGCTTCGCGCCGTGGCCGAGCACGGCGGCGTGGTGGGCGTGAACTTCTATTCGGCGTTTCTCAACGGGCGCGAGGACTATACCCCCACTGCCGACATAATCCGCCATATGGACTATATCCGCAACAAGGCGGGCGTTGAAACCGTGGCGCTGGGGTCGGACTTTGACGGGATAGACTGCAAGCTGGAGCTTGGCGACTGTGCGGGGCTGCCCACGCTGTGCGAGGCTATGCAAAAATGCTTCACCGATGACGAAATTGACCTTATCTGCGCGAAAAATGCCCTGCGCGTGATAAAAGACGCTGTAGGCTGAACAATATAGACAGTAAACGCGCGATTGTTTATTGTTTTGCGATGTAAAACGCAGTATATTTAATACATGGTACATTAGGCAATACGGCAAAATAATAAGGAGAATAAAAAATGAGCAAAAACGTTATCTTCTGCTTTTCCGGCAGCGGAAACTGCTTGGATATAGCGAAAAACATCGCAACTAAGCTCGGCGATACGGACATTATAATGATGCGCTCCGAGCCGAGCGTAAAGGATGTGACGGCGGCAAAGCGCGTGGGCTTCGTGTTCCCCTGCTACGGCGGCGGCCTGCCCGGCGACATGGAAAAGTATGTTTCCATGCTGAAAATCAGCCCGAATGCGTACACGTTCGGCGTGTGCTCGTGCGCGGCGTACCTCGGCACGGGGCTTTATAAGCTCGACCAAATCATCCACCTTGACTACTGGGCGAAGATTACGCATCAGTGCTCGTGCATATGGCTGTTCCCGCACGGGCTGATGATGCCGATGCTGCCCGCCCCCTTGGCGCAAAAGCGCGCGGAGAAGCTCGCGGCGAACGTGGCCGAGGAAATCCTCTCCGCCCGCCGCAGTGATAAGCGCCCGCCGAACAACCCCCTCAACCGCGTGGAAAGCCAAATGTGGCCAAAGATTGCGGACAAAAAGGGCACGGCGATGCACGCGGGGGATGCGTGTGTCGGTTGCGGTCAGTGCGTGGAGCTTTGCCCGCGCGGCAATATCCGCCTTGAAAACGGCAAGGCCGTAATCGGAAACAACTGCGTGCAGTGCTTGAGCTGCCTGCAATACTGCCCGAAAAAGGCCATTAACCTCGGCGGCGCGAGCGTGAACCGCGCCAGATACCACAATGCGAACATCTCGGCCAAGGATTTAATGCAAAAGGTGATACATATATATTAATACGCACGCACGGCGCGGGGGAGCTTTCCCCGCGCCGTACTGTTTGCTTCAATATTAGCAAAAACTAAACGCGCTCTTCCTGCTCTTGCCTTGCGAAAGAGGAAAGAGAGTGCTATCATATATAATGAAGATATTTAGGCATATATATCAATAGGCATAAATATCTATTAATAAAAAACGGAGATGTCAAAGCGTATGAGCCTTGCAAACGTTATCTCTCTTCTCGGCGGAGTGGCGCTTTTCCTGTTCGGCATGACGCTGATGGGCGAGGGGCTGAAAAAGGTTGCGGGCAGCAGCCTTGAGCTTATATTGTACCGCCTTTCCAGCACCCCCGTGAGAGGGCTTCTTCTCGGTGCGGGTGTGACCGGAGTTATCCAGTCCTCTGCCGCTACAAGCGTTATGGTAGTCGGCTTTGTCAACTCCGGCATGATGAAGTTCAAACAGGCCATTTCCGTAATCCTCGGCGCGCTCATCGGTACTAGCGTGACGGGGTGGATAATCTGCCTTTCCAGCATTGAGGGCAGCGGCGACTGGGCGGCGCTCTTTTCTACGAGCACCATTTCCGCCGTTGTCGCCGTGGCGGGGATAGTGCTGCGTATGTTCTCCAAGGACGCTACAAAGCGCCACGCGGGGGATATCTTCCTCGGCTTTGCCGTGCTGATGTTCGGGATGCAGTCGATGAGCGGTGCGGTGTCCCCCCTGCGCGAGAGCGAGGTTTATATAGATGTGCTCACCACGTTTTCCAATCCCGTCATCGGCATAATCGTGGGCGCGGTGTTCACGGCGGTGCTGCAAAGCGCGTCCGCTGCCGTGGGTATTCTGCAAGCGCTGTCGGCCACGGGCGCTGTAACCTTTGCCACGGCCTACCCCATTATCCTCGGCATTGCCGTGGGCGCGGCGGTGCCGGTGCTGCTGTCGGCCTTGGGCGCGCGCGTCAACGGACGGCGCACGGCCATGTCCTACCTTGTGGCGGAGCTGTCCGGCGCGGTCATTTGCGCCGTGGCGTTTTACATACCGGATCTATTCTTGGATTTCGGCATTAAAAACATTGTTATGGACGCTGTTTCGATTGCACTTTTAAATAGCGTGTTTCGCACAGTGACCGCCCTTGTTTTGCTCCCGCTGATTGACCGCATGGCCGACATCATCTGCGCCATTGTTAAAGAGAGCGAGGACGAGCGCCGCGCGGGCGAAGAGTTTGACCGCCTTGACGAGCGCTTTTTGGAGCACCCCGCCGTTGCCGTGGAGCAAAGCCGCCTCACCGTGAACTCCATGGCGCAGTGCGCAAAGGAAAACCTGCTCGCCTCGGTGAACCTCTTGAAAGAGTACTCCCAGCCGGGGTATGACAAGGTGCAGAGCATGGAGGACTTGGTAGACCGCTTTGAAGATAAGCTCGGCACGTACCTTGTCAACGTCACCACCTTGGAGCTTACCGTGGAGCAAAGCTCGCGCGTGTCAAAGTACCTGCACGCGCTCAGCGATTTTGAGCGTATCAGCGACCACGCCGTGAACATCGCGGAAAATGCGCAGGAAAAGCACAACAAAAAGGTGGAGTTTTCCCCCGCCGCAATGGATGAGCTTATTACGCTCACCTCTGCCGTGGAAGAGATTTTGTCGATATCCATTGAGGCCTTTGTCAATGAGGATATTTCGGAGGCCTACCGCGTAGAGCCGCTGGAGGAGCGGATAGATGTGCTCTGTGACGAGATGAAGCTGCGCCATGTGGATAGACTGCAACGCGGCGAATGCTCCCTTGCGCACGGGTTTATCTTCAACGACCTTTTGACGAACTTCGAGCGCGTGGCGGATCACTGCTCAAACCTCGCCATTGCCCTGATAGAGCTTCATGCGCATGAGTACGACACCCACGGGTATGTGATAAATCTCAAAGAGCTGCATTCGCATAATTTTGATAAATACTATGCCGAATACAGCGAAAAGTATAAGATTTAATGACAAAAAGAGTGTGCTTTCGACCTTGGAAGCACACTCTTTTATGCTGTCTGTTTGCTCTTTACAGCCCCTCGTAGAAGCTGACGGCAGCGGCGATTTCGTCCTCGGTGGGATGACCCTTTGCCATGCCGCCGACGAGCTTGAAAGGCCCGAAGGTGTTAAACCCGAAGCAGCCGTACTCCCCTGCGATTTCCGCATTCTTCTCGCTCACGGCCTCGGTTATGGCCTTGGTGTAGCCGGCCTTTTCCGCGCCGTAGGTGTAAAGGAAGAACACCTTCTTGCCCTCGGGCAGATTCTCCTTGGCAAACTGCAAAACAGTCTTGTGGAACTTGGAGTAATAAATGCCGGAAGCAAAGCCGACAAGGTCATAAGCGGAAAGATCCGCCGTGCACTGACGCGCGGCATCTATAAGCTCAAATTCGTGTTTATCGGCAATAGCGTCGATAAGCTTCTTGGTGTTGCCGTGATGCGCGGAATAGTAGACAATTGCGGTTTTCATAATGAAAAAACTCCTTGATTTTTTATGGTATAAATATTATACTTGGTACACAAAGCGTTTACAAGTACGCAAATTGAAAGAACTAAGTACGGTGTTTTGTACCGGGAGGGGTTATGAAAAAGGAGCTTACGGCGGAGGAATATCTCAAACGCGTGTTGACGCAAGAGGTGAGCGAGCGCTGCCCGATGCGCAGGACGCTGGAAATGCTGAGCGGGAAATGGCGCACGCATATTATATATGAGCTTTGCAAAAAACCGGCCTGCCGCTTCAGTGAGCTGAAAAAGGCCGTGCCGCGCATCACAAACACCATGCTCACGTCCACCCTGCGCGACTTGGAGGAGCTTGGGATAATCCACCGCGAGCAGTTTAACGAAATTCCGCCGCACGTGGAATATTCGCTCACGGAAAAGGGCAAGGCGCTTTTGCCGGTGTTTACGGAGCTTGCCAAGTGGGGCGAGACGTATTTAGCCCCGGAAGAAGAATCCGCGCCCGACAATACATGAAAACTTCATATTTATATGTTATAAAATAAAAAACTTAAAAACATGGGGGAATTAATATGAAACACCCTGCGTTAACGCGGGCTATGGCGGCGGTGCTGGCTATCATGTGCGCAATTATGCTTATCTGCGGCGCTGTCGGCATAGGCGATGCGCAAAAGGAGTATAAAGAGGACTTGGACGAGCATGAAAAGCTCTCCGAGCGCATAGCCACGTTTAAAGAGCTTTCCGCCAAGCTTGACGGCGAGGACAGCTATAAAGAGACCAAGGAGAAGCTGGACGCGCGCCAAGAGGAGCACGACAAGGAATCGGCCGACTTTCGCACCGACCTTGCCGAGCGTACCGCCACCCAAGGCGGCTATCAGCAGGGCGCAAATGCGCTCTTAGAGGCGAGGGAAGCGACGGAAGCGGCTTACCGCCAGTATGCCGACGGTGTGGCGCAGTTCCAAGCCGCCGAAGCGGAATTTAACGCAAAAAAGGCCGAAGCTCAAGCGGGTTTAGCCCAGCTACAGGCCGCGTATAATTCGATAACCGTGCCGACTGTTCCGAGAGATAATTTTCAATATCCTCAACAGGTAGAGGGGATGAGTGATGAGGATTATCAGAAAGCGTGCGCTGAAGTAGATGCGGCATATGCTGCGGCGTGCCAAGAGGCAGAGAGACAAACGAACGAAGCTAAAGCGGATATCCAAGCCCAAATTGACACGATAAATGCGCAGCTTGCCCAAGGTGAAGCGATGATTAACGAAAACCGCGCCAAGCTTGACGCGGCGGGCGAGGCCGTTATGAGCGCAAAGCACCAGGTGCAGGGCGGCCTTGAGCAGATTTGGTACGACCTCGGCGAAATGGAAGATGAAGAGCCGGAGCTGGAGGAAAAGCGCCAAGCACTTTTAGAAGAGGCCGAGCAGCTTGAAAAGGACAAAGAGGCCGCCGAGCAGAAGAAAGAGGATGAACGCGTCCTCGCGTCCACGCGCGCCGCGCTGAAAAACTATGACGGCGTTGCCGTACTCATGGCCGAAAACGAGGACCTTGCCGCGTGCGCCGAGGAGTATGCCGCGCAGTTTGACCGCGAGCTGCACAATGACCGCACCGCGCGCATCGCGATTGCGCTGTGCGAGCTGATAGGCGGCTTGGTGGGCTTTGCGTGCCTGCCGAGCGCGTATGAAAAGAGCAAGAGCCGCTTTTTGCTGCTTGCTCCGGCGGCGCTGTCGTTCGTGCTGGCGGCGGCAGGGCTGGGCATTGCGCTGTACTTCGCCTTCGGCATGAACTACGCTGTGCTCCCCGTGCTTATTTTCGCGCCTATCTATCTTCTCTGCGCCGCGCCGAGGAACAAATACCCCGCCGCGAGCGAATAAACCGAATATCAACATAAAAACCACGCTTGGGTCAGCAAGTCTAATCCAAGCGTGGTTTTGATTATAGTCTTTTTACGTTGTCGGCACTTCGCGGCAGGTGAAAAGGATTATCTGCCGCTCGTGTGAAAGCTCCCTTAAAAGCTTCATCGCCTGACCCAAGCGCTCTTCATCGAGGTTTACAAGCGCATCGTCTATTATCAGCGGGCAAGCCTCGCCCGTGGGCATGGCAAGCTCGCACACGGCAAGACGCACCGCCAGATACATCAAATCCAGCGTCCCGGAGCTGAGATACTCGGCCTCGCGCGCCACGATGTCTCCCTGTGTCCGGGCACGGGCTGAAAAGTCACGGTCGATGAGCACATCGGAATAGCGCCCGCCCGTCATAAACGACATATACTCCGCCGCAAGCTTCCCCAAGCGCGGGGAAAAGCGGCCTTGCAGCTCGCTGTCGGCGGCGCGGAGCGTGTCAACGGCGAGGGTGAGCGCATCGTACTCATCGTTCAGCGCGTCATACTCTTCTTCCATGGTTTTCAGCTCGCTTGCCAGCACCAAGGGATCGCCCACGGCGGCAAGCTTACCGCGCAGACGGGAGAGATTAGAAGAGAGGTTTTCCGCGTTTTGCCGCGCCAAAGCCAGCTCGCGGCTCAGCTGCGCGGCCTCGGATGTGCCGGAAGCAAAGTCCAGCTCGCCGAGCGCTTCGCTCTCCAACGCCTCGTGCCTTTCGCGCGCGCTGTCATATTCCTCGCGCGCGGCGATTTCCGCTTCCTGTGCCGCGAGCAGGGCTTCATATATTTCGCGCTGAGTGTCAAGCGCGGCGTGAATATCCGCCGCCGAGCGCGCGCCGTAGCGGTCTAATATCTCGTGGCGCGCGTCCAAGGCTTCCTGTGCCGCGCGGCGCAGTCGGGCAAAGCGCAGTATGAGCGCCACGGCCGCCACGCCGAATATGCCCGCGCCTATCATCAAGAATACCGATTGAAGCTGGGTATAAAATGCGGCACACGCCGCGGCGAGGACAAAGAGCAGCACGCTCCATATCGCCGTGGGCTTGTTTTTGCCCGCCGCGCGAAGCTCAGCAAGGGCGGATAAGTCCTCTTCGGCTTGTGCATCTGCCTCGTCCGGCGTTATCGCCCCGAACGGGGCATCGCGCATGGCCTCTTTCGCGTTGGCAAGGTTAGCAAGCGCTTCATCGTGCGCTTCTCCCGCGCCTTTCAGCGCCGTGCGCCCCGTGCTGAGCTTTTCAAGCGCCTCTTTCCGCTGGCGCTTGCGGCTTTCGGTCACGGCGCTCTCAAGTGCGGCGCAGTGCGCTTCTTCATCGTTCAGCTGCGCTTCCAAGTCCTCTATCTCCCGGACGGTGGCTTCCATGGAAGCGAGCGTGCGCTGTGTGTCGTCCATCTGTGCTTCAAGCTCCGGCAGGTAGCCGCGCCGGTTAAACCGCCGCTTCCTCTGCCACGCGCGTAGGGTTTCGTCCGCTTCGGAGTATGAGGTTTGCTCTTCCCCGGTGGAGACAAGGGCGCTTATGCGCTTTTCAAGCTCCGGGCTGCCCGTCACGGCGACAGCGCCCTGCGCGATGAACGCACTGCGGCAAAACACATCCCGCGTCACGCCCGTCAAAAGCTCGCCCGCATTCGCGCCGGTCACGCCCTCTACGGGTACGCCGCTGTCGGTATACACGGCGGCGAAATCGCGCATGGGCGCGGATTTGGCCTTTGTCGTGCGGGTGACGGTGATGTCGAAATTGTCCGAGGTCAAGTCCATGCGCCCTTCCATCGGCGCGCCCGACCACGGGGCGTAGCGCACCTTGTCCGGCAGATAGCCCGCGCGGGAGCGCTCGGACGAGTCCACGCCGTAGAGCATCGCTTTTATGAACGCGCACCACGTGGATTTGCCGCTTTCGTTGGGCGCGTATACCACGTTAAGCCCCGGGTGAAAGCGCAGCGTTTCGTTTTCCAGCTTGCCGAAAGAAGCCGTCAGCTTATTTATCCTCATGCTGTACTACCTCCTCCGCGCCGTCCAGCGCCGCCAAGCCCCAGCGCGCGCTCTGCTCTGCGCGCTCGCGGGCTTTGTCGTCCTCTGCCTCGTCATAAAGCTTTTTGAGCTTGGCTAAAAACAGCCCTCTTAGGCTGTCCTCGCCCGCGCGCTCCCACACGCTTTTGCGTATGCGCGTTTTGTCGCGCAGTTGAAGCTCAAAGAAAAGCTCCGAAAGCTGTTCGTAGAGCTTGGTCAGCGCGGCGGGCGCGTCCGTCTCGCCTGTGAGCGTTATGCGGTATATATCGCGCACGGTCTCATCCGGCAGGGCGGCGTGTATGGCCAAAAGCGCGTCCCTGTCCGAGATATCCACGCTTATGCTCTCATACCGCCGCGAGGCCACCGTGAGCGGGTACAGGCGGCAGTCGTCCTCGCTCAGCTCTATAAGATTAACGTGCTTTTCGCCCGTTTCATCGAAGCCGCGCCCCTCCGGGCAGCCGGGGTAGGAGTACCACGTTTGCCCCGCGCGCAAAAGCCCGCTTTCCTTGTGCACGTGACCGAGCGCGGCATAGTCCATGCCGGAAGCGGCAAGCTCCGCCGTGCTCACGGGGTTGTAGGGGGAATTGGGCGAGGTAAGGTCAGCGTGCATACAGAGGATATTAAACACTCCGTCCTCGCGCGGCGCTGTGAAATCGCGCAGAAGCGGCGCGGAATGCGCCTCGGTAAAGCCCGCGCCGTATACGCGCGCGCCGAGCGCGGGAAGGTCTATATACTCAAGCTCCGGGGATGCGAAAATATGCACGTTTTCCGGCATTTTAAGGCGCAGATACGGCGAGCGGGGGGATATAAAATCGTGGTTGCCGGGTGCGATGAACACGGGCGCGCCCATATGCTCCAAGCTTTGCACAAGCTCCTCGCCCGTTTCAAGGTAGGCGCTCGTGCTGTCGAGGAGATCGCCCGGCAGGAGCACGAGGTCAACGCTCTCCTGCCGCGCGCAGTCGGCCAGCGCGGTGAGCAGCCGCCGCTGCTCGCCCCGGCGTATGGCGGCCTTGCTCCGGCTCAGCCCCTCAAACGGGGAATCCAAGTGTAAATCCGCCGTGTGGAGTATTCTCAGTGTCCGGCTCATTTCAGCCTCACCGCCTCCACGCCGACACAGCGCCCGGTCTCAGGGTCGATGTCGAAGATGCAGCCCTCCATTGCGCACGCGCCCTTGGCGGATTCGTATCTGCGCGGCGGGTCGCCCATGAATTTGCCTATGCTCTGCTCCGGGTCAATACCGAGCACGGAGTTAACAGGCCCCGTCATCCCAAGGTCGGTGATGTAGCCCGTGCCTTGCGGCAGTATGCCCGCGTCCGAGGTTTGCACGTGCGTGTGCGTGCCCCAAACAGCGCTTGCCCGCCCGTCCAGGAGATAGCCCATGGCGCGCTTTTCGCTCGTGCCCTCGGCGTGAAAGTCCACAAGGATTATCTTCTCCTTTATCTCCGCCATATACCCGTCTGCAATGACAAAGGGGTTATCCGTGTTCGTGTCGAGCGTGAAGCGCCCCAAAAGGTTGAGCACGCACACATCGCCGAACGGCATCGGAAACACGTTTATCCCGCGCCCCGGGCATTGCGGGCCGAAGTTCGCCGGGCGCAATATGCGCTTGCGCTGCTCTAAGTATGGGCGCAGCTCCGTGCGCGTCCACGTGTGGTTGCCGAGCGTGATAGCGTCCGCCCCCGCGTGAAAAAGCGCGTCCGCTTGCTTGGGCGTAATGCCGACAACGTTGGTGTTCTCGCCGTTTACGACGGTGAAGGAAATGTTCTGTTCTTTTTTGAAATCGTTGAGCTTCAGGGCAAGAAAGTCCAGCCCCGGCTCGCCGCAGACATCGCCCACGGCCAATATTCTGACGCTCATAGTTTTTTATCCTCTCGTGTCGGGGAAATGCTTCGTGTTTTTGCTTTGCTCTTATTGTACCACAATTTACATACGTCAATCAATGCAATTTATCGGCAATCGGCGCAAATATTGCGCATACTAACCCTGCAACCAATTATTTTTTAAGGAGAGCGGTAATATGAATAAGAAGAATTTTTATGTCGGCATGGGTATGGGGCTGCTTGTCGGCTCGTGCGCGGCGTTCGCCGTACACCCGAAGAAGCGCTGTGTAAAGTCCGTGCTGGGCAAAACCCTTAAAACCATGGGCGAGGTGGCCGATTCCATATCCGACGCAATGGGCTGGTAACGGCGCTTTTGGCCGAGGGTAAAATATTTTTGCGTAAAATGCGAAAATATTAAAAAAACCTCTTGCATTTTCGCTCAAGCTGTGCTAATATAACTAAGCTCTCAAGTGAGAGATATGCGCCGTTAGCTCAGCTGGATAGAGCGTCTGGCTACGGACCAGAAGGTCAGGGGTTCGAATCCCTTACGGCGTGCCAAAAAAGAAGTCACACGACAGTGTGACTTCTTTTTTTGTTTTGGATACTCAACAAAAATCTACTTCCCAAAAACGAAAAAATGTTGATTTCGGGAAATAACATGGTATAATAAGTTTCAGAGGTGATTTTTCATGAAGCTGATTGAGAGAAGCAATTACCTGAATAAGATGATAAATGTGATCGGTACGCCGGATATCAAAGTAATAACCGGTGTACGGCGTTCGGGCAAGTCTAAACTGCTGGAAGCGTTCAAAGCTTATGTGCGGGATAATAACCAAAACGCCAATATCATTCACATCAATTTCAACTTGTCTAAATACGACAGTCTGAAAGACTATAAAGCGCTCAATGAATACATTGAAGCCAATTATACCGAAGGCATGGAGAATTTCGTTTTAATTGACGAGATTCAAATGTGTGATAATTTTGAGCTGTGTATTAATAATCTGCACGCAACCGAAATGTATGACATATATATTACGGGTTCCAATGCGTTTTTGCTCAGCTCTGACTTGGCTACATTGTTTACTGGCAGAACGTTTGAAATAAAGGTATATCCGTTTTCTTTTGCGGAATATGCAGATTATTTCGGGCTTACTGACAGATATTCGGCGTTTGACAGATATATGCTTGAGGGCGGTATGTCGGGTTCTTATCTATATAAAGAGCAGGAAGATAAATACGATTATATTGAGAATATTTACGACACTTTGATTCTTCGTGATATACGCCAAAAGTATAAGGTTAGGAATCCTGGTTTAATGGATAGGATTTCTCTGTTCCTTATGGATAATGTGTCTAACCTGACTTCGGCAAGAAGCATTACGGACACGCTGACTTCCAATAAAGATAAAATAAATCATAAGACGGTCAGCAATTATCTGAATTATCTTTGTAATGCCTTTGCTTTTTACAGAATCCGAAGATACGATATAAAGGGTAAAAGATATCTTACAAGCAACGACAAGTATTATTTGAGTGACCATACATTTCGCTATGCCAAGCTCGGCACGAAAAATGCAGACAGTGGCAGAGTGATTGAAAACATTGTTGCAATTGAATTGCTCCGGCGCGGCTATGAAGTATATGTCGGTGTTTTGTATAAAAAAGAGATTGACTTTGTCGCCTTGAAAAGAAGCGAGAAGATTTATATTCAGGTTTCGGATAATATTTCTCTGCCAGAAACATTTGAGCGCGAAGTTGAGCCGTTGCTGAAAATCAAAGACGCTTACCCCAAAATGATAATAGCGAGAACAAGAAATCCCGAATATCAGTACGAGGGAATCAGAATTGTTGATGTTGCAGATTGGCTGCTTGGGAAATAAGAGGGAGCGAAATGGATA
>CAYRPD010000016.1:0-22672 GCA_964426095.1 uncultured Oscillospiraceae bacterium | reverse complement strand
AGCATCGGCGAAAAACATATATGTTTTTCGCATTTCCGTGCGGAAATGGATTTTTAGTGCGCCGCGCGGGAAGCATATAAATTTCGGATTCAATAAAGCGTATATATAAAACACAAAACCAAATACAAAAAGGAGAATCGCAGATGAAAAAGCTTATTAAAACATTGCTTACATTGGCGCTGGCAGCGGGTATGCTTTTGTCACTCGGCGTGACGGCGTATGCAGATTCCACGGAGCTTGCGACAGAAAAGGTCGGCTACGGGTACGGCTGCCCGGACGCGGCGGCAGTGGATATGCACGGCGCGGCGGCGGACGCGCTGACACTGGACGGAATCGCGATAGAGCTGAGATGCGAGGACGGTACGGCGTACATACGCGTGACGGACTTGGCGGCAGTGAAGCTTTTGCGCGAGAGCACGGCGAAGATAAGCGAGCTGGGGATTGACCTTTCCAAGCTGTATATTAAAGACGGGCTTATTCTCATCAAAGAGGACGGCATGACGGCGGACGAGGTTACAGAGCTGGAAGCGAAAATAAGCGAGCTTACACGCACGGCGACAATAAAGCTTGAGGTAGGCGATAAATTCACCCTCGCCGGCGGCGGCGTTGCGGCGGTGTGCATAGAAATAGGCGGGTTCAACGCGCCCCCGGCGCAACAGGCCGAGGAAGAGGAAACGCCCGCCGAGGAAGAAGCGCCCAAAAGGCGGCTGCGCGTTGAGGGGTGTGCAATATCTTATGATAGCGACAAACCGATAATTAACGATCTTATATCTAAAACCCCCGAAGTCACAACATTGTATGTCACATATTCTAACGATCCTGTTAGTACTATGGATGTATATGCCAAGGATACAAGCAAAGAGAATCAAGATGACTATGCAGTAGTCGGAAGTCGCAATGCTGCAAGCTATATTATTCTTGTAAAAAGCGAAAATGATAATGCAACATACTATTACAGCACAGACAATACTAACTACACTGAGATACAACCCAAACAACCATTTGGAATACTTAAAGAAAATAGAGAATGGGGAGAAATTACTGATATATCCGTTTATCTTACCCGTAATGAGATTAACAATGAAGTAAATAACACAGAAATTAGCATATCTTCATCCGCGAGTAAAGACGATGAAATAGTACACATTCAATACAACAATGCAACGCCGAAAACATTTAATCCAAATGACAATAATTCGGGTTATTCCACGGGTTATTCCACGAGTGATTACACATTATACGAGCACGTGGAAGAAAATAATTGTATCACAATAACCTCTGCCGAAGAGGGAAAAACCGTTGATGAAGCACAGAAGCTTACCGCTAATATTAAAAACAGAATTTACACGTTATCCGAGGGAACTACATATGGCCCAAATGAAGAAAGAACTGAAAGCGAGAATACCCCCAGTCCTCAAAGCTTGACCGGGGCAAACACCACCCCCGTTGTAATGAGCGCTCCAATCGTCGGCGGCGATAACAGCAACGCCAATCCCAATCCCGTTGTTACTGACCCCACCGGCGGCGAACCCACGGACGAAAGCAATCCCGGCGGCGGCGAACCCACCCCCACCGGCAGTGAATCGCCAAGCACAACCGAAGAAGAATAAAACAATAGAGCAAAACACGGTCTGTCAAGCGACAGGCCGTGTTTTTGCGTTAATATGTATCAATTATTTGAGCAGAGAGCCGACGCGGATAAGCTCGGCGGCGCGGCGGGCAGAGGAAATTATATTCTCCTTTACGCCGGACATAGCTTCATCAAGCGTGGTGACGCGCGAAACGGCGGAGACAAGGGCATCCACGCCGCAGGAACAGAGCGCGTCCGCGCCGTCCCCTATCGCGCCGCCGAGGGCGACAACGGGGATATTCTTCGCCGCTTTTGTGCGCGTTGCCACGCCGCAGGGGACTTTGCCGAAAGCGCTTTGCGCGTCCAAGCGCCCCTCGCCGGTTATGACAAGGTCGGCACGTTGAACGAGCGCGTCAAAGCCGACAGTATCGAGCACTAGGTCAATGCCGGGGCGAACGGCGCAATTGAAAAACGCCATGAAAACACAGCCTATACCGCCCGCCGCACCCGAACCGGGCTGCAAGGCGGCATCGGAGTGAAACTGCGAGGAGAGAACACGGGCGTAGTTAGAAAGCGCTGAATCCAAAAGACGCACCTGCTGCGCGTCCGCGCCCTTTTGCGGGGCAAAGACATAGGCCGCGCCATGCTCGCCGCAGAGAACGTTTTTAACATCACAGGCGAGGATAAATTCAGTCTCTAAAGCTTCGGGCACAAGCTCGGACGCGTCTATACGCGCAAGGCGGGCAAGCTCCGCACCGCCGTCCGAGAGTTCCCTACCGTCTGCATCCAAAAAGCGAATGCCGAGCGCGCGGGCAAGCCCCATGCCGCCGTCAGTCGTAGCCGAGCCGCCGAGGCCGAGGATAATGCGGCGCGCGCCGCGCTTCAAAGCCGCGCGGATTAAAACGCCCGTGCCGTAGGTGGATGCGCGAAGCGCGTCCCTCTCGTCCGGCGCAAGGAGCGTGAGGCCGGAAGCGGCGGCGGTTTCGACAACGGCAGTGCCGTCCGGCAACAGGCCGTAGCTTGCGGTGATACTGCGCCCCAAGGGGTCAAAAGTGTCAACGGCAACGAGCGCGCCGCCCGTTGCGGCGACAAGGGAATCCACCGTGCCCTCGCCGCCGTCGGCAATGGGGAGCAGGGTAAACTCCGCCGTGGGATAAACCGCGCTCACGCCGAGGCGGATATACTCTGCCGCCTCGCGCGCCGTGCAGCTGCCTTTAAAAGAATCGGGAGCAATGATAATGTTCATTAAATTACCTCAGAGGGAAGTATCAGAGCATGGCCGAGCCGCCCGTGACTATCCAGCAAGCGAGCGAGGCCACCGTGATTGCGCCGGTGTACACGTTGCCGGTGCGGCGGTAAATGTACGTACAAAGCACGCTGAACACAACGACCTGCGGCACAAAGAGAATGAGCAGGGACATGAAAGGCCCGCCGAACGTGGAGCTGAAGAGCAAGTCCGCGCCCGGGCCTATACCCATAAAGAACGGGATATACTCAATGAGAACAATAATAAGTATGCCGCCGACCATCATCAGGGCATTGCGCCACCAGCAGCCCATGAAGCCCGCAAAGCCGGGCTTATAAGTGGCTTCGCAACGCGCCGAGGCCATAATCTTGCTGTTATTGAGGATGAAGAAGAGGGCGAACACGGAGATATACACGAAGAACTGGCCGAAGCGGGCAAGGTCAAAGGTCTTGAAGAACGGCCAAATCACGCGGAAATCGAGCATGAAGAGCTTTTCACAGGCGAAGAGAACAACGTACATCACGCCGAGCATACAAAGCACCAACAGCGCACTGCGCCCCAAGAGCGCCCAGCCGGGCTTATCGGGAGCGTCAGCCGGGGCAAGCCCCATGCTCTGCCAGCCGTCAGTTGCGCCGAGCTTTTTGTTCTTTTTATAGGCGGAAATGCTCGTGGCAAGCATGATGATGATAAGCAGGAGATACCACGAGAGGAAGCCGTTGCCGATTGTCATGCGGAAAATGTTCTCCGGCAGGGGCAAAAGGCCGTGGCCGAGCTGGGTCATGAACGGATAGGTTGCGGCGGCGATAAGCATTGTAATGACAGCGCCGCGCCACCACGCTTTATTCGTCTTTACGCCGCGCTTATCAGGCAAGGGCTGAGCAACCTTTGCGAAGAACGGGAGCGTGAGCAAAAGCTCCATGACGGCGATGAGAGAGGCTATCGCGCAAAGCATGGCGACAAACACAAGCGCTTCTTTCGTCATGGCAACTTGGTTATCGGGCGAGAGGGTCATATCCATGCCGACGGCAGAATTGAGCCACTCAATCGAAGTGGCAATGCCGTGGGCGTTGTGTGTGGTTAGACGGTGGTTGGTGTTCAAAAGCTCCATGCGGCGAGCAGAGCCGTCGGCAAAGTCACCGTAGGTGGTGTTCCACGCGGCTTCGTCCGCCGTGCAGCCGAGAAACTCGGTGCGCAGGTCGCTCTTCAAAAGCTCATCATTGACGAAGTTTTTGTAATCGCGGAAATAGCTGAATTCATCGTACTTTGCTTGGAGCAAGAGGACGTTATTAAACTTGATATTGTCGGAATCGTAAGCGCTTTCGCGGAAAAGCTCGCCGCATTGCAAAATGACGGCTTGAGGTGCGATGTCCGTGCCGCTGTGCTCGGCGGCGACAGACCACGAGGACCATGTGCCCATGGAGTGGCCGCTGACGGCAAGGCGGGTGGAATCGACATTATCCATGGCGGCGAGGAGCGCGTAGGCGTAATTGCCGCCGCAGGAGCTGTCGGTAATGCTGTTGCCGTCAGAGTCGGTGGTATAATGCTCGTCAAAGAAGCTGAGGTTAGAGAAGTTCATCATGACGCGGTAGCGCTTTGCGCCGCCGGCAGATTTGAACGTGCCGTCCGCTTCGCTGTCCTCGCCGAAGTTGACGGTGACTTTGTGGTTGACATACCCACGGTTGATAAGCCCGGCGGTTGATGCGCCGTGGCCGTATTCATCAAGGCAGAGCACCACCGCGCCGCGCCGGGCAAGCTCGATGGCGTAGGCGGCGCAGGTTTCATGGTCGTTTTGATAGCCGTGCAGGAGCAAAACGCCGGGGGCTTTGTTCTCTGCCGTGGCGGTGACGGGGGTATAGAGCTTATACATGAGGTTGCCGACATCGGTTTGAATCCAACCCTCGGTAACATCAATAGTGCCGTTGCCGCGCTGAATCGCGTCCGCCGCGAACATACACACGAACACGGCGACAAGCAGCAAGGCCAGCACGGATGCGGCTTTTATGCGGCGTTGTTTCATACTTTTCTTCTCCTTTTGGTTTTATTTTCGTTTTATTCTCATCAGCGCCACTTCCCCGCCGTGCGTCAGCGGGAAAATGAGGCCGGAAAAGACGAATATAAAGTAAAGCGTTAAAGTATTTATATTATAAAACGGCGCTGTTTTCATGTCAATAAAAAAGCGGAAAAAGCGCCTAAATAAGCGGAAAACGGGCTAATGTATTTACAGATTGAGTATTTTCTGCTATAATAGTATGGTTAGGCGAAGAAGATACGCCCGAAAATACTGATTAAAAGGAAAAATACTGCTGATTATGAAGCATAAAAGACAGATTTACAAGCTTATATGCTGCGTGCTGGTACTGGCGATGACGCTGCCGCTGACAGCTTGCGGCGAGACGAAGAAAACCGAGCGCGAGGTGTTCGCGATGGACACGGTTATGACGCTTATCGCCTACGGCAAGAACGCCGATGCGGGCTTGCGCGCGGCGGAGAGCATTATCCTTTCCATGGACACGGCGCTTGACCCGGAGCTGAGCACGAGCACGGTTTACGCGATTAACCACGCGCAGGGTGCGGGCACGGTTGTGTCCGGGCAGATTGCGAAAATGCTCACCACGGCGCACACGGTTTATGAACAGAGTGACGGCGCGCTGGATTTGACGCTTTATCCGCTGGTTAAGCGCTGGGGCTTTGTTGACGCGAAATACTACGTACCCACGGCGGAAGAGATAGCGAGTGACCTTTCCCGCCTTTGCTTTGACCAAATGACGCTCACGAGCTTCCCCGCTTCGGGGTCATACGCGGTTACTATCCCCTCTTACGGCGAGCTGAGCTTTGCCGCGTGCGCCAAGGGGTGCGCGGCGGATAACGCAATAGAATCCATGCGTCAAGCGGGCGTGACGAGCGGGATAATCTCGCTCGGCGGCAACGTGCAGACACTCGGCCTAAAGCCGGACGGGACTAACTGGAACGTAGCCGTGCAAGACCCGAACAACACTTCAAGCTACTTGGGCGTTGTGAGCGTGGGCGAGACGGCCGTGGTTACAAGCGGCGGGTATCAGCGCTACTTCACCGATTCGCGCGGGACAACGTATCAGCACATCATCAACCCCGCTTCCGGCTACCCCGTATCTAATGCGCTGGAATCAGTAACGATTATTTGCGAGGACGGGACTATGGCCGACTGCCTTTCCACGGCGATGTACGTAATGGGTCAGTCGCGCGCGATTAACTACTGGCGCACCTACGGCGGGTTTGAAATGATACTCGTAACCAACAACGACAACGCTTCCGGCAAGAATAAAATCATCTGTACCAAGGGACTTATCGAGGAATTCACACTCACGAACGAAAACTACGAATTGAGCTTTGTTGAATAATGGCTGATTTAAACACCGATGTACGTTATATAAAAGGTATAGGCGAGAAAAAGGCGCTGGCGCTCAATAAGCTCGGCGTATTCACGCTTTATGACCTCATATCGTACTTCCCTAAGAAATATGACGATCGCACGAAGATCTATCAAATCGCGCAGACCTTTGCGGACGAAACCGTGTGCATTCTCGCCACGGTGGCCGATACGCCGAGGCTTGTGCGCATTCGGCGCGGAATGGAGCTGGTGAAGTTCCGCGCCGTGGATAACACGGGGTCGGTTGACATAACGTATTTTAATCAGAGTTATGTAAAGGACGCAATTCAAAAAGGCGAGACTTACGTTTTTTACGGGAAAATGGAGCTGCGCGGGTCAAAGCGGAGCATGGCGAACCCCGTATACGAAAAGGAAGATGATGCGGGGCGCACCACGGGGCGCATTGTGCCGATATACGCTTTGAGCGCGGGGCTTGTGCAGAAAACCGTGCAACAGGCCGTGCGGCAGGGCTTGGACGAATGCGCCGAGCAAGTGCCGGACATTTTGCCGGAGGCTATACGCGCGCGAAACGCGCTCGCCCCGGCGCGCTATGCCTATGAAAATATTCACTTTCCCGCGGACTTTGAGGCGCTGGAGCTTGCGCGGCGGCGCTTGATATTTGAAGAGCTTTTTGTGCTTGCCTGCGCGCTGGGTATGATGCGCTCGGAGCGCGCGCAAAATGACGGGCGGCGATTCACGGCGGCAGACACGGAAGAGTTTTTCGCAACTCTCCCCTACTCGCCCACGGGCGCACAGCGCCGCGCCGTGAACGAAGCATTATGTGACATGACCTCGGGCGCGGCAATGAATCGGCTTTTACAGGGCGATGTCGGCAGCGGCAAAACGCTTGTCGCCGCCGCGCTCATATGGCAAACGTGGAAAAACGGGTATATGAGCGCATTCATGGCACCCACGGAGATTTTGGCGGAGCAGCATTATGTAAACCTCTCCGCTTTGCTTGAGCCGCTCGGTATACGCGTTTATAAGCTGACAGGGTCAATGAGCGCGAAGGACAAGCGCGCGGTGAAAGGCGCGCTTGCAATGGGCGAGGTTGATTTGCTTGTAGGTACTCACGCGCTTTTTTCAAGCGATGTGGAGTATACGCACCTCGGCCTTGTCGTGACGGACGAGCAGCACCGCTTCGGCGTGGGGCAGCGCTCGGCGCTTATCGGCAAGGGCGAGAGGGCGCACGTGCTTGTCATGTCCGCAACGCCCATTCCGCGCACCCTGGCGCTGATAATCTACGGGGATTTGGATGTTTCCATTCTCGATGAGCTGCCCCCGGGGCGGCAAAAGGTGTCAACCTTCACGGTGGATGAAAGCTACCGCGCGCGACTGAATGGGTTTATACGAAAGCTCGTTTCCGAGGGGCGGCAGGTATTTGTAGTGTGTCCGATGGTGGAAGAGAATGAGGATTTGGCGCTGCCGATGAAATCCGCCGAGGAGCACGCAAAGGAGCTGAGCATGGAGCTTCCCGAGCTTTCTATCGGCTGTGTTCACGGGAAGATGAAAGCCAAGGACAAGGACGAGATTATGGCCGCGTTCGCGCAGGGGTATATTGATGTGCTCGTGGCGACAACGGTTATCGAAGTCGGCGTTGATGTTCCGAATGCGGCGCTGATGATAATAGAAAACGCCGAGCGCTTCGGCCTGAGCCAGCTTCATCAGCTTCGCGGGCGCGTCGGGCGCGGGACGCACAAGAGCTACTGCGTGCTCGTTTCCGACAGCACGAGCGAAGAGGTCAAGGCGCGACTGAAAATCATGACGCGGACGAATGACGGGTTTAAGATTTCGGAAGAGGATCTGCGGCTGCGCGGGCCGGGCGATTTCTTCGGCTCGCGGCAGCACGGCTTGCCGGAAATGCACGTGGCCGATTTGGGCGCGGATGTGAACACGATGCAATTGGCGCAAAACGAGGCCGCCGCACTCTTGCAGGGTGACCCAACGCTGAAAAAGGGCGAAAATGCGCTCTTAAAAGCGCGGATTGACAAGCTTTTCACCGCGAACGCGGACAGTTTTAATTAAAAACCAAAGCACGGGGAACGATTCTCCGTGCTTTTGCATTTTTCGCGGACAAGTAGAGAGGGCGGCGCGCATATGCTGTAGAGAATTTAAAGCTCTACACAGGGGTGCGCGCATGATTGAAAAGAAGCGGCTTATATACAACACCTTTTTGCTCACAGGCGTTTCGCTTTTGATGAGCTGTATCGGCATTGCGTTTCAAATTTGGCTTGTAGGGCGGATAGGCTCGGCGGGAATCGGGCTTTATCAGCTTGTTATATCGGTTACAAACCTCATGGCGACCTTCGCCATATCCGGCATACGCTTTGCCTCGACCCGCCTTATCTCGGAGGAGCTTGGCGGTACGGACTGCTCCGGCATACGCGCGGCGATGCGCCGGTGCTTATGCTATGGGCTGTTCTTCGGGTTACTCGCGGGCGCGGTGCTGTGGGCGCTGGCAGAGCCGATAGGCTTTTTGTGGATAGGCGATGCGCGCACGGTGCGCTCGCTGAGAATAAGCGCAATCAGTATGCCGTGTACGGCGCTGTGCGCATCCCTCTCCGGGTATTTCACGGCCTGCGGGCGCGTTTGGAAGCCGAGCGCCGTACACCTTGCCGAGCAGTTATTAGGGATAGCTGCGGTGTGGCTGTGCCTTGGGTGCGTACCGCTGACGGATATTGAGCTGAGCTGCGCCGCCGTGACGGCGGGGCGCGTGATAGCGGATGTGGCCTCGCTTTGCATGATGGGGCTTGTGTACCTCGGCGACAGGCGGCGGCACTACTGCGAATGCGGGCGGGGCGAGCATTTGACCGCGCGAATGCTGAAAATCGCGGTGCCGCTGGCGGTGTCGGCATATGCGCGAAGCGCGTTGACGACACTGCAAAATCTCCTCGTGCCGCGCGGGCTGAAATCCGCCGGGTACTCGGCAAACGGCGCGCTGGCGGGGTACGGGACTATACAGGGTATGGTACTGCCGATTATCTTTTTCCCCTCGTGCATAATGTCGGCACTGGCGGAGCTTATCGTGCCGGAGCTTACGGAAGCGCAGGTGCAGGGCGGGCGCGGAGAAATCCGCGCGGCAACGCGAAAGGTGCTGACGCTGAGCGCGGAGTTCTCGTTCCTCGTGGGGCTTTTCATGTGGCTTTACGCGGATAAGCTGGGGATCGTGGTGTATAAAAGCGGAGAAGCCGGACAGTACATCCGACTTCTCGCGCCGCTTGTGCCGGTGATGTATACGGATATGACCGTTGACGGCTGTTTAAAGGGGCTGGGGCAGCAGGTGTGGAGCATGAGCATTAATATTGTCGATTCCCTTGTGGGGCTGCTGCTCGTGTGGCTGCTGTTGCCGCGCTTCGCCCTCGCGGGCTACATCGCGCTTATATACATCACGGAGATATTGAATTTTGCATTGAGCATCACCCGCTTGCGCCGGGTTTTGCGGGAGCTGTGAGTTAGAGGGCAGGTTTGCTTCTGCGCTTTTGGAGCTTTTCATCGCCCTTATGGAGCAAGGGGGAAATGCGCTTATAGAGCAGGAACGTGAGCGCCGAGACGGCAACGCCTTTGAGAAGATTAAACGGCACGACCGCGAAAACGACAAGCGTGGTGACGCTCGTAATCGAGGCATTCACCTTTGTGCCCATCGCGACAATGGCCTCTAAGGGCATACCGTAAAGCTCGGCAAACTTCGGGATGAGATAGATGCCGTTAAACATACTGCCAAACGCCGTCATAGTGAGTGTGCCGACTGCCATGCCGATGAGCGCGGATTTTTTGCCGGGCTTTGCGTGGTAAACAAGGCTTGCCGGGAGAACGAACGAGCAGCCGACAACGAAGTTTGCAAAATCGCCGACAAAGGCGGTGCTCGTGCCTTTGATGAGGAGCTTAACCATGACTTTCAAAAGCTCCGTAATCACACCGGCAACGGGGCCGAGGTAGAATGTGCAGATAAGCACGGGCAGCTCGCTGATATCGAGCTTATAAAAGCCGGGGGCGAAGAATAGCGGCAGATCAAACACCATCAGCACGCCCGCCATGCAGGCGAAAATGGCGCTGTAGCTGATATAATGCGTGCTTGAAAGCTGTTTTCTATCCTTGCTCAAAAGCTTCTCGGCAAAGATAGCCACCACGAGGATCGCCGCAAAAATCGCGGCACAGACGAGGACAAAGCGCAGGTTTTCCATAAGATACTTCTCCTTTTCACGGCGTTTTTGCACGCAAAACAACAAAAACGCCTAAAGATATTGTATCTTCAGGCGAATAATACGAAAAAAGGTGTTATGAGCATCTTCTTCCATCCAGACTTTACTGTCGGTCCCGGAGTTGCGCCGGGTCATGCCGAAAACGGCTTGCGGACTTTACCGCCGATCGGGAATTGCGCCGTAGGCGCTCACCCTGCCCTGAAGATATATTCATAATAACACACTATTCTCTCTTTGACAATACCTTTTTAGTGGTATATACTGAAAGAAACCACACGAAAGGAGGCGCGCGATGAAAAAGCGGGAAATAAGCTGTTGCTTTTCCGGGCACAGACCGGCGAAGCTGCCTTGGGGCGCAAACGAGCTTGACGCGCGCTGTGTGGCGCTGAAAGAGGAGCTGGCCGCGCGCGTGAGTGGGATATATCAGGCCGGATATCGGCATTTTATATGCGGCATGGCGCTGGGCTGTGACACGTATTTTGCGGAAGCGGTGCTGGCGCTGCGGCAAGAGCACGAGGATATCACGCTTGAAGCCGCCGTCCCCTGCGGCACACAGCCCGACCGCTGGACGCGGCAGCAGCGGGAGCGATACAATGCGCTGCTTGATGAGTGTGACGCGGTGAACGTGCTGCAAATTGACTACACGCCGGAATGTATGCTGCAACGCAACAAGTACATGGTGGATCGCTCATCCCTGCTTTTATGCTGTTATGACGGAATGCCGGGCGGGACGATGCAAACCATAATTTACGCCGAGCGCAACGGCGTGAACGTGATAACGATAGATATATAAACCACGGTGCAATGAACTTAACTGCACCGTGGTGTTTTCGTTTATGGCATTCGGGAATGGGGTATCATATTATAGATATCAGAGGTGATGACGTATCAAAGCTACATACTTTTTGGGCGCAAACTCCAAGGACGGGTTTTATTCGCTGTATGACGGATTTTGCCGGGGAAAGGGCGATTATCTGACCGTGATAAAGGGCGGCCCCGGCACGGGGAAAAGCGGATTCATGCGCAAAATCGCCCAATGCGCCGAGGCGCGGGGGCTTGACACGGAAGAAATACCGTGCTCGGGCGACCCGCATTCCTTGGATGGGATATACATCCCCGCGCTCAAACGCGGCTGGGTGGACGGGACTGCGCCGCACAGCACTGACCCGGCGCGCTTCGGGGTGAACGGAGATTATGTAAACCTCGGAGAATTTTTCACGGGAATACGGGACGAGAAAGAGCGCGCGGAGACAGATGCGCTCTACTCGGCCTACAAGCAGGAATACCGCGCGGCGTATTCTTATCTCGCGTCAGCGGCGGCGCTGAGACGGGGATATATCCCGCCGGTATTTACGGGCGAGGTGCGCGAGCAGATAGAGCGGCGGATAAGGAACATACTGCGGCGCTGTCACGTGCGCGGGGATAAGGACGCGGCGGGCGCGCCGCGCCGTCGAGAGCGGTTTTTGCACGCGATAAGCTGTGAGGGCGAAATATGGCTTTCGGGCGAAATCGAAAAACAGTGCTCGGTAATATACGCATTTGATAACGGCCTTGACGGCGCGGACACGGCGCTGAAAATCGCCGCCGCAGAGGCCGAAGAATGCGGCGCGGAAGCCATACTCTGCCGCTCCCCTCTTGACCCCGCGCGCTTGGATGCGCTGATTTTACCCGAAGCGGGCGTTGGATTCGTCTCGAACGAGTACGCACTCCCCTCGGCGCGGCACATACGCCTTGATGCCGCAATTGACCCCGCCGCACTGCAAGGCCACCGCACCGAGCTTCGCGAGGGTCGGCAAACGGAAGCGCGGCTGAAACAGCTTGCAATCGAGCACCTAAAACGGGCAAAGGCGCTTCACGATGAGCTGGAAGATCACTGCAAAGCGCACATGGACTTTGCCGCGCTCACGAAGTACACGCAGGAATACACGGCGCGGATGTTTTCATAAGCGCACAAAACCCGCCGAGGGAATCCCGGCGGGTTAATAGGTCATATTCAATATTCAATCAGCAACAAAAGAAGTGATAGCCGCAGGTAGGGCCGAGGCACATATTGAGCGCGCACATCGTCAGGCAAAGCTTATCCGTGCTGAGGCCGGTGGAATAATGGGCGGAATAGTTATCATAAAAGTCTCCGCCGCTTTGAAGCTGCTCCAAAAGGCGGCGATATTCTTCGTTGCCGGGTTCGATTTCCACGGCGCGGCGCGCCGCATCAAGCGCCGCGATTTTGTTGCCCATGTACATATTCGCGCCCGCTGTGAGGTAATACCACTTGCCGTCGCGCTCGGAAGCGGGAACGCCGGAGAGGGCGTTGATCGCCTCGCGGTACATTCCGTTGCGGATATAATTTTTCGCGGCGGTATACTCGCTGCGCTCGCTTTGGCGCGAAGCACCCCCGCCGAAATCGTTCCAGCTGCTCCACGATGACCACGAGCCGAAGGGATTATACCCCGCGGAATAGCCGCCGTAGCTCTGCTGGCCGCCGTAGCCGTAGCCTTGGCGATAGTCCTGCTGAGAGGGCGTACCGTTTTTAATCTGGTCGTAGGCGGCGTTAATCTCGTTCATCTTCTGCGCCGCCGTAGGGTCGTTGGGGTTGAGGTCGGGGTGGTACTTTTTCGTCAAGTCCCGATATGCTTTTTTTATCTCGTCATCTGTCGCATCGCGCGACACGCCGAGCACCTTATACGGGTCCTGATACATTGTTGTTCCCTTTCTTCTCCTCTTTCTTCGGGGAGAACTTACTGTCAAATTGCTGCCAAACGCCGAGGCAGAGAATGTTTTTCAAAATATCCGCGTCCTGCACAAGAGGGAGCTTGTCAAAATAAAAAACGCACTCGCTCATGAGCATTTTCAAAATCGCGCGAAAGCGCGCTTCATTATCAAGGCCGTAATAGCGGCGAAACGGATTGTAGCTGTTGTGAAGCGTGTCGGCATCAAGATCCATGGCCGCATCCATGATATATACAGCCTTTCCCAAGGCGTTGCCGAGGGCTCGGAGCGTGTCAGCCCAGCGATCCTCGCGCCACACGAGCACCTCGCCCATGAGCGCGCCGAAGGTCGCGGCGGCGGCATCGGGGGATTCATCGCGCGCCGTTTCAAGCGCGGAGAGCGCCGCGAGAGAGGCGGTCATGGCCTCATGCTGACGTGGGTATTGCTCGGCAAGAGATAAGTACGCGCGCTTTAGGACGCGCCCCTCGGCAAGCGAAATGAAGTTTGCTTCATCGTGCCAATCGTCCATACATTTAAGATACGCGAGCATAACGTTCATATCCGCAGCATAGTCGGTAGCGGCAGAGGAAAAGAACTTATGCGGCGTTTTCGGGTGCGCGACACAGCGAAGCTCCCCCGCGCTCTCCTCCGGCTCATAGAGTGAGCCTAAAAGCAGCACGAGGAAGGTTAAATCATAATTCAATGTAAGGCGGGAAAGCTCACCGTGGCGAGTTTTCAGCGCACGGCACAGGCCGCAGTAACACGCGCGGTAACGCCCCTGCTGCTCTTCGCTCATCGCCCCGGGCAATGCGGCAAGATAGCCAAACATATCAGGTCTTTCCGAAGAACGAAGTGCCGCACTTGCGGCAGACGATTTTCACCTTGCCGCGATGACGCGGAACGCGCAAGCTCGTGCGGCAGCTGGGGCAGGTGAAGAATTTATACTCCTTGCGCTGAACCCAACGCTCACGCCTGAGACGACACCACGCATCGAACTTATACTTCAAGCGCATATATTTTCCGTTTTCTTCGCGGCGCTTATAGACGTTGCGGGAGAACATACGAAAATAAGTGATCCCCAGCAGAATAAGCACAAGCGGATAAAGCAAGCCTGCAATGCTCTTGATAAAGCTTGCCAAAAGCAGCAGAATAAGATCCACCACAAGCAAAAACATATTAAGCTGGTCATTGCCGTTTCTTCCGGCCATAAACCTTGCCAAGCGTTCTTTCATTTACTCACCCTGAAAACAAGACATTATTTTTATGGAGTAATTCTATCACAACATTGTCTCAAAACATCACGAAATTGTTAATTTAAACAAAGCTTAAAAAACCGTGCCGCAAATTGCGAAAACGCAGCTTGCGACACGGTTTAATATTCTAAAAAAGAAAACAAATACACCCAGTCGTTTCATTCAACGACTGAATGTAAATGTTTGGTTTGGCTATCGTCCGTAAGGATGCTTAGTCGAGCTCTTTGATGCTCTTGATGCACTCGGGGCAAAGGAATCTACCCTTGTAGGTGATTATGCCCTTGACATTGTCGCAGAAAATGCAGGAAGCCTGGTACTTGTGAAGGATGATATCCTCACCGTCGACGTAGATTTCCAGTGCGTCTTTCTCTGCGATGTCCAGCGTGCGGCGCATTTCGATGGGAAGTACGATACGACCCAGCTCATCGACCTTGCGGACGATACCTGTAGATTTCATCATTCTACACTCCTCTTTCGTGTACAAAATATTTGGTGCGGCGCTATAAAAAACTTTATAGCCCCTTTACACCCTCTTCAAGATTATAACATAAGATTTCGTCCAGTCAACAAGAATTTTCAGAATTTCGGTCATTTCTACATGAATTTACATTTTATTCATTTGCTCGGCGTTTACTTAACGCATTTCTGTGCATATTCACCATGATTTATTCTTTATGATTTTCTTTTTAAGATTTTTCTTGTAATATTCAAGAAATGAATGTATAATGATAATGCTTCAAATTTTGAAAGCTAAATGCCAAACCCACGGGTGCGGCAATGCCTACGGAGGATAAATAATGAGCAAATATAAACGCCGCTACGGCGACCGCAAGGAAGGGCGGCTTGTGCGCTCTCTGCCGCCGTTTAATAAGTTCATCCCCTACATAATGCCCACGAGGAATGACGGCTGCAACCAATATGAAGAGAGCTTTGAAGTGACGGCGCTTGACCGCCGCTTGCGCCAGCTTCGTGTAGCGGGCTACAAGGGCATCGGCATACTGCATTTTCTCATTGCCGCCTACATTCGCGGCGTGTCCATGCTGCCGGGGATAAATCGCTTTGTCGTCGGCCGCCGCGTTTACGCGAGGGATAACATTGAAATAGTTATGACCGTCAAGCGCACGCTTTCCATAAACGCAACGGAGACAACGATTAAGGTTGTATTTGAGCCGACAGACACTATTTTTGATGTTTACCGCAAGATGAACGAGAAGATAGACGAGATAAAAGCCACCGAGGACAACAATAACACCGAGGATGTGGCCGAGGCGCTGACGAAAGCCCCGCGTTTCCTCATCCGCTTTGCCATCACCGTTTTGCGCGTTATGGACTATTTCGGCTGGATTCCGCAGAAGCTTCTCAACGCAAGCCCGTTTCACGGCTCGATGATTATCACGGATATGGGTTCACTTCGCATAGGGCCTATTTATCATCATATTTATAACTTCGGCACACTCCCGGTGTTCATCGCGTTCGGCGCAAAGCGCCACGCGTATGAGATTGACCGCCACGGGCAGGTTGTGGATCATAAATATGTCGATTGCAAATTCGTCCTTGACGAGCGCACGGTAGATGGCCATTATTACGCGCAGTTCCTGCAAGCCTACCGCTATCTCTTCGCCCACCCCGAAATCCTCGAAGCACCCCCGACAAAGGTCGTAGAGGATATATATTAATAGGTAGTAAGAATAGAATCTGCCGCTCAAAAGAGCGGCAGATAATTTTTTATATTGTGTTTTACCCCTTGTCCTTAATCTCCGTTACGGTGACGGAGTTTGAAAGTGCGGGGAGGGCGGCGGGGTTATCGGTATTGATGATGCTAAGAGCGGGAAGCTCGCGCAGAATCGCCCAATCGAGGTTCGCGCCGGTATTTATAAGCGTGAGCGAGGTTAGGGACGAAAAATCATCCAAATTCACGGTGGAATCAAGCTGACAATCGTAAAACGCGAGGGAAGAAATATTCGATTCCTTATCAAAGCTCTTGAAGAAGCTGCCGCGCAGGTCACAAGATGTAAGTGTGATATCGGTTAAGGAGCTATGGCGCAGCACGGGCTTTATATCCGCCGTGGTGCAGTTAGAAAACTTCACGGCGGAGAGCTTATTGAGCGAGCTTAGAGAAGAATAATCCGCGATTACAGCGCCCGTGAGGTCAAGGACACGCAAATCCAAGCATTGCCGCAAGTCGCCCAAGTCAACCACGGGGCAGCCCTCGCAATAAAGCTCACGAAGCTTTGTAAGCTTGCCGACACCCTCAAGCGTTGTGATGCGGCAAGCGCTCACATTCAAGGTCTGCACAGGCAAGGCAGGCAGTGTCGCGAGCGAGGAGATGGGCTGAGCATTTATATAAAGCGCTCTAAGCCCGGTGAAATACTGCAAATCGGATAAATCGCGGATTTCCGTCCCCTCGGGGAGCATATACACTTCATCGGATTCCTCGCCGAATGAAATGCCCACATCGGTGATATGAAGCTCGGTAAGGGAAGCGAGATCCGAAACGTAGATATCCCCTGTTTCTATGCCGGTATAGCAGCGCGCCACGGTCTCAAACGTGGCAGTTGAAAACTCCGCCGCCGTGCCGGACGGCAAAAGCGTCATTTCAGGGGTACTATAGCGGATAATAAGGCGCTCATTCCAGCCGAGAAAGTGGCCGATTATGCCCATTGTCAGTGCACCGACGAGCAAAACCGCCGTGAGGACAAGCGCCGTTATTTTGCCCGCGCTCATGCGCTTTTTGGCTTTCTTCTCCGCCTTATGCTTTTTCTTTTCTTGCTTTTCAAGCTTTTTATCGCTCTGCACATGGCGTACCTCATCGGTCGCGGGCGGCGCTTCGGGCGCGGTTTTGCCCTCGGCGGGAGCGAAAAAGCGCTCGGAATTTAAAAGGGGTGCTGAATAGAGCTTATCAAAGAAAACCTTATCGGACATGGTGTATTTCATAAGGGCAAAAATATTGCCTATCTGCATTTCCATGCCGGGGGTCATTGCGGTTTCTTCAAGAAAGATGTTGATAACCTTAATGCGCTTGGAAAGGGCATAGTGCATTTCGCGGCGGCAGTTATCGGACTTCGTGTAGGCATTGGAGACAAAGGCCAGCATGAGGTGCGCCGCGCTTAAATGCTCGGCGATACACTCCGGCCACTCGCTGCCGACTTCTATGCCCTCGTCATACCATATGCGATAGCCGCGAGAGTGCATATGCGAAATAACGGCCATTACAGCGGGAGAATCTGCGTGAGCGTAGCTGACAAAAATATAAGGCTCTTTACCCTCGTAGGGTGCGAAAAAATCCACTTTATCTCCCCTCCTCTTGGTTTTCTGCGGCGGCTTTGACGCGCGCGGCGGCTTCCTCGGCAAGTGAGAGAAGCTTTTCGCTCTCTTCGAGCAACACTTCCCCTGCCGGGGTGAGACTTTCCACATGATTATCGCGGCGCAAAAGCTGCACTCCCAGCTCCTGCTCCAGCGCCGTTACGGCGCGGCTGAGCGTGGAATGGCTGGTATAAAGCTCACGCGCGGCGGCGGAATAGCTTTTCGCCTTTGCAACCGCCGCGAACATGGCAAGCTGAGATAGCTGCATATCAGAAATTGAACATATGGGGCAAAAGCTCGGAAAGCTTGTAGCTTACATAGCGGTCGCCCGCCTTGGCGCAAAGAATCTCAATCTCGGGGGAAAACTCCACCAAGAACTGACGGCAAGCGCCGCAGGGGGTAGGCCAATTTTCGCTGTCGGCATAGATGGCGATGCGCTTAAAGCTTCTGTGCCCCTCGCTGACGGCCTTTACACAGGCGGTGCGCTCGGCGCAGATGGTGCTGCCGAAGGCGGCGTTTTCCACGTTGCAGCCGGTGAACACGGTACCGTCATCGCATTCAAGCGCCGCGCCGACAGCAAAGCGAGAATACGGAACATACGCGTTCAAGGACGCTTTCTTTGCCATAGACATAAGATCTCTGTCAGTCATAATGTTCTCCTTTTCCGAAAACCTCTGCGATTTTCACGTATTTTATAGCATTAAAATAAGAACAAGATTAGCCGTCTACAAACTCCCAATTGACGAAGTTATAAAGCGGGTTGCCGTAGTTTGCGTCAATGCCCTTTACCACACCTCTGTGGCAGATTATCTGCTGCTTTTCAAAGCCGATGGGGATGAGCATGGCATTAAGGCTTATAAGGTCTGCAAGGTTGCGGTAAGCGCTCTCCCGCTCCATTGACCCGGCAGCGAGATACGCATTTATATACTGCTCGTAGCTTATATCGGTGGAATTAGAGTAGTTAAGGTTTGTGGTTTCGTTATCCTTATTTCGCACCTGCATAAGCTCGGTAAGGTCAAAGTTATTTCGCAGGTGGATTTCGCCGTAATAGAGGTCATAATCGCCCTCTTCAATGGCGGTGAGATATTCATCCCAAGTAAGCTCGCGGACATTGACGGTTATGCCGAGCGTTTCCATGTCCTCGGCAAAGCGGCGCACAACGCCGGTTTTGACAGAGCTATCCGAGCAGACGACAAAATTAAGCTCGATTTTTTGCGGCGAGCCGGACATATATTCAAGCTTTCCGTCCTCGTCATAGTCCTTTATACCCGCGTTTTCCAAAACGGCAACGCAGGTTTCCATGTCGTAAGCGAGGTTATTGGCAAGATCCGTGGGGTAAATGTCACAGGTGGGGTACATCGCAATGGGCGAGGCCACGCCGTTACCGTCCAGCAGCTCCACCATGTGCTCGCGGTCAAAGGCGAAGTTTAGGGCGTAGCGGAAGCTGCTGTTTTTGCCCATTGTTCCGGCCTCGTTTATGACGACATAGTGCATATTCGTGGTGGCATAGGTATGAATCTCGTTGCGGCTGGCGTAGCCGAGGTTTGTATAGCTGGAGGGGTCGTTGATGACGACATCTATAAGCGAGGATTCAAACGCGTCCAAGGCGCTTTCGGCATCGGTATACTCTTTTAAGTATATCGTGTCAAGCGGGTGAGTGAGGTTTTCATTATGCGTTACCTGCACGCCCACTTCATCGCCGCTGTCGGCATCATCGCCCGTAAGCTCAATGGGATAGCCGATATAGCCCTCATAGGCCAAGAGCTGGGTATAATCCTCATTATACATATAAGGGCCGCTGCCCATGGGGAAATCATCGCCGTAAGTGCCGTATTTAACAACGGGGATATTTAAGAGCTTGGGGAGCTGAGAATCGCCTATGCCCAAGGAGACATAGAGCGTATATTCATCATACCCGCCGCCCTGATAGCTGGCGAAGCGGCCTTTGTAGCGATCCGCCGTGACGGCGCGGTCAAGGGAGTAGCGAAGATCCTTCGCCGTGACGGGTGTGCCGTCGTGGAAGGTGTGGCCTTGGTCGATAGTAAAGGTCCAGTATGTATAATCTTCGTTGGCTGACCAGTCGATAATAAGGTTTTTGACGATATTAAAATTATTATCAAGCTCCAGCATATTCTCGTAAACGAGCGAGCATATGAGCTGATTAGAGCGGTTCGTGGCTATCATGGGGTTAAAGGAACGAGAGGAATTGGAGTTGAGGGAGAAAACCTCATCCTCTGCCGCCGCGCGCTCCACATCCTTGCCGCCGGTGGATTCGGCAATGGTATCATAGGTCAGCCGCTCGCTTCGCTCGGAGCAAGCAGAGCAAGAAAGAAGCAGGCACAGCGCAAACAGGGCGCAAAGCGCTCTTTTTATCTTAGTCATATCTATCTCTCCCTTTCCTCACAGCACTATCGCCGCAGCTAAGCTGCCTCTGCCGAGGCCGCGGCGGGATGTGTATCTATGAGACCAGTATTTATCGTGCAGACACACCGTGCACTCATCGGAAACATCTATATTCTCCGGCAAAATGCCGAGCTGCAAGAGCCTGCGGGCGTTCGCCGCGCGAAGATCCACAAAGGTTTTGCTGTTTTCGGCGCGGTCAAAAAGCCCGTCTGCGTCCCCGGATAAATACTTTTCAACGGCGGCGGGAACATCGTCATCCGTTTCAAAGCAGCAGCGGCCTATTGCCGCGCCTTGTGCGGCGGTAATGCACTCCGGCTTTGCGCCGAGCGCGCACATTTTTCTCACTGTCACGCCGAGGATATCGGCCACGGAGCTGCGCCAGCCGCAATGCACCGCCGCAATTACCCCGTGCTCATAATCGCACAAAAGCGCTGGAACACAATCCGCCGTGAAGCAGAAAATGGGCAAGCCCTTTTCCGTGGTGATAAGCCCGTCCGCATCATAGGGCGTGCGCGTACCCAAAACGTGCTTATCCGCGCTCGTCACCACGCGCACCTCGTTTGAATGCACCTGACGGGTAACGCAGCAGTCATTCCCGCCCGCGCCCATGAGGGCGGCCACGCGGCGGAAGTTCTCTTCCACGTTTTCCTGCGGGTCGCCGCGCCCGGAGCCTAAGTTAAGGCTTGCAAAGTCCCCGGTGCTCACGCCGCCGAAGCGCGTTGTGAACGCATGGCGCGCTTTGATGACGGAAGAGGTCATATAGATTAATCCGGATTCATTTTGTTCTGTAAATGCCATTATGTTTTATTCCTCTGTGCGCTTATTCGTTGCGGCCGCAGCACTCCTTATATTTAAGGCGGCGGCTGCCGTCCGGCTTCATCTTGCCGCAGGGGCAAGGGTCGTTTCTGCCGGGCTTGGGCGCTTTTTTCACGGGCTTCTTTTTAAGGGACGCATCCCCGCCGACATTGGCAGATGCGTTTTTGGCAACGGCCTTGCGCTCAATGGGCTGGGCGGTGCGCACCTGCACGGTGTAGATACGGCGGACAGTTTCCTCGCGTATGCCGTGAACCATGCCGTCAAACATTTCATAGCCCTCTTGCTTATAAGCGTCAATGGGCTTGACAGAGCCGTAACCGCGCAGACCGATGCCGCGCTTCAGCTCGCTCATAGCGTCTATATGCTCCATCCAGTATTCGTCCACCACGCGAAGCATGATAACCCGCTCCACCTCGCGCATTACGGGCAAGCCGTTCGGCGCTGTGCCGAACGCTTTTTCGCGCAGGGCGTAGACATTTTCGGCAATGGACTGTATGCGCGCAGTGACTTCATCCGGCTTTGCAACACCGCCGAAATTCTCTATCTTAAGCTTGCCATGGGGCAGGAAGAGCTTTTCAAAGGGCGCAAGTGCCGCGTCAAGCTGGGCTTGGTTTTCCGCCGGAGCGCCGCCCAAGCCGTCCATGACCGCGCCCTTAACAAACTCTTCAACCATGCCGAGAATCTGCGCGTGGATATCTTCGCCGTCAAGCACCTTGCGGCGCTCGTCATAGATGATGTTGCGCTGCTGGTTCATAACATCGTCATACTCCAAAACACTCTTACGCGTTTGGAAGTTGCGGCTTTCAACAGTTTTCTGCGCCTGCTCTATGGCATTGGAGAGCATTTTATGGTCAAGGGGCGTATCCTCGTCAACGTTGAGGGTTTCCATCATGCTCATAATACGCTCAGAGCCGAAAAGACGCATAATATCATCCGTCAGTGCGAGGAAGAAGCGGCTTTCGCCGGGGTCGCCCTGGCGGCCGGCGCGACCGCGAAGCTGGTTATCTATACGGCGGGATTCGTGACGCTCCGTGCCGAGGATGAAAAGCCCGCCCGCCGCGCGCACCTTTTCGGCTTCCTCATTCGTGACGGCCTTGTGCGCGGATAGGCGCTCGGCAAAGAGCTTTCGCGCTTGGAGAATGTTTTCATCGTCCGTGTCGGCATAGCCCGTGGCCTCGGCAATGACGGCATCATCAAACCCGGCCTTGCGCAAGTCGGTTTTAGCCAAAAACTCCGCATTGCCGCCGAGGACTATATCCGTGCCGCGCCCGGCCATGTTCGTGGCAATCGTGACCGCGCCGAGCTTGCCCGCTTGGGCGACAATCTCCGCTTCTTTTTCGTGGTACTTGGCGTTGAGCACCGTATGGGGCACTCCCCTGCGCTTCAAGAGCGAGGAAATATACTCGCTCTTTTCGATAGACACCGTGCCGACAAGCACGGGCTGCCCCTTTTCGTGGCAGGCTACAATCTGATCTATTATCGCGCGGTTTTTGCCCTGCTCGTTTTTATAAACCACGTCCGGGTTATCTATACGCACAACGGGCTTATTCGTGGGAATTTCGATTATATCAAGCTTATAGATAGCTTCAAATTCTTCGCTTTCCGTGACGGCTGTACCCGTCATGCCGGAGAGCTTGCCGTAAAGGCGGAAATAGTTTTGGAACGTGATAGTGGCGAGGGTTTTGTTCTCCTTTTGCACGTCCACGTGCTCTTTGGCCTCGATCGCCTGATGAAGCCCCTCGGAGTAGCGCCGCCCAAGCATGAGACGGC
>CAYRPD010000015.1:9983-23313 GCA_964426095.1 uncultured Oscillospiraceae bacterium | reverse complement strand
CGGTCGATAGGCGTTAAAAAGCTAACTATAATGCTAAGGCACATTCTCCCTAACTGTGTACCCTCGCTTATCGTGCTCTTTACGCTCAACATTCCCTCTGCCATTCTTTCCGAAAGCTCTTTGAGCTTCCTCGGCATCGGCATAAAAGCGCCGCAAGCCTCGTGGGGGCTGATGGTGAACACCGGGCGGCAGTTTCTCTACTCTCAGCCGTGGCTGAGCCTATCGCCGAGCATTGCGATTATGCTTATTGTGCTTGCGTTTAACTTCCTCGGTGACGGGCTTCGCGATGTATTAGACCCGCATTTGAAAAACCAGTGAATCGGAGGTGCTTTGAATGGAAAGCAACACCGTTGTATTGAAAACAGAACATCTCTGCACCAGCTTTTTCACCCAGCACGGCGAGGCCAAGGCCGTAAACGATGTGTCAATCACCGTGCCGAGGGGCAAGATTATCGGCATTGTGGGCGAATCCGGCTGCGGGAAGAGCATGACGGCGCGCTCCATAATCCGCCTTTTGAAATACCCCGGCAAAATCGTCAGCGGTAGCATACTTCTTGCGGGAAAGGAGCTGACGGAGCTATCCGAGCACGAGATGAGCACCGTTCGCGGCGAGGAAATCGGCATGATATTTCAAGAGCCGATGACGAGCCTTAATCCCGTGATGAAAGTCGGCAAGCAGGTGCGTGAAGCGCTGCTTTTACATAGGCGCGTTACCCCGCGCGAGGCCAAGGCCGAGGTTTTGCGTATGTTCCGCAAGGTGGGTATCTCCGAGCCGGAGCGGCGCTATGAATGCTACCCCCATGAGCTTTCCGGCGGACTGCGTCAGCGCGTGATGATAGCAATGGCGATGATATGCCGCCCGAAGCTCATTATCGCCGATGAGCCGACTACCGCCCTTGATGTGACGGTTGAAGCGCAGATACTCCAGCTCATGCGCGATTTGCGCGATGATACGGGGTCGGGCATTATACTTATTTCTCACAATCTCGGCGTTATCGCGCAGATGTGCGACTATGTTTATGTGATGTACGCCGGGCGCGTTGTGGAGCAGGCCGAGACCTTTGAGCTGTTTTCAAACCCCAAGCACCCGTACACCGTCGGCCTTATGGCCTCGGTGGCCTCGCTTGACGGCGGGGCAAGCGAGCTTGCAACTATCCCCGGCGTTGTGCCGAACCTTTTGCACTTGCCGGAGGGTTGCGCATTCTCTCCCCGCTGTGCCGAGTGCCAAAGCGCTTGCCACGCTACCGTGCCGGGGCTGCACGAGGTGTCCCACGGGCATCTTGTGCGCTGTGTAAATCCAAAGGAGGTGCAAAATGGCTGAAATCCTTTTGGAAGCAAAGAATCTCACTAAAGATTTCCCTTTGAAAAACAAAAAGAGCGTACACGCCGTTTCCGATGTGTCACTGCAAATATATAAGGGCGAAACGCTCGCCCTTGTGGGTGAATCCGGCTGCGGAAAATCCACTTTAGGCCGCGCGCTTATCCACCTTTTAAAGCCGACCTCGGGCGAGGTATATTTTGAGGGAACGGCGCTCGGCGCGTTGAGCGAGAAAGAATTTGCCGCCTATCGCCGCCGTATGCAGCTTATCTTCCAAGACCCCTACGCGTCCCTTGACCCGCGCATGACCGTGCGCGATATCGTGGCCGAGCCTTTGAAAACCTATAAGCTTTGCAAAACCGCCGAAGAGACTACGGAAGCGGTGCTGGAGCTTTTACGCGCCGTGGGTATCCCGGAAGAGTTTTTGTACCGCTATCCGCACCAGTTTTCCGGCGGTCAGCGGCAGAGAATCGGCATTGCGCGCGCAATCGCTCTTGACCCGGCGCTTATCGTGTGCGATGAGCCTGTTTCGGCGCTGGATGTTTCCGTGCAAAATCAAATACTAAATCTCCTTAAAAAGCTACAGCATGAACGCGGGCTAACGTATCTATTCATAAGCCATGATCTTTCCGTGGTGCATTTCATCGCGGATCGCGTGTGCGTGATGTTCCTCGGTAAGCTCTGCGAAGTAGGCAACACAAACGAAGTCTATGCCGAGCCTATCCACCCCTACACGCGCTTTCTCGTAAACGCCATACCAAAGGCTGACCCCCGCGCGCGCACCGAGCGCCATATGCTCCTCACAGGCGAGCTTCCAAGCCCCATCGACCCGCCCGCCGGTTGCCGCTTCCACACGCGCTGCCCCTACGCGAGCGAGCGTTGCCGCACGGAAGAGCCGCAGCTGCGCCCGGTGAAAGGCCGCCTTGTCGCCTGTCACAGGGTTGAAGAGCTTGCGGGAGAATAAGCGGCGGAAACACAACGTTGTTTGATTCTCGGAGCAAGTTTAATAATATTATGTAAACCTTGCGTAAATGTAAAACCCCGCAGGAACGGCTTATCGCCGCCACTGCGGGGTTTAGTCATCCTATAATGCTTTTTCTGTTTCCCTATTTAATAGCAACGGCTTTAGCTTTTTCAACCCCTTACCTGTCAAAAGATATAGGGCATACACTCCCACTCCGCACGCAAATGCGCCAAACGTCCATATACATAGGTGAATAACAAAACGAGCAGGCGATTCATACAATAACGTTACCCAATCTTTTGCTTTCCAAATAGTACGGAAAAAATCATTATCATGTATAAGATAAACCATTAGCGTAGATGCGCCGAGATAATTAATACCCCTACTGTACGGGATGTTTATACGCCTAAATAGCTCAAACAGACAAATAGGTATAATAATCGGAACGAAGCTGTTAATCCCGTATATGTAGATATTATGAGATATACTTCCTTCGCCGCCGTTTAGGTAAAAATCCCTTATTTCCATTGATACACCGGCTAAATGTGATGAAGCAACAAGACAATACATCAATGCAATCACTAGTAAGAATGTAATACTGCGAACTTTTTTAAATGGTTCAAATTTGCGAATAAAACCACCGAGCGAATAAAGAGATAAGCCCGTAGTTAAGGTTAAGGCTCCACTGGCTAAACTATTAACAACGGTCTTTGACCAGCCGAATGATATAACACCAAATCCGGCTAGACAAAAAGCTAAGTATTGTTTTTCATCAAGGCCGCTCAAAAAATCATTTAGGAACAACGCACCTATCAGCATAACTACAAAATAATAGCCGATGTACCACGATGAATCATTGAATCTGGAAATTTGAAGAACAGAAAAGCTTACATCGGCGTTTAGTTTGAAAGATACATAGAACGCAATAAAAGAAGCAACAAATAAAACAAGGGTAGCAAACGCCAGCTGGGTTAACAATTTGGATGAAGTCTTAGCTATGTTTACTCTATTACCCCCCCGTTTTCCTCTATTTGCCATAAAATAGCCGGATATTAAAATAAACATATTGTTTCCGATGTGTCCGAAAGTATACAAAACAACGAGAATAATCATTTTTTTGTACACAACCGGTTCGTGAAGAAGAGAAGCATTCGCTAACTGCTCACCAACACAATGATATATTATGTGATACATTACTATCATCAACATTGTTACTATACGCAATAATTCTATATTAGATTCTCTTTTAATTTGCTTACCCATGTTTGTTAATCTCCAAAATTTCAAATTGCGTGTAATATATTAACATAGAAATATTGTAAAGTAAAGATATATAAAGCAAAAGAGCGAGACACTAAAATCTCGCTCTTTTGCTTTATAATATTAATCTTATTTATCGCTGTAGGCTGCAAGGCAGGCTTTGTAGGTCATGTAGCAGTCAAGCTTGGCGACAACCTCAAAGGGCGCGTGCATACTCAAAACGGGAACACCGGCATCAATGGTGTCGATATTGCGGTTTGCCATGAATTTCGCGATAGTGCCGCCGCCGCCTTGGTCAACCTTGCCAAGCTCGGCAAGCTGCCAAATAACATTATTCTCGGCAAAAAGCTTTCTCAGATACGCCACGACTTCGGCGGAAGCGTCACTCGTGCCGGATTTGCCGCGAGCGCCGGTAAACTTGCAGATACCCACGCCGTAGTTAACCTTGGAATCACTGCGCTTTTCGGAGACTTCGGGGTAAAGGGGGTCAAAGGCATTGGTGACATCGGCGGAGATGCAAAAGCTCTTTTCATAGCAGCGGCGCAGATCAACGCTCTGTGCGGCGCACAGATCTTCCATGAAGCAATCAAACGCGGCGCTTTGCATACCCGTTACGCCGTCAGAGCCGGTTTCCTCTTTGTCGGCGAGGATGCACACGCAGGTGCGCTCCGGCGCTTCGACATCGAAGATGGCTTTAAGCTCGGCATAGGCGCAAACCCTGTCATCATGGCCGTAGCCGCCGATGAGCGAGCGGTCAAGCCCGATTTCGCACACGTCAAACGCGGGCACGGCGGCAAGCTCGGCAGAGAGGAAGTCCTCTTCCGTGATACCGTACATATCGTTCAAAAGGCTCATAACGGCAAGCTTCACTCTGTCCTTGCCGTCATCGGCATAGGGGGCAGAGCCGAGGAGAATATTTAGCCCCTCGCCGGTGAAGCCCTCGGAAAGCGTCTTTTTCATCTGATCTGCCGCGAGGTGCGGGAGAAGGTCGGTAATGACAAACTTCGGCTCGCCCGGCTCGCGCCCGATAACGACATTTATGACCTCGCCGTTTTTCAAGGCAACAGCGCCGTGCAGCTCCAAGGGGATAGTGACCCACTGATACTTTTTAATACCGCCGTAATAGTGCGTTTTGAAGTAGCAAAGCTCGTCCGATTCATACATGGTGACCTGCTTTAGGTCAAGGCGCGGCGCATCCACGTGCGCACCGGCGATAACACAGCCGTTATCCAGCGTCTTTTTGCCGATAACCGCGAGCATGAGCGCCTTTGCGCGGTTGTTCTTATATACTTTCATGCCGGGCATGAGCGCCATACCGGGGACATACTCCGTAAAGCCGTGCTCCTCGGCAAGCGCTATGGCGTTGGCAACCGCCTCGCGCTCCATACGGGAGCGGTTAAGAAAGTCCATATACCCTACCGAATACTCTTCAAGCTTAACGCGCTCCTCGGTGTCGATAAGGTCATAGCCGTTTTTCTGCTCGTAAAAAAGCTTTTCTCTCAATTCACTCATTTCCTAATACCTCCGTGAATAGTTTTTTGCATTCTGCGGCAAAGGCCGCCTGTGTGCCGTTGTTTTTCAGCACGTAATCACAGTTAGAATAATAATACTCGTCCTCATGCTGCGCGTCAAGCCGAAGCTTCGCGTATTCGCGAGTTATTTTATCGCGCGCGCAAATGCGCTGTATGCGCGTTTCGCTGTCCGCCGTGACGGCGACGGTCGCGGTGCAGAGCTTGCCCACCCCGGCGGAATGAAGCTCAATCGCGTCAATTGCGGCGAGCGTGCCGCCGTTCATGGCATGGCGGCGAAGTCGGCGCGTAAGCTCGGCTAATATAAAGCCGCGTGTAATCGCGTTTAGCTTTTCAAGCGCCGCAGGCTCGGCAAAGACGACAGCGCCGAGGCGCTTTGTATCCACCTTTCCGCTCTCTGCCGTGCCGGGGAAGGCTTCTTCGATTGCGGCAATCAGGGCTTTGTCGGAGTTTAAAAGCTCATGGTAGAGCGCATCGCAGTCAATTGTCAGCGCGCCCATGTCGGCAAGGGTATCAAGCGCGGTGGTTTTGCCGCTGCCCGTGCCGCCGGTTATGCCTATAATCTTCATGCCGGATATAAGCGCGTCCGCGATTTTCTCTTCCGAAAGCGCGCCGAGTCGGAGAAGCTTATACGGCGTTTTCGACATATCTATAAGCGTGGATTCGCGCCCTATGCCGCACTCGCCCCCGTCAATCACTGCGTCAATTTTGCCGTTGAAGTATTCCAGCACCTTTTGAGCCGTCTTGGGGCTTTCCTCGCCGCTGGGGTTTGCCGAGGGCGCGGCAAAGGGGAGCTTTGCTAAGTGCAGAGCTTTAAGCGTCAAGTCATGATCCGGGCAGCGAAGCCCGACAGTCTCGCCCCCGGCGCGGACAATGTCCGGCACTATGCTCTTCGCTTTCAGCACAATGGTAAGCGGCCCCGGCCAAAGCTTATCCGCCAAAAGCTCCGCTTGCGGCGGGATATTTTCGCAATATTCGCGCATGGCGCTTTTGCCCTCAACCATGAGGGAAAGCGGCTTTACGGCAGGGCGGCCTTTGACCTCGTATATCTCGCGCACGGCGCGCTCATCAAGGCCGTTTGCGGCAAGGCCGTAAACCGTTTCGGTCGGCACGGCGACAAGCCCGCCGCGCTTTATTATCTCCGCCGCGCGGGATAAATCGGCTTTTATAATCTCGGTTTTCACGCCGCTTACACCTCCGTTTGCGCCGCCAAAAGCTCCGCCTGTTCGGCAGTGACAAGCGCATCTATAATCGGGTCAAGATCCCCGTTTATGACGGAAGCGATGTTGAAATTCTTATTATCACCCGTGAGGCGGTGATCCGTGACGCGGTTTTGCGGGAAGTTATAGGTGCGCACGCGGTCGCTCCTGTCGCCCGAGCCGATTTGGCTTTTGCGCTCGGCGGCCACGGCGGCGTTCTGCCGCGCAAGCTCGGCTTCATAGAGCTTAGAGCGCATTATCTGCATGGCGCGGTCTTTATTTTTATATTGGCTGCGCTCATCCTGGCATTCCACAACCGTGCCGGTGGGCAGGTGGGTAATGCGTATGGCGCTTTCGGTTTTGTTTACGTGCTGTCCGCCCGCGCCGGAGGAGCGATAAGTGTCAATCTTCAAATCGTTCATGTCGAGCTTAAAATCCACTTCGCCGACTTCGGGCAATACGGCAACTGTCGCCGCCGAGGTGTGAATGCGCCCGCCGGACTCCGTGACCGGGACGCGCTGGACGCGGTGGCCGCCCGCTTCAAACTTCAAGCGCGAATAAGCGCCCTCGCCCTCGATGACAAAGCTTATCTCCTTAATGCCGCCAAGCTCCGTATCATTGACATTGGCAACATCAATCTTCCAGCCCTTGCGCTCGGCATACATAGAGTACATACGAAAAAGGTCGGCGGCAAACAGCATCCCCTCTTCCCCGCCGACACCGCCGCGAATCTCCATGATGACATTTTTCGCATCGTTCGGGTCTTTGGGAAGAAGCAGGAGCTTGATTTCATGCTCTAAGCGCTCGCGCTCGGCTTTCGCGGACGCATACTCTTCCTGCGCAAGCTCACGAAGCTCCGGCTCGTCCATAAGCTCCTGCGCCGAAAGGATATCCGCCTGTGCCTTTTCGTAAGCGGTGTACGCCTCAACAATGGGGGCAAGCTCCCGCGCCTCGCGCTCAAGCTTGGAATACAAGGCTACATCCAAATAGGTTTCCGGCTGCTCCATGCGGCTTTGAAGCTGTTCATATTGATTTTTCAAAGCTTTCAGCTTTTCAAACATAGCGTTCTCCGTAACATAGGTTCATTTATATCGGCATTATAGCACACAAGCGCCCTCAATGTAAACAAGGGCAAAAATTTTATCCCCCCAGGGGGCTTCCGCTTTCTGACTGGGTAATGTATAATCACTTTCGTAAAGTAAATTATTATACTTTCTATCACAGTACAGAGAGAAGAATTCAATGAACACCACGAGCGCGCCGCGCACTAAGCTCGGCAAGAAAACCGTAACTATACTTATGGCGCTGGCCGTTATAATAATGGCAATTGTGTGCCTTTTTGTAGGGTCATCGAACATGACAATAAGCGAGTGCATAGCGGCGCTTTTGAAAACCGGGAGCGCGGCGCACAGCCGCATTATATGGAACATTCGCATTCCGCGCGTGCTGGCCGCGATTATAGCGGGCGCGGGGCTTTCCGTGTCGGGGCTTATTATGCAAACAAACCTCAATAACCCCATGGCCTCGCCCTCTACCTTGGGCGTGTCGAATGCGGCGGTTTTCGGGGCGAACCTATCCATAATCGCATTCGCGGGCGGGTTTTTGAACACCGGCAACAACGTATCAAGCTACGCCGTGGGCGCAAACCCTTACGCCACGAGCCTTATGGCGTTTATCTTCTCTGCGCTTTCCATTCTCGTTATATTGGGGCTGTGCCGCATGAGGGCGTTTTCGCCGAATGTTGTGGTGCTGGCAGGGCTTGCGATAAGCTCCGTTTGGTCGGCGGCGACGACGGTTTTGCAGTTTTACGCAACGGATGTCGGCATATCGGCGGCGGTTATATGGAACTTCGGCGACTTGGGGCGCGCAACGTACAAAACGGACGCGATAATGGCCGTTGTGGTAGCGCTGGGGCTTGCGGTATTCGCGGTTTTATCGTGGCGGTATAACGTGATGCTTTCGGGCGATGCAAGCGCGAAGAGCATGGGCGTGAACGTGGAGCGGCTGAGATTCATCTCGATGCTGGCCGCGTCCGTTATAACGGCGGTATGCGTGAGTTTTTTGGGGATCATCGGCTTTGTGGGGATAATCTGCCCGCACATCACGAAAAAGCTTTTGGGGCAGGATCACAGATATTCCGTGCCCGTGTCGGCGCTGTGCGGAAGTCTTTTGTTGCTGATGTCCGACACGCTTTCAAGAAGCATGGGCGGCGGGTCGGCCTTGCCCGTGGGCGCTATCACATCGCTTTTGGGCGCGCCGTTCTTCGTGGCAATAATCTTCACCAAGGAGGAGCACGGCAAATGCTGAGTGTGGAAAATTTGTGCTTCAGCTACTCCAAAAGGGCACAAAACGTGCTCGACAACGTGAATTTGGAGCTGAAAAGCGGCGAAATCGGCATACTTTTAGGCAAAAACGGTTCAGGCAAGACAACGCTATTCAAAAACATTCTCGGCCTTGAAACGCCGAGCGCGGGGCAAATCCGCTTTGACGGCGTGGATTTATTAAAGCTTTCACGCGCAGAAAGGGCGCAGTACGTGGCCTATGTGCCGCAGCACATTCATTTCGGCGCGCTGACGGTGTATGATTCCATTCTCATGGGGCGCGTTGCCTACTTCGGGCTTCGCGCGGGGAAAGAGGATTACGCCGTTGTGGATGAAATAATAAAGGATATGCGCTTAGAAGCCTTTGCCGACAGGAACGCGGAAAACCTCTCCGGCGGCGAAAAGCAGAAAATCGCAATCGCAAGGGCGCTGGCGCAGTCGCCCAAGCTCTTGGTATTTGATGAGCCGACAGGCAACCTCGACATGGCAAACGAGGAGCTTATTATAGAAGAGGCCAAAAAGGTGGCGCGGGAGAAGAACATCGCTATTCTAAGCTCCCTGCATGACCTTAACCAAGCGCTCTACTTCGGCGATAAGTTCTTCTTCCTCAAGGACGGCAGGGTGAAATACTCCGGCGGCGAGGAAGCCATGACGCAAGAGGTCATACGCGATATATTTGAAATTAACTCAAGAGTAATTAAGCTTGAGGGTAAAAAAATTATATTAGGGGGAAAACAATATGAAAATTAAGAGACTGCTGGCCGCGCTTCTCATTCTCGCGGCGCTCACGGCGCTTTGCGCCTGCTCTTTTGCACCCGCAGAAACTCCGGCAAGCGCAGACGCGGCGCAAGGCACTGCCGATGAAAGCGAGACGATAACGGACATGATAGGCCGCGAGCTTACTTTAACACCGGGCAGCTACAAGCGCGTGGTGTGCATAGGCGCGGGCGCGCTGAGACTTTATAGCTACGTGGGCGATGTGGAGCTTCTTTGCGGCGTGGAGGATATAGACAACACTTCCCTTTCCGACCGCCCGGCGCTTTTTGACCTTGTGGCGCGGCCTTACGTGCTCGCCTACGGCGAAAGCTTTGCCGCGCTCCCCTCTTGCGGTGTGGGCGGCCCGAATGCGCAGACTGCCGAAAGCGAAAAAATACTCTCCTGCAACCCCGATATAGTGATATCCGAGTATGAGGATGTGGAAAAGGCCGAAGCGCTTCAAGCGCAGCTCGGCATACCCGTGGTGACGCTCGCAATCGGCCCGGACGGCGTATTTGATGCTGACCTAGCCGCGTCCCTGCGCCTTTTGGGGAAGATTTTCAACAAAACCGAGCGCGCCGAGGAGCTTTTGAGCTTCATAGAAAGCGAAAAGGCCGATATTGCCGCGCGCACGGCAGATATTAAGGACGAGGACAAGCCCGGCGTATACATCTGCGGCCTCGGCAACTGGGGCACGACAAACCACCTTATGACCTGCCAGCACTATGCCGCGTTTGATGTGGCGAATGTCCGCAATGTTGTGACCGACCTCGGCATTGACGGCGTGGGCGCGATAGAAGCGGAAAAGTTCGTGGCGCTCGGCGAGGATATGGATGTAATTATTATGGACGCGGCGGCTGTGAAGAACATCGCCCCGCTTTATCAGGAAGACCCCACGATGTTCGACACGTGCAAGGCGTGGCAGACGGGCGAAGTGTACCTCGAAATGGCGTACAACGCTTATTACACCAACTTTGAAACCGCGCTCATGAACACCTGGTACACCGCGAAAGCCGTTTATCCCGACCGTTTTGAGGACATCGACATGGTTGAAAAGACGAACGAGATTACAACGGCGTTTCTCGGCAAGGAGCTGGCGGAAGATATCTTCTCCTACCCCACGAGCTTCGGCGGCTACTGCAAAATCGACACGGAAAGCTTTTTCGGCTAATACGTTAAGTGAGGTTTATTAGATGATAAATAAGGGCGATATAAAAGCATTTTTCGACAAATGCGCGCCGACATGGGACGCGGAAATGGTGCGCAGTGATGAAAAAATAGGGCGCATTTTGGATAACGCCGGTGTGGGCAGCGGTTGCCGCATTTTAGATGTTGCCTGCGGCACGGGCGTACTCATCCCGGACTATCTTGCGCGCGATGTGCAGAGCGTGACGGGCGTGGATATTTCCCCGGAAATGATAAAAATAGCCAAGGGCAAGTTCACGGCGGAAAACGTAAATTTTATCTGCGGCGATGTAGAGACGGCGGAAGTCGGACATGGCTTTGACGCGATTGTGATATACAACGCATTCCCCCACTTTCCCGAGCCGGAGAAGCTGATAGCGCATCTTTCAACGCTCCTTGCCCCCGGCGGGCGCTTGACCGTGGCGCACGGGGCAAGCCGCGAAACCATAGACGCGCACCACCACGGCGCGGCAAGCCACGTTTCAATGGGGCTTATGCCCGCAGATGAGCTTGCTTCAATCTTCGCAAAATCTCTCACCGTGGTGACCGAAATCTCCAACGATGAAATGTATCAGGTTGTCGGGGTAAAGGAATAAGAGAATACTATAAAGGAACGCATCGGCGATAAATGCCGATGCGTTCCTATTATGTTATATATCTATTATTCCTTTTCCGCGCAGTCAAGGCAGAGGGTAACACCGTTTTTGACGCGCAAATAAGGCTCGGCGCAGTCCTCGCCGCACACGGGGCATTTAACGGACGCAAAACGCACGTGTACATCGGGCGGTGCTTCAAAGCGGACGGGCGTTTTCTCAAACACCTCGTCAAAGGGCGCAGTGAGGATATAATCCGTTTTTTCCTCGCGCGTCATGCCGTCCGGCTGGGGCTTTGCAAGGAAGCGGACGCTTTTGCCGCTGGCTCTGTCATAGAAATTAAATGCGGTTTTGCCGCGCTCGCGCACAACAAGATTACGGTTGCCCGCCGTGCAGCCGAAAACCCACTGTATCCCGTCAAGGTAGCACATGGCGCTTTCGGCAATGCAGTAAAGATGATGCCCTCGGCGCGTCACGCCCAAAAGCTCCACCGCTTCCGCCGCGGCGCGAACGCCGATGGCAAGCCCGGGGCAGCAATGGCCGTGAAGCTCGGCGGCTTTCATGTAGATATCCTTTATCATGTTAACTCACTCCTATTTTCCGAAGATATAATGAAGCTTTGTTTTGTTGAAGATAAACACTATCGGCACAACGGCAAGGGTACCGAGCAGGAAGTAGAGCAAATCCCTGACCGTACCCGTAAAGGGCAAGCGGTTGACGATGAATAGGCCGATATAAAGCCCCACATGGCTAAAGCTCATGAACACCATTGAGTTTTCGCCGATGTATTTAAGCACCTTGCGGATAGGTGCAAAGGCGCGCGGCTTTTCAAACCAGCGGAAGAAGTATATCCACAAAAGCATGGTGGTGCAGGTGTTGAGATGGGTAAAGGGAATAAAGCTCCACACGCCGTTGCGGAGATTCGGCATATAGTTGCTGATGATGCAGATATAGTTGAGCACGGCAACCGTGAAATAAAGCACCAAGCGCAGTATGCGGGAGTTAATAAGCTCCACGCCGCGATCCACAAGCGCAATGAGCGTGCGCCCGTGGTAGCCCAAGTATATGTAAATGAGCACGCCGAACGCGCAATCAAGCGCCAAAGGCAGGCGAAAATCGAAAATGCGCGTCCAAGCATTGCCGAGAAGCGTAATCGACACCACAAGCGCGAGCTTTAACCACTCCGGCTTTACGCACTTTTCAATAATCGCAAAAAGCATAGTCGCGCCGAACATCATGGGAAGAAAATACAATGACGGCTCAATGGGAAAAGCCCCGGTCGGCATATACAAAACCGAGCGCAGAGGGTCGATTATATCCCTATCCTGCCCTGCGAACACCACAAGCCACATCACATAGTACACAAGCCCGAAAACATAGTACGGGAAAAGCATGGTGCGTGCGCGCTTTTTGAAAGTGTCGCCCAGCGAGTGCTTGGTGTTGAAAAAGTACCCCGCCATGAAGAGAAACGGGTGGACGCAAATCGCGGAGACATACTGGAAAAACGCAAGGCTTATGCTGGAGTGAAAATAATTCACGAACAGCAGGCACATTCCGCGCATCGTGTCAAGATGTTCAATTCTTCTCTTTTTAATCTCCATTGATTTGCTCCTTTGTACTTAACTCGTGGCGCGGCACAAGCCCGGCCTCGGCCAAGGCGCGCAATATGCCCGGCACGAGCACAAGCATGATTATCATTCCCGGCAGAGACGACACGAAGTAGCCCCCCGCCCACACCCAAAAAGCCGGTGCTTTCGGGGCAAACAGCAGCCCCTGCACAATTCCGCCCACGGCGCACCCTATCAAAAGGCCGGAAAGGAGCGCGATGTAGAGCGTATTATACGGCGATAAGCGGACGCGCGCGATGATAAGCCCCGATATAAGGGCGCACACTACGCTCTCTGCCAGCACGGCGGGAAGCATGGCCGCAGACGGCGCGCCGTTAATAACGGCAGAGAGCAGCACGCCCGCCACGGCGCACAGCGCCCCGCACCCTGCCCCGCAGGTCACGGCGCACACGATAACGCCCGTCAAAAGAGGGCTGTATATCGCGCCCGCGCCGGGCAAGACGCGCAAAAGCAGCATGAATGAAACGCAAAGCGCAATGCACACCGCCGTTATCATCGCTTTTTTTACCTTAGACATAGATAAAACAACCTATCAAAGAATTATAACTTCCAGCGCAAAAAGTGCGGCACTGACTAA
>CAYRPD010000015.1:7794-9883 GCA_964426095.1 uncultured Oscillospiraceae bacterium | reverse complement strand
AAACAACCTATCAAAGAATTATAACTTCCAGCGCAAAAAGTGCGGCACTGACTAATAATGCACAGCAATCAGACGCATTAAGCTCCGCTTTCGGGCGCGGTGTAAAGTCCGCACATCCGCAAGCCCAGCCGCGCGCTTCCATGGACTTTGAAAGCTCGTCCGCGTGGCGAAATGCGCCGACATACACGGAAACAGCCAGCGGCATGAGAGAGCGCGCCTTTTCAAAGTAATTGCGCGTTGTAAAGCGCGCACCGCGCGCCGTCTGTGCTTTGCGCAAGGTCTCCCCCTCGGCGTAGAGGGCGGGGATAAACTGAATCGCGGCGGAAAGCGTGAGCGCGATATCGGAAACAGGAACACCGACACGGCCAAGGGGCGATAAAAGCCGCTCCATGCCGTAGGTGAGGTTGATGGGCGAAGTCGTCAAAACAAGCACTGCGCCCAAAAGAATAACGAGCACCACGCGCAGCAAAACGCCGAGCGCGTACAGCAAGCCCGAAAGAGAGGGGGCGAATATCCACCACTCGAAAAAGGCTTTGCCGTAAGGGGAAAAACAGGTGTTGACAAGCAGCACGAGCGCGCCCAGCCCCCAAAAGCGCAAAATGGGCGCAAAAACCATGGCAATTTCAAGCTGAGAAAGGTATATAACGGCCGCCGTAACCGTAACCGCCGCCACAGCGCCGGGCAGACTGTTCGCCGCCGCAACGCCGAGCGCCAAAAGGATAAAGCACACTATCTTTACGGCGGCATTTACGCCGTGTATCTCGGAATAACCGGGCTGATACATACCCGTCGGGAGGCGCGTCATTTCATTTTCCTCCACATGATTATTTTAAGGCGGTCAAGAAGCTGTTCGCGGGTGATGACGTTGCCGGGCATATCCACGCCCTTTTCGCGCAAAAGCTGAACAATAAGGCGCACAGAGGGCGCAGTAACGCCGTTATTGAGCAAGTCATAATAATCCGAGAAAATATCCCTCGTGCGGCCAATGCGCACAAGCTCCCCAGCGCGCATTATGCCGATACGCCCCGCGTTTTCCGCAAGCGCGTCCGCTTCCTGCGTGACCGTTATTATCGTTTTCCCCTGCGCATTGAGCAAGGAAAGAAGCGAAATAAGCTCCTGCTTTGCAGGGTAATCCAGCCCCGCAAAAGGCTCATCTAAAAGCAATATGCGCGCATCGGCGCACAGCACACCCGCGAGCGCCACCCGGCGCTGGATACTAAGCGGCAGGGCAAAAGGTGATTTATCGGCAATGGTGTTGTAATCCAGCCCTGCCAGCGTAAGCGCGGCTTTTATGCGCTCGGTTTGCTCGGCGCGATTAAGCCCCATGCCACGAAGAACAAAGCCCACATCGCGCTCAACCGTGGTTTCAAATATGCGCCGCTCCGGGCGGTGCATTAAATACCCCACGGCGGTGCGCAACTGCGTTTTATCGTACTTTTTCGCGTTTATATCCGCGCCGTCAAGGGTAACCGTACCCTCGGTGGGCTTTATTACACCGGCCATAAGCTCCAAGAGTGTGGTTTGGCCGCTGTCGGCCGCGCCCATGATGCCGATGTACTCACCGTCCGCTATATCAAGCGACACTCCGCGAACCGCGGAAAGGCTGCCGCGCGAATAGCTATATGTAACGTTTCTAAGCTCTATCGGCATACTTCCTCCACAAGCTCTGCCGCCGTCAGCGGCAATTCACCGCGCCACGCCCCGGCGCTTACAAGCGCGAGCGCCAATTGCGCAGCAAAAGGCACGGCAAGCCCCGCCTTATCCATAAGCGTTTTATCCGTCAGTATATCGCGCGGCGCGCCCTCGGCGAGCTTCCGCCCCGCGTCAAGGATGATTACGCGGTCAGCAGACACGGCCTCTTCGGCATTGTCGGAGAGCATGATAATCGTATGTCCGTGCGCCTTTAAGCGGAGAATGATCCCCATAAGCTCTCGCCGCTCATTCGGGGTAAGATACGCCGTCACGGAATCCAAAACAATGATATCCGGCTCTTGCGCCAGCACGGCGGCGAGCGCGATGCGCGCTTTTTGCCCGCCGTTTAGAAGCTGCGGCGAGCGGCGCTCATACCCGCTCATGTTCACTTCCGCCA
>CAYRPD010000015.1:0-7694 GCA_964426095.1 uncultured Oscillospiraceae bacterium | reverse complement strand
TTTGCCGAGGACGGCGACAAGCTCCCCCGCATCAACGGAAAAGGAGAGCGCGTCAATCGCCGGTGCGGCAGTTTGCGCCGGGTTATATACCGTAACGCTGTTTGCATCTATAAGCTTCATCGCCGTGCCCGCTCCTTTCTCGTTGATAGTATTCGACAAACTATTAGAAAATTATATACTATTTTCGCTCTTCGGGCAAGTCCTATAAGCGCGTTTTTTACCCGCTCGCAATTTTTCATTTACTTTTGTGGGATATGCTGTATAATAGATTTGAAATATAAGAAACGGACGCATGGATTATGAGCTACAAGAAAACCGATTATTTGTTATTTGCGCTTATTGTCGCCGCAATTTTGTTTTTAAGCGTGTTTTGCCTTACAAACACTTGCTATTGGGGCGATGATTTTGCCGCATACATATCCGAGGGCATTGCCATTGCCGAGGGGAAATTCGATGAACAGGTGCAGCTTAATGTGCTGATGCACCCTAGCGAATTGCCCGATGAGGCTTTGGACGGCTCGTTAGTATATGTTTGGGGTTATCCGCTGCTGCTGGCACTGGTTTATAAGCTTGTCGGCTTTGACCGCGTAGGGTTCACCTCAATTATTTACTATAAGCTCCCCTCTGCCATAGCTTTGGCGCTTATGGCCGGTGTTTTGTTTCTGCTCCTGCGCCGCCGCTTCGGGAAACCGCTTTCTTTTATGCTGGCTTTTCTTTTCTCGGCGTGCTATGAATTTTCTGTTCAAATAAACACGCTCTACAGCGATGTGGTTTTCCTTTTCTTTGCCGCGATCTCGCTTTTTGTTCTTGAGCTGTTCCTCGACGAAAAGCAGGAAACGAAAAAGCTTGTGCTTGGTGTGCTTCTGGGAATTTCGCTGTGGTACACCTATGAAACGCGCTTAAACGGGATAAGCATTCTCTTCGCCTGTGCTCTTGCGTGTGTTATCTACTATGTGAAAGCCCGCAAAGAAGCGCCGTCCGGCTTTAACCGAAAGAAGCTGACCGCAACTGTTATTCTGCCGTTTGTCGTATTTCTTGTTTTCAAGCTTGTATCGGAAGCGATTCTTGCCCCGGCAACAGGCAACACCTCCGACCTCGCCGGAGTGACAATACAAACGGTGCTGAAAAACATAAAAGGCTATTACGGAAACGCAAAGGCTTGGATAGAGCTCATTTGCAACAACGCCGCAATCAACTGGATCAACATTTTTCTATCCATGATGACAAAAACAGGCGAGGATACCTACGGCGTAATAGGTTCTTTTTGCGCAAAGCTGAGCAATATATGCGCAATTTGCGTGCTGATCCTCGCCCTAATCGGTATAATCACGGACGGGTTTAAAAAAGAAGCACACCTCACGGTTTTTGCCGTTGTGTATCTGCTTGTTGTGTCTATGCTGCCTTATAACCAAGGCGTGAGGTATATATACCCCGTAATGCTGCTTGTTCCTATATTCGCAGGGCACGCAATACACAGAGGTATAGTATTGCTAACCACACACAGCTCCGCAAAGCTCAAACGGATAGAAAACATCATCGGTTTAGCCGTTATGAGCATTGCGTGCATACTCACGTTCACCTCTGCCGTGCGCGGGATAATATACGAAAGGAAAACTTTTGATTACGTTGTCCCTACAGGCCCTGAAAGCTTTTATGCTATGTACGCTTACACCCCTTGCTCTGTCGAAACCTATAATTATATTTCCGAAAACACGCCAAAAGATTGCGTTATAGGGTTTTATAAGCCGAGGGCATTGTATCTAAACACCGAGCGCGTTTCATTGCGCACGGATATAAACGGACACAGCTTAGACGAGGTGGATTACTTCCTCACCTGCGCGCGTATGGGTGAAGACCAATTATTGAAAGAGGGCAACGGACAGTTTGAAGAAATCTTCTCCAACATTGAGTTTACCCTCTATAAAAGAATAAACGACTGAAAGGCAACTATATGAAAAACGGAAAGAGTCAAACCGGCTCTTTCCTTTTTTCTTTATTACTATTTCCCTCACTCTTCGTCCGTTACGCGATTAAAGGCACAACCGTTGAGGGTGGAGAATGCGAGGATATCTATAAGCTCGTGCGTTACTTCGTCATAGACAATCAAGGTAAGGTCATTGCCGCCGAACCATGTAAGCTTTTTATTACCGTGTACAACATCCTGATACTCAAAATTTACGGTAAGCTCCTGCCCATCAAGAGTAAACACCATGCTCTCGCCGCTGACTGCCGCTTCGGCAGAAGAGGGAGACGAAGTATCTATAATCAGCTCGGCGTTATTGCCGCTATCGGCGAGCATATCCGCATGAACGCCGAGAGCTTCAAGCTTTGCGATAAGCGCTTGATAATCCTCGCTCTGCTCCCACGGGCTATTCTTTATAACTAACAGCGCGCGGCCGTTTTGACTAAGCTCCGCTATATACTCATCCGTGTCGGCTATCATATTGAGATACTCATTATTGACCCGGTGGGAATTCATCTCCCAGCTTTGATAGGCCGAATCGCCGCGCCTATCGGTGATATTGAGGTTATCCGTGAGGTACTCCCCTATCCAATGCGACACTTTGCGCGAGCCGATGGCGTTCAAATGGCGGTCAAGTGACCAGTCGGTGTCGGTTATGGAAAGCTCGGCATCCATGAGGTTCATGTTGATAAACGCCAAGCCGTTTTCCTCGGCAAGCTCGGCCACGGTATTGAGACACGGCTGGGTTGCGGTGCGGTCAAGGGACGGGGTTTTCAAGAGAAGAAGCTGTATATCCTCTTCGCGCGCAAGCTCGATTATCTTTTCTAAATATTCAAGCTCCTTTTCCATTATGGGCGCGCACTCGTCTATGCCCTCGGCATATTCCTTTTCATAATGCCCCACGCCGTAGCGCAGCGTACTGCCCTTGAAGTTTTCAAGCCCGTCAGACCACGGGAAATGCTGAAAATCTTCCTCGGTAAGCTCGTTAAAGCGCCCGTGATAAAGCGGGAAGCCGAGCAACAGATTAAGCTGCCTATCCTTAGGCGCGGAAGCCTTGACGGCTTCCAGCTTATTCATCGAAAGGCGCATACCGGCGGTATTTTTAATCGCCGTTTGCTCTTCGGAATACTCATAATCGCTCGTTGAGGCCATAACCTCAAGCACGATGAGCTTGGGGCGCTGATACTTCAGCGCTTCGACAATATAATGATAGGAATTCCAAAGCGGTTGAACGCCGCCCCAAAGGTTATAGCTTGCTATACCGTAATCATCGTAAAGGGTGGCAGTGTCGATATTAATGCCGGAATGGCTGTTGCCGACAAAGAGGACATCCACCGTCCCCTCGGGCTGGGCGTAGAAATTCTGCATGGTCAAAATGCCGTCCGTGCGCTTCATGATGAGCACGCGGTTAGCATACCACAGCCCGCCGAGGGCAAGCGCCGCGACAAGCACGAGCGCGATTATTCTTTTAACATACTTTTTCATGGCAGCCCCCTTAGAATCCCGCGTAGACAAACGCGTTTGCGGAATACTGCGCGCCGTAAACGCCGAACACGATGAGCGCAAAGAACATCAGCAAAGCAAGCGCACAGCGGAACACCGGGTTTTGCTTTAGGATAAACTTCACGCTGTAGCCGTGCTCACGAAGCGCCGACACCGCGAGGACAACAGCGCCGCCCGTGAGGGCAATTGCCCAGTCGGTGCTCGTCATACCCATGGTGAAGAGCGTGCCGTCCACAAGCGTCCACGGGTTCCACTCGGAGAACATACGAATGAAGTAAACCGCCGTGGCTTTAAGCCCGCCTATACTGAACGGCACAACGTTAATCGCCATAAGCGTGAGGACAATAAAACGCTGAACGGATTTATAGCCGAAGGTGGTGCGGTCAATATGCAAGGCTTCGCAAGCCTTTTTGCGCCAAGGGAGCGTGAGCTGGCCTATAGCGGTGTACATTGCCGCGAGAAAGCCCCAAAAAGCAAAAGTCCACGATGCGCCGTGCCACAGGCCGCTGGTGATAAAGACGACAAAGGTATTGAACATCTTGCGGGCATTGCCCTTGCGGCTGCCGCCGAGGGGGAAATAGATATAATCCGTAAACCAGCTTGTCATGGAGATATGCCAACGCCGCCACATACCGGCAACAGAGGTTGCAAACCACGGCTGGCGGAAGTTATCGGGGATATCAAAGCCGAAGAGCGAGGCCACGCTGATCGCCATGTAGCTATACCCGGCAAAATCCACATAAAGCTGGAGCATGGAAGTAATCATGTGAACGAACATGACAACGCCGCCGTAGTTATAATAGCTAGAAAACACGTGCGTGACAAAGCCCGCAAGACGGTCGGAAAGGATGAGCTTTAGCATCGCGCCCCAAAGGAACGTGAAGATAAACGCTTCAAAGCGCTCCCACGTGACCTCGCGCTTTGCGCGAAGCTGGGGAAGAAAGCTCGCCGCACGAAGTATCGGGCCGGAAACCACCGTGGGAAAAAATGCGACAAATAAGCTATATGTAACGATATTGCGCTCAGGCTCGGCTTTCCCGCTCTTGAGGTCGAGCAGATACGTTGAGCTTTGGAAGGTATAAAACGCCAAGCCCACGGGCAAAAGGAGCTTCGGCATGGCTATGCTCAGGCCGAACAAGCCCAGCACGGAATTGAGATTCCCGATAAGGAAGCCCGTATATTTGAACACAATAAGGATGAGAATATTCAAGATAAAGGCAACGGTATAAATGCGGTCTGCCTTTTTCGCGTCTTTTTGCTTTGAGCCGATAAGGCCGCCGAGATACGTGACGGCAATGCTCAAAACGAGGATAAGGAGATACTTCACATCATAGCTTGCATAGAAAATAATGCTGGCTATGAGCAGAACAATATTCTGCCCGCGCGCAGTTTTACCGAAGAGGACATAGCACAAAAAGCACAGCGGCAAAAGAAGCGCCCAAAACTGTATGCTTACAAAACTCATTTCTTCTCTTCACCGTCTCCTTACAGCAGCGTAACGCCCGCCTTTTCACAGGCGCGGATAGTTTCATCATCCCATATGGAAGCCTGCACCTCGCCTATGTGCGCTTTGCCGAGCAGCAGCATTGATAGACGCGACTGGCCTATGCCGCCGCCTATCGTGAGCGGAAGCTCGCCGTTAAGAAGCGCCTTATGGTAAGGAAGCTCGCGGCGCTCGTCATGGCCGGAGAGCGTGAGCTGTTTATCCAAGGATTCCGGGTCAACGCGCACGCCCATAGAGGAAACCTCCATAGCTATGCCGAGAGGCTCGTACCAAAAGAGTATATCGCCGTTGAGCGCCCAATCGTCATAGTCGGGGGCGCGGCCGTCATGCGGCTTGCCGGAGGCAAGGGGCGCGCCGATGCCCATGATGAAAACGGTTTTGTGCTCGCGCGCGTAGGCGTTTTCACGCTGCTTGGGGGTTAAATCGGGGTACATATCCTCAAGCTGCTGCGCCGTGACGAAAGATACACGCCGCTCAAGCTTGCCCAATTCGCGAAGCTGGGGGTAGATGGCCTGCATGGTGTCCTGCGTGTCGCAGATAGCGGAGACTATATCCATAACAGTGCTTTTGAGATAATCTACGGTTCTGTTCTCCTGCAAGATAACCTTTTCCCAGTCCCACTGATCGACATACACCGAGTGGAGATTATCCAAAACATCCTCGTCGCGGCGGATTGCGTCCATATCCGTGCAAAGGCCGCGTCCGGGGTAAAAGCCGTAGCGCTTGAGCGCCATACGCTTCCACTTGGCAAGTGAATGCACAACCTGCGCGGTTTTGTCGGAGCGGAGAATGTCAAAGGACACGGGGCGCTCAACGCCGTTGAGGTCATCGTTTAAGCCCGTGCCGGTTTCGACGAAAAGAGGCGCGGATACGCGGTAAAGATTCAAAACGGCACAAAGCTTATCTTCAAAAAGCCTTTTCAAAAGGCCGATTGCTTTCTGCGTGTCGTAAACGCTCAAAATGCTTTTGTAGCCGGTCGGTATTACAGAGTTCATTTTTTCTCCTCCATTTCTTTTTCTTCGCTCACCATATCAATGATTTTCTGATAGATCTTCTCCGCATCGCGGCGGAAGTTGGTTTCTATTATCTTGGCTTGATGCTCGCTTGCAATGAGTAGGCGCATATCAACAATTTCACCCGCGCCGTCGGACATGGCTAGATGCACGGTAAGGCCGCTGTCCGTCATAAAATGCTCCGTGACGATCATCGCGTCGCGGCGAAGCTTGTCGGCAAGGGGGGCGAGCATACGCTCAGCCTTCATGCGCACGGAGTACGGCAGGCTGCTTTCAACCGTTTCGGCATTGCGCGCGCCCTTTTCCGTGATGCGATAGCCGCCGTCAACCTCGTCAATGTGCGCGGTGTCAACCAAATCCGCAAGGCACTCGGCAAAGTAAAAATACACAACGCCCTCATCGCACTGCACAAGATCCCAAAGCGTGTCATGGTCGATAACGCCGGGTAGGCGGCGGAGAATGAACAGAATGAGTATTTTTATATCCAGCTTTTCATGTATAAAACCGAATTTCTGCATAGCGTTTCCCCTTTCGGCAGATTTCTAAAAATATATTGTATTATAATCTTCCCGCATTTTCAAGAGCAAATTATCATATCCGCGCATACACTGGTAATGAAGCAGGAGCGAATTATCCCAAGCGCCCCCGGCGGCGAATGCGCCCCGCTTTCAAATACGGACAACAGGAGGTATATCTATGGCCGACAGAGTTGTGCCCGGCCCTGTTGAGGGCTCGGCAAGCATCCGGGAAGCCGTATGCATCAATACCAAGAAAATCTTTGATAGCTGCCGCGATAAGGACTGCGTAGATGATTTGAGGGTGTACCCCACGCTCACTTCGCAGTCCTACATAGAAAACGCTTTGAGCATACGCCCAAGGTCTGCGGAGCTTTTGTACGCCGATGTGAGCGTTGAGCCTATCGGGTATAACCGAGGATACTACACCGTGGATTGCACGTACTTCTACCGCGTCACGTGCGAAACCTTCCCCGCCGGGCAGCTGTGCAGCGGGCTTGCGATTTTTGATAAGCGCGTTATGCTTTTCGGCAGCGAGGGCAGTGTGAAAGCGTTCTCTTCCGCCGCGCCCCTGCCCGCAACGGGTATTGTAGATTTGCCGCGCGCGGTAGTGAACGCAGTTGACCCGATTTGCCTGCACTGTAAGCTTGTCGATTCCGAGTGCTTCATCCCCACCGAGGTCGAACAGCGCCGCATACCGGAGTTTATAACCTCTGCATTCTCTGAAGCGCTTGTTTTGACCGACACGGCGCGCCGCTGGTTTGTGACAATCGGGCAATTCAGCATAATCCGCTTGGAGCGCGACACACAGCTTCTTATCCCGGCATATGATTACTGTATGCCCGACAAGGAATGCCCCGGCGTGAGCACGGACGAAGACCCTTGTATGCTTTTCTCGCGCATACGCTTCCCGGTAGAGGAGTTTTTCCCTCCCGACAGCGTTTGCGAATGCTCGGACTACCGTACAATGGCAAGCAAGAGCGCAAAATAAGCAAAAGAAACAAAAAACTAAACCCAAAGCAGCCGTATGTCGCCCGCAAGGGAACATACGGCTGCTGTAAAATTTGATGTTGAAAGGCTGTTATTATTGCGTTTTGGCGGAATATAGATTAAAATTAAAATATAATAAACTCGATAAAATACAAAGGAGAAATTGACAATGCTGACACGGTGGGGAAAAGGGCTGGATAAGGACA
>CAYRPD010000014.1:10997-24657 GCA_964426095.1 uncultured Oscillospiraceae bacterium | reverse complement strand
GGGTGAAAATGCCGAAGAAAGATAAGCTTGCCGCGCGGCTTCGGCGCGGCGACACGGCGGCGCTCGGCGAGGTGATAGAGCGCTACACGCCCTACGCCTATGCCATTGCGCAAAATGTGCTCGGCGGGGTGTTGGGTGAGGCGGACGCAGAGGAGATAACGGCGGACGCGTTCACTGCGCTGTGGTATAACCGCGCGAATATTCAAGACGGGGCGCTCAAGGCGTACCTTGCCGCGATAGTCCGTAACAAGGCCAAGTCCCGTCTGCGTGCACTGCGCATTGCCGAGCCTTTGGAAGATGATATCCCGATTGCCGAGTGTGCCCTGCCGGAGCAGCAGTATATATTGGCCGAGCTTTGCGACATTGCCCGTGATGCGGTTTCGTCCCTGCCCGAGCCGGATTGCGAGATATTCAAGCGCCATTATTTTCTCTATCAGCGCACCGAGGACATTGCCGCTGACATGGGCTTGCCGGGCGCGACCGTGCGCACGAAGCTTGCCCGCGGCAGGAAGCGCCTGAAAGCGTATCTTACGGAAAGGGGTTTTGACTGTGACAGTTTATATATCTGACCTTTGCGCGGCCTTGTGCCCGGCAGAAGTGACAATAGGCGAAGAAAACGCTGCGCGCACCATGCGCATAAAAGCGGCAGTGTATGAAAACCTCGGCATGGCCGCACCCGGAACGAGAAAAACGAGGAGCAGCGCAACGCGCCGTATGCGCAAAAGCGTCCGCACCGCGCTCATTGCCGCCGCGATAGCCGCACTGCTCGGTGTGACGGCTTACGCCGTGGCGAATTTCACGCTCAACCGCCGCGATGTTAAGCCGGATGAGGTGGTTACGGGGTATTGGACTTACGTGGACGAGACCGGCGCGGTAACAGAAAACCAAAAGTGGAGCTATCCCTATGCCGGTATGGTTTTCACGTTCTCCGGCCCGGAAACGGCGTATAATAAGCCGGAGTTTCGCTGCTTTTACCTGCCGAACGAGCCGACAGAGGGCATAACCGATACGGATGGCTGGACTAGCTCGCTTGCGGGTACACCGCCGACAGGGCACAGCTTCCCTTATTGTATCTCGGCTTCAAATGTTCCCACCGGCAACAGCCAATATGTTATAAACGGCGAAGCCGAGCTTGTCGAGGAGACCGATTGGGGCGTGTGGCACGTGATGAAAATCACTTCCGACTACTCCGCGTGCGAGGGATTTCATTTTGAGAATGACCGTGTAAATTATATTATTCTTTTCGATGCCGCGCGCGGCTATTTCGTCAACATCCGCGGCACGTCCGATATGGAGACCTTAGAGCATATTGCCCGCGAAATAGAAGTGCGCGAAAGCACCACACCCTATACTCCCAACCCCACCATGACTGAAAGCATCGGCATCCTCGAACCAGGAAGAGGATAAACACTGTAATAATAAACATCGGAAGCTCTCAGCAAATGCCGAGAGCTTCCGATGTTTATTATATGATTCTCATTTCCCGCCGCAGAATTTGCTTTCATCGTCCGACCAGCCGCGATCCAAAAGCCAGTAGATCTCGCCGCCGTCATCAGACTCGGCGAGCCATTCATCAGGGTCTTGCGTGGCGCGCGCCATCTTCTTGCGCGTTTCGTACTTGCGCAAATCGTCCAGCGTGAAAGGCAAGCCCTGCTCCGCCGCGATAGGCAGCAGCACCGCCTCGCACAGCGCTTCGCGCAGCTCCCAGGAGCCGGGATACGCGGCCTCAGCCTCTTCCAAGCGCTCGCGCAGCGCCGCATCGGCTTCAAGCCTTGCGAAAAAAGCGGTTACATTCTCGTTCATGCGTAAAATCTCCTTTCGGGGGATATGAAGTCTTATTTATATAAAGAGTACCACAAATAAAGACTTTGTCAAGCTTAATCGAGGCATATCCACCCCTTGTTAAGAACTAAGCATTGTACACAAGCCCTAAACAACAATTGGCAGCATTTTCTTGCATTATGCCGAGGAACACAAAGAAAGTTTTATTTGAAAAACAACAAAATGTAGTGTATAATAGTAAAACTACTATATCTTCGGCGGGGAACACCTCGCCGCGCACGGCGGACAGGACAAAGGCCGGCCTTTGTCCCTTTCGTCTTTCACAACGGAAAGACGAGGCCGCTTCATAATTAAAGGAGCAGATACACAAACATGAATTCCAAAACCCTGTCATACGTCTTAAAGCGCATATTGCTGGCGGTTTTGACTGTCATCATCATCAGCCTTATCACGTTTTTCGTCATGCACATGGTGCCGGGCGGTCCGTTCAACCGCGAAAAGGCACTTGACGAGGCCACCATTAAGGCGCTTGAGGCGCGTTACAATCTCGATAAGCCCCTTTTTGAGCAGTACATATTATATATGAAAAATCTGCTGCACGGGGACTTTGGCGTGTCGCTGAAAAACGGGCGCGATATTTCCGCGATAATAGGGGAGTCGTTCCCCATTTCGGCCAAGCTCGGCCTTATGGCGATTTCCATTGCCCTTGTATGCGGCACGGTTTTCGGCAGTATTGCTGCGCTTATGCGCAATAAGCTGCCGGATAGGCTGATAGTGTTTTTCTCGACGCTGTTTACCGCCGTTCCCAGCTTCGTGTTGGCTACGCTTTTGCTGCTTGTGTTCGCTATCAAGCTCGGCTGGGTGCCCGTGTGGAGCGCGACAGAGGTGCACTACACCCTGCCCGTAATTTCCCTTGCGGCCTACCCCATGGCGTACACCACCCGCCTTGCCAAAACCAGTATGCTTGACGCTTTGAGCCAGGACTATATCCGCACGGCCAAGGCCAAGGGCGTTTCCCGTGTGAAGATGATTTTCAAGCACGCGCTGAGAAACTCTCTCATCCCCGTTATCACGTATGCAGGCCCCCAGATTGCGTATATCATCACCGGCTCTATGGTTGTTGAAACTATCTTCACCGTCGGCGGTGTCGGCAGCAAGTTCGTTGCGGCCATCACCAACCGCGACTATACCATGATAATGGCGACCACCATTTTCCTCGCCACGATAATGGTTATAGCAAACCTCGTGTGTGACCTGCTTTACAAAGCGGTTGACCCGCGCATTAACTTTGACTGAGGAGGGCGCGAAAAAGTGGAAAAAACAAATAGCTACGACCCCAATGTAACGCCCAAGAAGCAGATATTGTCCGCGCAGATAGACGTGAGCAAGTTTGAAAAGGCGACGGACGAGGAAAAAGCCCAGCAGGACGTTATGAGCGAAAGCCGTTCTTTCTTCAAAGACGGTATGCGCAAGCTCATGAAAAACCCCCTCGCCGTGATGAGCATGATTATTCTCCTTATAATCGTTCTCACCATTATCGTTGCCCCCATGATAGTCCCCTACGGGTATGACGAGATGCTTTCCGTCAACGGCAGACGCGACAAGGGCGCGAAAAACCTCGCCCCCTTTACCTACAGCGAGGCCGAGCAAGCCTACATTGATGCCGGCGGCGAGCGCTTCCCGCACATCTTCGGCACGGACGACCAGTGCCGCGACTATTTTATCCGCGTAGTGTACGGCACGCGCGTGTCGCTGTTTGTCGGTATCTTCGCGAGCATCATCGTTTTGATAATCGGCCTATTATACGGCAGTATTTCCGGCTATGTCGGCGGGCGAACGGATTTAATAATGATGCGCATTGTCGATATCATATACTCCCTGCCCGATATGCTGATAGTCATCCTTTTCTCTGTCGTGCTTGACCAGCGCTTGAAGCTTACAAGCGGCATTTTGGCAAAGCTCGGCACGAACATGATTTCGATTTTCATCGTGTTTGCGCTTTTGTACTGGGTGGGTATGGCTCGCCTTGTTCGCGGCCAAATCCTCTCCATTAAGGAAAACGAATATATCCTTGCCGCGCGCTCTATCGGCGCAAAGCCCTCCCGCATTATCCGCAAGCACATTCTTCCCAACTGCCTTTCCGTCATCATCATATCCACGGCGCTGCAAGTTCCCTCCGCGATATTCACGGAGAGCTACCTGAGCTTTGTCGGCCTCGGCGTTCGCGCGCCCATGCCGTCTCTCGGCTCGCTTGCCAATGCCGCGCGCGCCGGCTTGCAGAGCTACCCGTATAAGCTCATTTTCCCCGCGCTGATGATATGCCTCATCGTGCTGAGCCTCAATTTGCTCGGCGACGGTCTGCGCGATGCCTTTGACCCGAAGCTGAAGAGGTGATAGACATGAGTGAACATCTTCTTTCCGTGCAGAATCTGCACACTTCTTTCTTCACCGACTCCGGTGAAGTCCACGCCGTCAACGGCGTATCCTTCAATCTTGACCGCGGCGAAGTGCTTGGCATAGTGGGCGAATCCGGCTCGGGCAAGAGCGTGACCGCTTATTCGATTATGCAAATCCTCGCCGACACCGGCAAGATTACCCAAGGCAGCATCCTTTATAACGGCCAAGACCTCACCAAGTGGAGCGCAAAGCAGATGAGCGCTTTCCGCGGCAAATGCTGCTCTATCGTGTTCCAAGACCCCATGACGAGCTTGAACCCCGTCTTTACCGTCGGCAGCCAGCTTCGCGAAGCAATAGAGCTGCACACCGACAAAAAAGGCAAGGCCGCCAAGCAGCGCGCCATAGAAATGCTGGAGCTTGTCGGCATAAACGAGCCGGAAAAGCGCGTCAAGCAGTACCCGTTTGAGCTTTCCGGCGGTATGCGTCAGCGCGTTATGATCGCAATGGCGCTCGCCTGCGAGCCGGACATTCTCATTGCCGACGAACCCACCACCGCCCTTGACGTTACCATTCAGGCGCAGATTTTGGAGCTTATCGCGGATCTGCAAAAGAAATTGGGCATGGCCGTCATCTTGGTTACGCATGACCTCGGCGTTATCGCCGATATGTGCGACAATATCATCGTCATGTACGGCGGGCACATTTGCGAGCGCGGCACGGCGGATGAAATCTTCTATAATCCCGCGCATGAATACACCAAGGGCTTGCTTCGCTCGATTCCGAACGTGAACAACATGAAGCAGCGCCTTGTCCCCATTGCGGGCACGCCTATTAACATCCTCAATCTTCCCAAGGGCTGCGCGTTCTGCGCGCGCTGTGACGAGGCTATGAAAATCTGCCTTGAGCAGCAGCCGGAGGAAATTTTCATCAATGAAAATCACTGCGCGTCCTGCTGGATGAACGTGAAAAAAGAGCTTGCGAAAGGAGGCGCACAGGCATGAGTGAAGAGCTTTTGAGAGTAGAGCATTTGAAGCAGTATTTCCCGGTAAATACGGGCTTTGGCAGAACCATTCCCCTCAAAGCCGTGGACGATGTTTCCTTTTCCATCGGCAAGGGCGAAACGCTCGGCCTCGTGGGCGAGTCCGGCTGCGGCAAAACCACTGTCGGGCGCACTCTGATGCAGCTTTATACGCCGACCGCCGGCAAAATAAGCTTTGACGGCGATGTCCTCTTTGACAGCGGCGAGCAGTACGATGAGCAGGGCAAGCTCATCCTTGACGCAAAGGGCAACCCCGTAATGGGCAAAAAGGTTCACGCCAATATGCTGCCCTACCGCAAGAAAATGCAGATGGTTTTCCAAGACCCGTACTCCTCTCTTGACCCGCGCATGACCGTTGAGGACATTATCGGCGAGCCTTTGGATGTACACAAGCTTTACTCCAACCGCGCCGAGAGACGTGAAAAGATACTGGAGCTTATGGAGCTTGTCGGCCTCAACTCCGAGCACGCCACGCGCTATGCCCATGAATTTTCCGGCGGCCAGCGCCAGCGCATCGGCATTGCCCGAGCCCTCGCCGTCAACCCCAAATTCATCGTCTGCGATGAGCCTGTTTCCGCGTTGGACGTTTCCATTCAGGCGCAGGTAATCAATATGTTCGAGGAGCTTCAGGAGAAGCTCGGCGTGGCGTATCTTTTCATCGCGCATGACCTTTTGGTGGTACACCATATTTCAAAGCGCATTGCCGTTATGTATCTCGGCCGTCTCGTGGAAATCGCGGACGCGGACGAGCTTAACGACCACCCCATTCACCCCTACACGCAGTCGCTTTTGTCGGCCGTGCCTATCCCCGACCCGGAGATAGCGCGCTCAAGACAGCGCATTGTGCTCACGGGCGATGTACCCAGCCCCTTGAATATGCCGTCCGGCTGCCCGTTCCGCACCCGCTGCCGTTACGCCACCGAGAAATGCGCCCTTGAATGCCCCACGCTCACCGATCGCGGCGGCGGCCACATGGTAGCCTGCCACAATAAGTGAGGGCGAATATCGTCCCCGCATAATCATTTTTGCGAATCTCTTGCAGCCGTGTGCGTGTGTATATGGCGCGCGCCGTGGCCGGAGGTTTAGAATAAATCAGGAGGAAACATAATGAAAAAAGCAATAGCACTGCTTCTTGCACTGGTCATGGTGTTCGCACTGTGCGCCTGCGGCAACAGCACCGCTGCCACCGAAGCTCCCGCGGCAGAAGAAGCCCCGGCAGCTGCGGAGGAAGTAACCCTCAACGCTGCTGACCTCGTCAGCGATGCGTTCATCGACCCGCTCAACGATTGGGATCAGTACAACGACATGATCGCCCAGATCTATGCCGAGACCGATTTTGCCAAGCGTACCGAGCTCATGCACGAGGCTGAGGATGTTCTCATGTCTAACTACTGCGTCCTGCCTCTGTACTTCTACAATGACCTTTATATGCAGAAGGATTACGTCACCGGTATGTACTCCAACGTATTCGGCACGAAGTTCTTCCACACTGTTGAGATGAGCAACGGCTCCACCACCTTCCGCGCAAACCTCGCTTCCGAGCCTGCTTACCTTGACCCCGCACTCAACAGCTCCGTTGACGGCGCTTGCCTTGCAGCGGCTAACTTCTCCGGCCTTTACACCTACAACGCCGAGGGCAAGACTGAGCCTGCCTGCGCCACCGGTTACGAAGTGTCCGAGGACGGCTGCACCTTCACCGTCACCCTCAAAGAGGGTCTGAAGTGGAGCGACGGCTCTGACCTGACCGCTGCCGACTTCGAGTACTCTTGGAAGCGCGCTGCCGCCACCCAGACCGCTGCCGACTACGGCTACTTCTTCGCAAACTTCGTCGGCTACCCCGATGACCTCGCCGTCACCGCCACCGACGCTACCACCCTTACCTTCACTCTCGCTTACCCCTGCGCCTACATTGAAGACCTCATGGCCTTCCCCACCTTCTTCCCTGTCAAGCAGGCTGCCGTTGAGGCTGCTGCCGGCTGGGAGACCGCACCCGGCGCATGGTGCCAGGATGCCGGCTTTGTCGGCAACGGCCCGTTCGTCTGCACCGCTTGGGAGCACGATGTTTCCATGACCTACGAGAAGAACCCGTACTGGTACGGCGCTGACGATGTTAAGATCGAGAAGATCGAGTTCATGCTCTCCGCTGACGACACTGCCATCTTCGCCGCCTACAACGCCGGTGACGTTGACATGATCGACACCGTTCCCAACAGCGAAGTTCAGAACCTTATCGGCACTCCCGAGTTCTACGTAGTTGACAACCTCGGCACCTACTATGCCGCATTCAACTGCAAGAGCGAGCTCTTCGCCGACAAGACCCCCGAGGAAGCTGCCTGTATGCGTAAGGCATTCTCCATCCTCATCGACCGTGACTACATTGCCGAGAACGTCGGCCAGTGCGGTCAGCTCCCCGCCAACGCTTTCATTCCTTACGGTATGGCAGACGGTAACGGCGGCACCTTCAAGACCGAAGTAGTCGAGCAGGGCTACTACGATCCGTACGCAATCAACAACGATTACGAAGCCACTCTTGAAGAGGCTCGCACTCTTCTCAAGGCCGCAGGCTACAAGTTCGATGAGAACGGTATGCTCTCCGCCGAAACGCCCATCGTTGTCGAGTACCTCACCAACAACGGCACCGGCCACGTTGCCGCTGCTGAGTGTATGCAGCAGGACCTCGGCGCTATCGGCATTCAGATGACCATTCAGTCTGTTGACTGGAACGTCTTCCTCGAAGAGCGTAAGGCCGGTCACTTCGACTTCGCCCGCGAGGGTTGGCTCGCCGACTTCAACGACCCCATCAATATGCTTGAGATGTGGATCACCGACTCCGGCAACAACGACTGCCAGTTCGGCCGCGTTGAGGGTTAATTTGAAGCAAGCGTAAAAACTCAATAAGCTAAAAACCGAACGCCGGGGCAGCCGCCCCGGCGTTTTTCTGTGCATTTTATTATATTGTCGCTTCTCGGCAAGCTCCGTTTTCGCAGATATAAAAGCTCACCTTGCCGTCTTTCGCTTCCGCCGTGGCCGTAAAGGGCGCGGCTTTTTTCAGCGCCTCGGCGCGCGCCGGGGTTTTCAACAAAACCGTCAGCTCCGGGGCGTAGCGCGCCGTCACGGCGCGTAAAAGCGCGGGTATTTCCTCGCTCTCGCTTGCAACGAGCACTTCCCGCGTGGGGTTCGCCGCCGCCATAAGCGCGCACAGCGCGTAGGCGCACCCGGCGGGGGCGGCCTCTGCGTAAGCAAAGGTGTAGGCTAAAAGCTTGTCGCGCCTATCGCGCATAGTCACGTTGCCCGTCAAGCGGAAAAGCATATCGAACATTACCGCCGCGCCGCTGTTTGCCGAGGGCATAGCCCCGTCAAACACTTCACGCGGGCGGGCAATCAGCTTTTCCGCCGTGTCGGCGGTGCGGTAATAGCCGCCCTCGCCGTCTGCAAAGTGCGCGGCGGTGTGCTCGGCAAGCTTTTCTGCGAGCAGCAGGTGCTCTGCGTCAAAGTCCGCTTCATATAGCTCTATAAGCCCCAGCGCGTAGAAAACATAATCATCAAGCGTTGCCGTAATGTGCGCCTCGTTTATTTCGGGGTAGTATACGCCTTTCAGCTCGCCGGAGACGAAAAGCTTATCGTCCATAAATGCGGCCAAATCCTGCGCGGCACGCAGATACCGCGCGTCAGCATATACGCGCGCGGCGCGGCTGAGCGCGGCGAGCATAAGCCCGTTCCACGCGGTGAGGATTTTATCATCGGTTTTAAGCTCGTTCCGCTCCGCCCTATATAGCCGCAGCTTTTCGCGGTAATCGTCATACCCCTCCGGCAAGAGCGCCCAGCGCGTGTTGATAAGAAGATTGGGTATGCTCTTCCCGTGGTAATTCCCCTCTGCGGTGATGTCGTAGCATTCACAAAAGTGCCGCCCGGCCTCATCGCCGAGGACAGCGCAGACCTCTTGCGGCGTGAAGAGATAGTATGCGCCCTCTTCGCCGTTGCTGTCCGCGTCCTGCGCGGCGCAGTAGCCGCCGCAGGGGTGAAGTAGCTCACGCATACAGTAATCCAGCGTGCTTTCACTCACGGAGCGCCAGCGCTCCATATGCCCCTGCTCCCAAGCCTCGGTGTAAACGTAGGCGAGCAACGCATTATCATAGAGCGTCTTTTCAAAATGCGGAGCGAGCCATTCCCTGTCGGTCGAATAGCGGGAAAAGCCGCCGCCGAAATGGTCGTAAATCCCGCCCTTGTACATGGCGCTTAGCGTGCTTTCGGCCATGGTGCGCGCTTTTTTATCGCCTGTGTAGGCGCTGTAGCGCAGCAAAAACAGCAAATCATGCGGCGAGGGGAACTTCGGCGCTGTGCCGAAGCCGCCGTACTCCTCGTCAAAGCTCGCTTCAAGCTGGGCGTATGCGCGCTTGGCCGTTTCCATGTTGGGCGCGGCGGGGGAGAGCGCCGGGTCAAACGCAATGCGCGCGGCAATGTCGCGCGAAATATCCAAAAGCTCTTCGCGCTCGGTGTGCCACTTGTGCGCAATTGCGCTCAAAACCGTGATAAGCCCCGGGTTTTGCCCCGCGTCCTCGCGCGGCAGATAGGTCGAGACGAAAAAGGGGTTGCCCTCTGCCGTCATAAGCACGTTGAGCGGCCACCCGCCGGAGATGTTGAGCGCCGTGCAGGCGCGCATATAAACCTCGTCAATGTCGGGGCGCTCCTCGCGGTCAAGCTTTATGCTGACATAGTGCGCGTTGAGTATATGCGCAACCTCGGCGTTTTGAAAGGATTCGCGCGCCATCACGTGGCACCAGTGGCAGGTGGAGTAGCCAATGCTTAAAAATACGGGCTTATCCTCTCGCCGTGCCTTGTCGAAAGCCTCTTCCCCCCAAGGAAACCAATCTATTTCATCGTGCGCGTGTGCGCGCAGATAGGGGGACGGCTCATTTATCAATCGGTTAGTCATGCTTCTTCACTCCGTATGGATATGCGGCCAATTCGCCGCGCTTTTTATCGTTATTATACCCGTTTTATGCCGTGCTTTCAAGCCGCGCGGGTAAAAAAGCGGCGCGCTGGGGGTGTTAATGAATATATATGGATATTTGAAGCGAAATTAACAATCTTTAAGAATAAAAATTCAACTTTTGCTGTTTACATTCTGAAAGAATTGTGCTATTCTATTCCGCAAAGAGATGTACAGTTGTATGTTTTTTTGATTCCCGGCATAATCTACTTCAAGGAGGAACACTAATGGTTAATTTCGCAGAAAGAATGGATAAAGTCAAAGCCTCGGATATTCGTGAGCTCCTCGCGCTCACCAACAAGCCTGAAATAATATCCTTCGCCGGCGGTTTGCCCGCCCCGGAGCTTTTTCCTGTAGATAAGATAAAAGCGGCCACCGATGCCGTCCTTGATGAAAACGGCCGCGCCGCGCTTCAGTACGGCCCGACTGACGGTATTCTTCGCCTCAGAGAGCAGATTTGCGAGCGCCTTCTCGCCAAGAACAGCATCCACACCGACCCCAAGAACATCATCATCACCGCCGGCAGCCAGCAGGGGCTTGACTATGTTGCGCGCCTTTACGTTAATCCCGGCGATGTCGTGCTGATGGAAAGCCCGTCCTACCTCGGCGCTATCAACGCATTCCAGCTCAGCCAGCCCAACTTCCTTGAAGTTCCGACCGATGACGGCGGCATGATCATGGAAGAGCTGGATAAAATCCTTGCCACCACCGACAAGGTCAAGATGATCTATGTCATTCCCGATTTCCAGAACCCCTCCGGCCGCACTTGGTCTCTTGAGCGCCGCAAGAAGTTCATGGAGATTGTCAACAAGTACGAAGTTATCGTCATTGAGGATAACCCCTACGGCGAGTTGCGCTACAAGGGCGAGTTCCTGCCGTCTCTCAAGAGCATGGACACTAAGGGTCTTGTCATCTACCTCGGCACGTTCTCCAAGATTCTTGCCCCCGGCTACCGCCTTGCATGGATCTGCGCCAGCGACGAGATAATCGAGAAAGTAAACCTCATCGCGCAGGCAGCCGTTCTGCAAACCTCCACCACTTCCATGATGATCGTGTCGAAGTTCATTGATATGTTCGACTTGGATGAGCACGTGGAAACCGTGCGTACCGCGTACGAGCACCGTTGCAATGTCATGATGGACGCAATGAAGCAGTATTTCCCCAAGGAAGTCAAGTTCACCATTCCCGACGGCGGCCTCTTCACTTGGGCGGAGCTTCCCGAATATATCGACACTAAGGTCATGGCTACCGAGGCTCTTGCGCAGAACGTGGCTTACGTTCCCGGCATCGGCTTCTTCCCCAACGGCAATAACCACCACTGCATGAGACTTAATTACTCCTGTATGCCCGATGACAGAATCATCGAGGGTATCAAGAGATTGGCAAAGGTTATCGAAAATAACCTCAAGTAAAAACTTCCTGCGCCCGATGACCCGTTGCGGTTGTCGGGCGCATTTTTTAAAACTGACTATGGAAAAATCGCGCGGAGTATCTTATAATAGAGCTGTAAAAAACGTTCCGGGAGGTGCGGCATGAAAAAACTTATATCGCTTTTGCTTATTTTCGCCCTGCTCTCGCTTTGCGCGTGCGCTTCCGGCGAAACGCAAGCCCCGGCAGCGTCCGACGCAACCCCCGCCGTCAAAACCGAGGTTTCCGCACCCACCGTCAGCGCTGTCACCCTATATAAAGATAAGCTCACGCTTTCGGAGGATAACGGCGCTGTCACGCTTTGCGAGGTTACTTATCCCGCGCTCGCCCTTTCCTCGGCGGACGCAGAAAAGTATGCTAAGCTATCCCGCGCGCTCGCGGCGTTGAACGCTGAGAGCGCGGCCAACAGCCAAACCGCCTTTTCCGAGCTTTTGTACGCCGCGCAGGTGGACTATGAAAAGCGCAGTGCGGCGGAGAGCGAAAGCACGGACACGAACGAAGAGACCGCCCCCTTTGAAACCTTTTACCGCTATGATGACCTTGCCTGTCCACGCGCTGACAGCCGCGCCGTCAGCATCCTTTACTCCATGACAAGCTATTCCGGCGGCGTACACGGCAATTATTATTACTACAGCACGAATTTAGATACCCACACAGGCCGCTCCCTCTCGCTGGGGGATGTGGTGCTGGATATGGCGCGGCTTCGCGAGGTGCTGGAAGCGGCCTTGCGCCACGACTACCCGGAAGCTGACTTTTCCGGCATGGAAGATGCGCTCAATGCGTATTTTTCCGACCCCGCCTCGTTCACGTGGACGCTTGACTACGAGGGCTTGACCTTCTTTTTCAGCCCCGGCGAGCTTGCCGACTTTGAAACGGGCAAGCTCATCTGCTCTCTGCGCTTTACGGATTATCAAGGGCTTTTCAGCGAATACTATACCCTCACGCCCACAAATTACGCCGTCCCCTTTACGGACGGTAAGTGCCTTAACCTTGACTTCAACGCCGACGGCGCGAGCGATGAAATCGCCGTGGAGCGGGTGTATTCAAAGGACGGCACGGAGATAGAAAAGCTCATTATCAGCGTAAACGGCAAGGACTATACTGCCAACACCCCCATGCTGGAATGTACCCCCTATCTTGTCAACATCGCTTCCGCGCGCTATTATCTCATCGTCAGCGCGCAAAACCTCACGGGCTACGGCTATCTCGGCGTTTATAAGCTTGACCGCTCCGGCGCTTCGCTTGTCGGCATGGTGTATGATACAAGCCTTTATGCCGCCGCATACGCCGATGAATGCCCCGGCGAGCCGCTTTTGACGAACCCCGACAGCTTCCCCCTCGGCACGCGCCAGCAGTATCTCGGCACGCTCACCGGGCTTAAAACCTACTCTGTCGGCGCGGACGGTATGCCCGTCACGGCGGACAGCTATTATACCCTCTCCGGCGCTGCCCCTCTCACGCTCAAAGCCCAACTCGTCACGGCCACTATTGACGCTTCCGGCAGCGGCACTTTCGCCGCCGTTACCCTTGCCCCCGGCACGGTTATGAGCTTTTTGCGAAGTGACGGCGCGGGCGCGGTGGACATGGTGACGGATGATGAAGTTTATTGCCGCTTGTATGTCAGCGGCAAGCTCGGCGCGCAGTATGTCAACGGCATGGCGGCGGAAAGTCTCTTCGACGGCATAGGCAAGTAAAAGCATAAAAAAGTTAACATAACTGAAGAATAATTCAAAAATTCGATATAAAGACCTTGTTAAAATTATTTTTTTAGTATATAATGTGTGATATGTAATATTGATTTCGCTTCCCTGCGATGTTATAATGACGTAAAGAACATAACAGGGGAAAGGTAAAATTTGATAGCTAGCTTGCGGCCGCAAGCTACATCTTTCCCCATGGGGAAAGATGATGGTGTTTCCGTACATTGGATATAACCGCGCCCAACGGCGAAGCGTGGCGCGGGGTATACGTTATCTGCAAATACTGTAGGAGGTAAACGCATGAAGAAAAAAGTGATGAGATTT
>CAYRPD010000014.1:0-10897 GCA_964426095.1 uncultured Oscillospiraceae bacterium | reverse complement strand
GTTATCTGCAAATACTGTAGGAGGTAAACGCATGAAGAAAAAAGTGATGAGATTTTTGGCCTGTTTACTTATTGTCGGCTTTGCTTTACCGACCGCAGGGGGCATAGTCGCCTTTGCAGATAACGAAGAGGAGATAAGCGCAAGCGAAGAAGTTGCCGCCGCCGCTCCTGCGGCGCTGACGCTTTCCGCACCTACTCTGCCCGCTGCGCCTGACCCCGGCGCAGCCGATCCCGGCGCGCAGGTAGTTGTCACCGGCGAGGGTACGCCCTCTGTCCCCAAGTTAACCGAGACCACCCGCACCGAGGTGGACTCCGAAACGGGCAACACCACCGTCACCGTCAGCGAAGAAAAGGAATGGCAGAGCGAAACCGTAACCGGCAACGAAGAGGGCAAGTCCACCGAAACGCGCGATAAAAACGGAAACCTTATCAACGCCGAGGGCAAGGTGGATGGCACGGAGACCGTAATAACCGATGCCAATGACGAGGATAACAGCGAAACCGTTATTATTGATAACGGCACGGGCGAAACGAAAAGCGGCGTAACCATCAACTCCGAAGTGCCGGATGTCACGGTGAATCTCACGCCGGGCGAAGAGGACGAAAAGAGCGAGACGGCACAGGCGTGGTTTGATGAATCCACCCTCGATTTGCCCGACTGGGTGCGCACGGACAGTGACGGCAAAGCTACTTGGGCTGAACCCAGCCACAGCGAAAATGACGGCGTGACGGATGATATCGCCGTTTCAACTACAACCGACACGGAGAGCGACACCACCACGACCACCTATACTCGCACCCTTGTCGGCAAGGACGGGAAAACCGTGCGCGAAACCGTAACGTGCAAGCGCAATGCCGAGGGAAAGATAACCGATTACAGCGTAGTCACCGATGAAATAGAGAGCATCACCACCGAAAGCACCACCCCGCCGGAGAATGCAAGCACGCCGAACAGCGAGAGCAAAACAAGCTACAGCTTTGAGTTGCCTGAAAAGCCCACCGTGCCGGAGCCTGCATATGCCCCCGACGGCAAAGTGTTAAACGGCCAAGTCGTGGCCGAAGTGTGCGACAACAACGGCAAAGTCGTGGGCTACACGGTGGTAACTATAGAAAACGGGAATGCTGTGGACTACAGCGACCCTATTTTGGGGCGCTATTGCGTCACGCAGACTGTTGAAGAAGTCTTGGCAAACGGCCTTAGAAAGCTCACCACCACCAAAACCTATACCACAAGCGTAAAGCACTCGGCCAAAAACGGCGCAGTCGGCACGGGCGAGCGCACCGTGAGCGGCTGGATGAGCGAAGAGGTCAGCGGTGAGATTGAAAAAAGCGGCGTTGAAACCTATCAGCCGTATATTGAGAATAAACAGGACGGCTCAATAGACAACAAAGACCAAGAGCTTTATAACAGACCCGGCGAGGACTACACCTCGTCCGGTGAGCTTTTCATCCGTTGGTGCGGCGAATACGGCATTGAAAGCACCATACGCGTAAAGCAGGGCACAGACACCACTTGGCAAGCGCACCAATTCGTGCTCGACGGGCAGGACGGCAAGAAATACTACGTTTATTGCTGCGACTTTGAGGTAAGCCCGAAAGAGGGCGCGGATTACAACATAAAGCGCCTTGAGGACGCGGATTATTATAAGAATAATGACGATAACGGCAAGGCGCAAGATCAAATCCGCGCCATAGTCCTCAACGGCTATTGGGGCGTGAAAAATGACAGCGCCGACAGCGCCGCCCCTACGGCCGGAAGCTTGGAAGCGTTCAGAAAAATGCTTGTCGATGCAAATGTGCTCACGGACGATGAAGCCGCGAAAATAACGGACGGCATGGCGCTCACGGCAACACAGGCGGCAATATGGTATTACGGCAACAGCGGCTCAAAGGTTCTCAGCGCGACCGACATTGTCGGCGAGCGCAACTTGGGCGGCGGTGAGTTTGAAAGCGTCTCGAAAGAGAAAACCGAGCTTATAAATAAGGCGTATGCCTATCTTATAAATACTCTCCCCGGTGTTTCGGCAACGCAGGATAATACGCTCCTCACCCCGGCGGATTTCAAATTTGCCGAGAGCTTGGAGCTTACCGTAGGCAGAAAGAACGATGACGGCAATTATCGCACGGATATCACCTTTACCATGGCCGTCACTCCCGATGATGAAAGCGGAGACCTGGTGGTGTACATCACGGATGAAAACGGGAATATCATCGGCGCATACCGCCTTTGCGGTGACGGCAGCCAAGACGGGGACGAGGTTTCGTCCGTTATTAAGAATGCGGACGGGTCATTTACGCTGCCCAATGTTTATCTCCCGGCGGGAGAGGGCGTAAACCTCAATCTCAACCTAAAGGGTACGCAAAAGCTTGATAACGGCGTGTATCTTTTCAACTGCACGGCGGGCGAAAAGGCTTCGCAAACCTTTATCGGCTGCGGCGCGGTTTCCCAGATGATTGATTTGACAGTGAAATTCGGCTTTAATGTGCATGACCCTGTTGTCCTTTTGAGCGCGGCAACTTATGCCTCTTCTTCCGAAGAGCATGAATGGGACACGGAGTTTTATACCTTCCATGTCGGCGGTGAGCGCAATACCGATGTCCCCAAAACGGGGGATGCGATGTTTGTTGTGCAAGCTATCCTCGCCGTGGGCGCGGTTATGAGCCTTGCCGGTACGGCGCTCTTCCTCGGTCGGGCAAGAGGCGAAGCAATATGAAAAAGAGCGGGAGAAAGAAATACACCGCGCTTGCGGCGCTGTCGCTCTGCGCTTTTACAGTGCTGGCCGTGCTGTTTGCTTTCACTGTGTACGCCCGCCGCGCTGAAAAAGCGGCGGCGAACGACCTTTCCGCGCTTTATACGCCGCTTGAAGAGGGGAGCGGTGAGCACGTTTTCGCAACCGGCGGCGAGAGCACAGACGCAATACCCGCGCGCTTTCAGGCGCTTTATGACATAAACCCGGAGCTTATCGGCTGGCTGACCGTCGGCGATATCGTGGATGAGCCGGTGGTGTATAGGGATAACAGCTTTTATCTCACCCACGGCTTTGACGGCACAAAAAGCAACAGCGGCACGGTTTTCGCCGATGTTGAAAACTCCGCCCATGATAGCGATAAATACCTCGTCCTCTACGGCCATAATATACGCGGCGGCGGGAAGTTCGGCCCACTCTCCAAATACAAGGAGCTTGATTTTCTCAAAGCAAACCCCGTTTTCGAGTGGGACACTGTCCGCACGGGCGAGAATGCGGGGGAGTACGCCGTGTTCGGCCTTTTTGAAGCGTCCATGCTGGAAAACTCTTCGGATTATTTCTATCTTCGGCGCTTTGAGGAGCTTCGAGCGGGCGGGGATGATGCCGCACAGGCGCTTATTGACGAGGTGCAAACGCGCTCGCTTATAGATATCCCGCTTGATGTTTCGCCGGAGGATTCTATCATCGTGCTTGTCACGTGCAGCTATTCCAATGCGGACGGGCGCTTGCTCCTTTTTGCGCGCAAGCTCCGCGAAGCGGAAACGCGCGCGGACATTGCCAGCATTGCGGCAAATGCCGTGGCGAAATGATTTCGTGTTCAGAAAAAAGTTACATTTTATTTAAAAGATTTAATCCCCTCTTTGCTGCCCGCCGTGATATAATTAGCTATCACGATTAGGAGGCCTACGGAAAGTGGAACTTAACCGAAAAAACATGAAGCGCTATATGCTCCTTATCACGTTTGCAATGCTTTTGTATTGGGGGCTTCATAACGCCGGGCAGTTCGCGGGCGTTATACGCGCGCTTTTCAAGCTGCTTTCGCCGTTTATCATAGGGCTGTGTCTCGCCTTTGTTATGAATCTTCTCCTCTGCCCCTTGGAGCGGGCTTGGGACGATATTTGGGGCGAGAGCAAAAGCGCGGCCAAGGTAAAGCTCAAGCGCCCCGTGTGCCTTGTGCTTGCGCTTTTGATTTTCCTCGGCATCATCAGCGCTCTTTTCTTCGTCCTCATTCCGCAAATATCCGCCACGGCTTCCACCATATCCACCAAAGTGCCCGATGCGATAATGAAAACCGAGCTTTGGTGGGGCAATATAACCGCCTTTTTTGCCGAGCATAACGTGGTTTTGCCCACATTTGACTTAGAACCCGAAACCATTATAAAAACCGTCAGCGACTTTATCGCCCAGCAGGGCGAACAGGTTTTCGGCAAGACCATGGATATCACGATATCCATCTTCTCTGCCCTCATTAACCTCATTCTCGCGCTTGTCTTTTCCCTTTATGTCCTTGCGCAGAAAGAGCGCTTGGGCAAAAACGCGAAAAAGCTCATGTATGCATCCATGAAAGAGAAAACCGCAGACCGCGCCTTGGAGCTTCTTTCCCTCATGGGCAACACCTTCTCCCGCTTTGTCAGCGGGCAGGTGACAGAGGCGTTTATCCTCGCCACGCTCTGCTTTATCGGTATGTCTATCTTGCGTATGCCGTATGCGCTGGTTGTCTCCTTCGTCATCGGCTTTACCTCGCTCGTGCCTATCTTCGGCGCGTGGGTGGGCGCAATCATCGGCGCGTTTCTCATCGTGTTCGTAAGCCCCATAAAGGCGCTCGGCTTTGTCGTTTTCCTGCTCATTCTCCAGCAGATTGAGGGCAATGTTATTTACCCCAAGGTCGTTGGCAAATCCGTGGGGCTGCCCGGTATATGGGTGCTTGCCGCGGTTACGATAGGCGGCGGCCTCTTCGGCGTTTCGGGTATGCTCTTCGGCGTGCCTATCTTCTCAATTATCTACACGCTCATGGGCGAATTTGTCCGCTCCCGCTATGATAAAATCCCCGCAACGGTGCTTGATACACCGCCCGAGGATACACAGGAGCAGTAATTACACAATTATATAACAACAAAAAACCTCAAGTGCTCATCGCACTTGAGGTTTTTAATGCTTAATTATCCGATTATTCTTCTTGCTTCAAACCCGCGAGACACGTAATAGCCCGCAAGGCTTGAAATTATAACGCCGGTGGTGGAGTTGGAAGCGTGTACAAACTGGCCGTTGCCTATGTATATGCCGACATGGCCGATGTAGCTGCTGCCGGAGTAGAAGCAGAGTATGTCGCCCGGTTGAAGCTCGCTTGCGTCCACGTGGCGGCCGTTTTTCGCCTGATCTGCGGCCACGCGGTTGAGCGAATAACCAAACTGCTTGTACACATACTGCACCAAGCCCGAGCAGTCAAACCCCGTGTCGGGCGAAGTGCCGCCCCAGCGGTAGGCATAGCCGACATACTGACACGCGTAGCTTGCAATCTGCTGACCCGTGGCGGAAGAAGTAGAGCCTGCCTGCGAAGAGGAGCTTTCGTTGCTGCCGGAAGAGCTAGAGCCGCTCTCGCTTTCGCCGACAGAGTAGCTGCCCTCTTTGACGTAGCTTGAATATACATAGCCCACTTGCCCGTTCTCTGCCATTACCTGCGCCCAGCCGTCATGCGCTGTGATGAGCTTGACGGAGTTGCCGTAGAAGAACTCGCCCAGTATGCCCGCCGTCATGGACGGAGCGGAGCGGAAGCGCACATTGTTGCCGGCGATGTACGCAGTTTTGTACTGCACCGGGGTCGGCGTAGGCGTTGCGGCGGGGGTAGGTGTGGGGGTAGCCTCCGGGGGTACGGTGGCTTGGGCGTTGTCGTTCGGCACGGATGTCGTGCCCGATACCGTGCCGGATGCGCTGCTGCCCGCGCCTACCTGAAGCCCGCCGAAGCTGGCTTGGTCTATAATCAAAACATAGCTTGCGTAAACATAGCCCACTTGCCCGTCAATCACGCACTGATACCAGCCGTTGCCCGCGTCAGCCGTGACGGAGATGGTTTTGCCCGTGTGATACGTGCCGAGGATGGAGTGGTTCGTACCCGGGCCTGAGCGGAAGCGCACGTAAGTGCCGTTTATGTAGCCGCTCTTGCCGCTCGCTGCGGGCGTTTGCACGGGGGTGGGGGTCGCCGTGGGCGCGGGGGTCGCGCTCGGCGAGGGTAACGCCGTGGCGTTCGGGCTGGGCAAGGTTGCGGGCGGGGTTATAATCGGGGTCTGTGCGGGCGTTGCCGCCGGAGTAGTTACCGTCTCGTTCGGCTGCGGTATGCCGAAGCTCGGCTGTACGGCGGGGGTCGTCTCTGCCTTGCTTGCCGCGCTCGCGCCTGCGGTGATGTACTGGGTATATACATACCCCAGCTGCCCGTCAATAATGCACGCTGTCCACCCGTCACCCGAGCCTATCGTGGTTACGGCCTTGCCTCGGTTATATTCGCCGAGAACGGAATAATCCGAGCCCGGCCCCGAGCGAAAGCGCACATACATCGCGTTGATGTAGGCATTATAGTCGGTGCTGCTGCTCGCGGCGGAGCTGTCCGGCGTGATAACCGTCCCCGTCGAGGGGGAAGCATTACTGCCGGAGCTTTCATTCGCGCTGCCCACAGTGCCGACAGCGGGTGTCGGCGTGAAGTCGGGCGCAATGAACGCCGCGTCATTCTCGCTCAGCGCGAGATACGCCGAGGAGACAAACCCCGTCTCGCCGCTCGCCGTGGAAACGGCGTACCACGAGCTATTTGACCTATCCGTGATAGTCACGGGGGTGTTTCGGGCAAGGTTTGTGATGACATAGTAAAATGTCCCCGGGCCTGCCCGCAAATTCACGCTGTTGCCGGTGACAACGGCGGCCTCGGCGTAAGCCGGAGCAACCAGTGTCGTGCTTATCACAAGCGCGGCGGCCAGCGTCCTTATAATCTTTTTGCGCATTGTATACAGTCCTTTGTGTTTGGATTTCGACCTTGCGGCCGAGAAACCTTAAGCTGATAGGCGCAGGAGTTCAGCTTCCGTCAGCTTATCTGGAGGAAAGTGCGCGCTCAAGCCATACGGCGGCAACGTCTATCGCAAGATAGAGGCTGTCTTTCTCGCTCTTTTTTACAACTCTGTCGCGGGATTTGATAGACGGATCGGTGAGCTGGAGCTGAACGGATACCTTGCTCGGTACGTCCAAGTCGTTGACCTTTTTCGACTCCAGTATTTGCAGCATGACAATGTATTTGTCCGCAAAGCTGCCGTAGTAGATGATGCTGTCTTTCCTTTGGAGAGGATGACCCTTATACTCCAATGTCTTTGCCATAGTTGTACCTCCGATTTTGTAACTAAAATGTAACACAATGAATTAGAATTGTCAACAGGAAATGCTTGGTCAGTGCGAAATATTGCGGGATTTATCAGCCGAGATAGCTTGTGCCGCCGGTGAAGCCCCAATCTGTGCCGCCCCAGCCGGTGTCGTTCGTGCCCCAGCCGGTGTTGTTGTCGGTGGTGGTGTTGCCCCAGCCGTTGTTTGAAATCCACTGGTCGGCAATTGAGCCGTTGTCGCTCGTGCCCCAGCCGATATCGTCATCGGCGGCGTAGTCGTTGCCGGAGTAGATAGTGTCCTGAATGCCGAATATGCCGGTGTTCTCGCCGATGTAGGGGTAGGTGAATGCCTTGTATTCAAGCCCGTCATGCAGCGGCTGCATCACCTTGCGCCAAAGCTGTGCGGCGGGGTTGCCGGACACGTTTATCGCGGCGGGAGTGTCAAACCCCGTCCAAACTGCCGCAACGTAGTACGGCGTTACGCCGCAAAACCACCTGTCCTTGTAATCGCCCGAAGTGCCGGTCTTGCCCGCCACGGGGACGCTGTAAAGGCGCGCTTCCGTGCCCGTGCCGTGCTCAACGGCGTTTTGCATCATATAGGTCATGGTGTAAGCGGTGTTGGGCTTGAATGCGGAAATGCTCACCGGGGAGTTATCTATGACGGTGTTCCCGTCAAAGTCCGTCACGAGCGAATAGGTGCGGCCGTAGGTGAATATGCCGTCATTTACGAATGAGCAGTAGGCTTGCGCCATTTCTCGCACCGTCACGCCGTTTGTCAGCTGCCCCAGCGCCATGGGCGCGTAGTTTGCATCCGCCGGGACGAGGCTTGTAAAGCCCAGCTTTGTCGTCATGTAGTTATACGAGGTTTGCGGGGAGAGTTTATCCACTATCTGCGCGGCAACGGTGTTGAGCGAGTATTGCAGCGCTTGGTAAATCGTCACAACGCCGTAGTAGATGTTGCTGTCGTTCGCGGGGTACCAGTCCGTGCCGCTCAAATGCAGCCCGGCTTGGTCGTTTACAAGGGTTGTGGGGGTAATAAGCCCGGTGTCAACCGCCGGGCCGTAGGAGGCCAACGGTTTAATAGACGATCCCGGGGAGCGATAAGTTCCCGTTGCGCGGTTAAGCGGGAAATTGCTGTCCTTCACGCCCACGCCGCCGGCAAGGCCGAGTATGCGCCCGTCGTATGGGTTCATCACCACGATTGCGCTTTGAAGCTGGGCGTTGCCCCCGGCGCGCGGTATGGCCGTAAGGTCGGTGTATATCGCGTCAATCGCCGATTGCACGCTCACATCCACACAGCAGTATATTTTGTATCCGCCGTTGTAGACAAGCTGCTGCGCCGTCTCGCGGCTGATGCCCTTGCGCTCCATGAGGTCGTTTATAACATCGCTTATAACAACCTCTTCATAGTAGCTGTATATGCGCTGGGTGCTCTCTTCCTCAGCGCTGTGTATGAACACAAGCTCCTCCGCCACGGCCTCTTTGTAGGTCTCATAGTCGATGTAGCCCTGCTCGTACATTTCGCGCAGTATCGTCTCTTGGCGCTCCTTGTTGTTTTGCTCGTTGTAGAATGGGTCATAGTATGTCGGCATATTCGTAATGCCAACGATGGACGCGCACTCGGCGAGTGATAGATCCTTCACGTCCTTGCCGAAGTAGGTCTGCGCCGCTGTCTGCACGCCGTAGCAGCCCTCACCGAAATATACGGCGTTAAGATACCATTCTATGATTTCTTGCTTGTCGTAGCGCTTTTCAAGCTCCAGCGCGCCGAAAATCTCCGTGAGCTTTCGCTGTACCGTCACTTCGTCCTGCCCGGTCAGGTTTTTTATGAGCTGCTGGGTGACGGTGGAGCCGCCGTAGCTATTTTGCATGGTTGCGAACATCTTTATAAATGCGCCCGAGGTGCGGTACCAGTCCACACCCTTGTGGTCGTAAAAGCGCTTATCCTCTATCGCGACTACGGCCTTTTCCATGTACCAGGGAATATCGCCGTAGTCCACCCATATGCGCTTTTGCTTGCCCGTCAGCAGCCCCAGCTCGCGCCATTCGCCGCCTGCATCCTGATAGTATATGGTGCTGGATTGGTTGAGCTTGTAATCCTCCAGCGATAAATCCAAGTTCGGCGTGAGGCAGGTTTTCACGTAGTAGGCGAATACGCACGCAAAGAGCATACCCGTCACGGTGAAGATGATGAGCACCGTGCCGAGGATCTTCAAAATGCCGCTTAACGTGGAGCTGACAAGCTCCACCGTGACATCGGCGGCCTTGAGCATGAAGCGGGGCTTGCGCCGTGCCTTTTTTTCTACGGGCGCTTTGGCGGGGGCGGAAGCTCCCGTGCGCGAAGTGCGCTCAGTCGCGCCGCTTTCGGCGTTCACACGCCCGGTGTTGCCCTTTTTCATGCGCCCGGTATTTTGTTTGCTGTCGTTTGTGTTCATTGTCCGGCGAAAACCTCCCTGTGAGGAATAAAAGCTCTTTGCGCCTTTGCCGCGCAAGAGAAAGTAAGCATATTTAATCCAATTATACTAAAATCATATTATAGCACACATTGTCAACAAGCGGTAGAGCAAATGTAAACTTTTATTGCCGCTTTTTCGAGTAACAGAAAGCATGGTGATAATGTGTATATTTTTCCAAAATGGAGAGATAATTATACCTGTAGATTTTTACGCGGGGAAGCGAGCTAATAAAGTGTCGCGGTCGGCAGCGGGATTGCTTGCACTTTCCCGGAAAGGCGGAAGAAAATGAACTTCAGGCTCAGAGCGGGAGTGCTCGCCGTTTTAGGCGCGGCGGCGGTGTATGCGTCACTCGGCGCGGTGAAAAGCCTGCGCCCGACGGCGCGCGATGTGCTCCCGACGGAGATATATGCGCGCTATGCCATGCGCGAAGAGAACGCGCAGTTTTTCCTCAAAAACTGTGATGGGTTTGTCGCGGTTTATAAGGGGGCAAAGGGACGCACGCCGGAGTCCGTCACGGCGATAGAAATCGCCTCGCTCCGCTCGGCGGATCGTGCCATGCTCAATAAGGGCATACCCGTATCAACCCGGCAGGAGCTTTTGGAGCTGCTGGAGGACTTGAGCTGACACGCGTAGATGTCCAGTAACCATTAGCTTAGGCTCGCAGAAGCGCAAATTACTATTGATTTATCTTCGGTAATGGGGTAGAATATAACCACAACAAACCGGAGGTAAAAACATGAGCGAGGAATTTGGAAGCGATTTTGTCACTATAGTGGACGATGACGGCCAGGAATTTGAGCTTGAGCTGCTCGACACGATGGATTATAACGGCAAGACCTATACTGCCTTTCTCCCGGCCGACATGGCGGAGGATGACCCCGATTACGGTATGATTATCCTGCGCTCCGAGCTTGACGAGAACGGCGAAGAGCTGTATGAGTCGATTGACGATGAGGACGAGCTGAACGATGTCTATGAGCATTTTATGGTTCTCCTCTTTGACGATGAGGACGAGGAATAAGTTCCCCCTTTGCGGCATATAGCTTTTTAAGAGAGAAGAATCTCCTGCTGTGTGCGTGTAGCTCATTTTTGAGCTTTACGATCCATTAAACCCACATCTCTTATAAGGGATGCCGATTTGAATCTGCGGATTGCAGGCCTCCCGGCTCACGCCGGACGTTGGAAGCAGCGAAACAGAACTTAGGCGACCCACCTGCCCGTTCGTGCAGGTTATAATCGGGTCGGCACGGCATTTGCGGGAGTGCTCCCCGCCGAGCAATCGGCAGGGAGCGTTTTTTGTATCTTCCGCTTGTGTTTCACGCGGGAATGCTGTATAATTC
>CAYRPD010000013.1:23641-24938 GCA_964426095.1 uncultured Oscillospiraceae bacterium | reverse complement strand
CCGCGCACGGATTTGCTTGCCGTGACCATGCCCTGCTTCGGCACAACGAAGCGCACCCGCTCAAACGCGGAAAAGCTCTGCGATTATCTCGGGGTGAGCTTTCAGACGGTGGATATTACCGCCTCGGTGCGCGCGCACTTTGCCGACATCGGGCAGGACGAGAATAACACCGATGTGACCTATGAAAACGCGCAGGCGCGCGAGCGCACGCAGGTTTTAATGGATATTGCCAACAAAACCGGCGGCATTGTAGTCGGCACGGGGGATTTGTCCGAGCTTGCCCTCGGCTGGGCGACTTATAACGGAGATCATATGTCGATGTACGGCGTGAACGCATCCGTGCCAAAAACGCTTGTGCGCTATATTGTCGAGCATGAAATGCGCGTCAGCCCCCCCGAAGTCAGCGAGGTTTTGCGAGATATCTTGCTCACGCCTGTTTCCCCCGAGCTTCTTCCCGCCGACAACGGCGAGATTGCGCAAAAGACAGAGGATTTAGTAGGCCCTTATGAGTTGCATGATTTCTTCCTTTATCATCTTATTCGCACCGGCGCATCCCCCAAACGCATTTTCCGCTTGGCCGAGTATGCTTTCGCCGGGGAGTATGACCGCGATACTATACTCAAATGGCTGCGCACATTTATCCACCGCTTCTTCGCCCAGCAGTTTAAGCGCTCGTGCCTGCCTGACGGCGTGAAGGTCGGCACGGTGTCCCTCTCGCCGCGCGGTGACTGGCGTATGCCGAGCGATGCCACGGCAAAGGTTTGGCTTGCCGAGCTTGACGAGATTAAATAAGAAAATTCCCATACTAAAAAGCAGACGGTTTTCGCCGTCTGCTTTTGTGCGTTTATTAAGCTTTAATCCTTTTCAAATGTCAGCACTACGCCGCCGGGGTAGGAGAGTGTGAGCGTGTTGCCGTCAAGGGTGTAGGCAAGGCGCATGGAGCGCAGAGTGATGCACTCGCCGTCCGCCGTGATGTTCTCGGTGCTTTGGGAGAATATCTGCGCTCTGCCCGTGCCGCGCTTTGTCAGCGCTATGTACCATTCGCTCGCGTCCGTGCCGCGAAGCACCTCTGCGGAATACTCCGTGCCGTTATCGTTTAAGGCTGTGAGCTTATAGCGCCCGGCGGGCGTTTTCGCGTTTTCGTCGGCGTGTGTTACGGTGCTTTTTAAGGTCATTGTGCCGCCGGTTTTATTTTCAACGGTCAATTCGCCGTTTGATATTATGCCGGTTAGCTTTACCGTGCCGCAAAGTGCCGTGATTTTGCCCTCTTTTTCAAACCAACGCCCCGAAAGGCTTT
>CAYRPD010000013.1:13447-23541 GCA_964426095.1 uncultured Oscillospiraceae bacterium | reverse complement strand
GATTTTTCGCCGTCCATTGCGTCCACTCCGTTTGTTTGATATCGTGATTTTACCACATAATTGCCGACAATTAAAGCAAATTTTGCACAAGCGGAGTATATAAACAAAAATTTGAGAAAAAGATGAAAAATATCTAAGAAAACTTTTGCCATTGGCTGAACATTGTGTTATAATTGACACAAGTGCGAATATGCAAGAAAAATGTAGAGGAGAAAATAACATGGCGTCATCTACTAAGGCCTCGTTCGCGTCTGCGCTCAAGCAGATTATGAATGTAAAACCGATGAACAAAATAACCGTCAAGGACTTGGTGGAGATTTGCGGAGTGAACCGCCAAACTTTCTATTATCATTTTAACGATGTGTATGACCTCTTGGAGTGGGTTTTTGAAGAGGACGCAAACCGCGTTTTGCCGAAAGAGATTGTCTACGACCGCTGGCGGGAAGATGTTTTGGCCTTTTTCGAGTACCTTTTTGAAAACCACAGCTTTGCTTTGAACGTCTATAACTCCAACAGGCGGCTTTATATGCTCCGCTTCCTGCAAGAGCGCTTGGAAGGCTGCATACGCGGCTTTGCGGAGATAGTTTGCGACGGGCATAATATCGACAGGCAGGATTTTGAGTTCACGATCGCGTTTTACTCAAACGGCATTGTCGGTCTTATCTCCCGCTGGCTTGATGCGGATATGCCCGCGCCGACCGAGGCCAATAAACAGCGCTTTATCACCATGCTTGAAAACAGCGTGGAAAATATGCTTTTCCGCTTCGGCAGCGGCAAATGACATTGCAATACCGTTCTCCACGCGCCGCAGAAATCTGCGGCGCGCGTTATTTGTTCTTGAAAGAGCGAGGAAAAAGGGGTATAATATACTGATTTATTTTCGACTTCACCATATAATCAAGAAAGCGCGGTGATACCTTGGCAGAGCAGAAAACAAACGTAATGCGCCTTTTGGAGCAGAAAAAGGTGCGCTATACGCCCCATGAGTACGCACACGGCGATGAAGCCGTTGACGGTGTTACCGTGGCGCGCTTAACGGGTATAGACGAAGCGCAGGTTTATAAAACCCTCGTTGCGCGTGGCGCGAGCAAGAATGTGTATGTCTTTGTCATCCCCGTGGCGCAGGAGCTGGATTTAAAAAAGGCGGCAAAGGCTGTGGGCGAAAAGTCCGTTGCCATGCTGCACGTGAGCGAGCTTACAGCGATTACGGGCTATGTGCGCGGCGGTTGCTCGCCGATAGGTATGAAAAAGCAGTTTAAAACAACCTACCATGCTGATATTCTTTCGCTTGACACTGTGTTTGTCAGCGCGGGGAAAATAGGCTATCAAATCGAACTTGCCCCGCAGGAGCTTATAACGCTCACGCGCGGGCAGACGGCGGATATCATCACAAAGGACTAATTGAGCATATGCAAGAGAGCATTTTCATCAAAGGCGCAAGAGAAAATAACCTAAAGAACATTGACCTTGAAATCCCGCGCGACAAGCTTGTTGTCGTCACCGGGCTTTCCGGCAGCGGCAAATCCAGCCTCGCGTTTGACACCATCTACGCCGAGGGACAGCGCCGCTATGTGGAGAGCCTCAGCTCCTACGCGCGTATGTTCTTAGGGCAAATGGATAAACCGGATGTGGACTATATAGACGGGCTTTCTCCCGCCATATCCATAGACCAAAAAACGACTTCCAAAAACCCGCGCTCCACTGTCGGCACGGTCACGGAGATATATGACTATATGCGCCTTTTGTGGGCGCGCATCGGCGTGCCGCATTGCCCCAAGTGCGGCAAGGAGATTCACCAGCAGAGCATAGATCAAATTGTCGATCAAATCACGGCGCTTCCGCAAGGCAGCCGCATTCAGCTTCTTGCGCCCGTTGTTCGCGCGCGCAAGGGCGAGCACGTAAAAGTGTTTGAGGATGCCCGCAAGGCCGGGTACGTGCGCGTGCGCGTAGACGGGAATGTGTACGAGCTTACGGAAGAAATAAAGCTCGAAAAGAATAAAAAGCATAATATCGAAATAATCGTTGACCGCCTTGTTATAAAGCCGGAGATAACCCGTCGCTTGACGGATTCGGCTGAAACGGCGCTTGCCTTGGGCGATGGGCTCATGCTCGTGGAGCTTGTGGGCGAGGATAAGGAGCTTGCCTTTTCGCAAAACTACGCTTGTCCCGACTGCGGCATATCCATTGAGGAGCTTACGCCGCGCCTTTTCTCCTTTAATAACCCGCACGGCGCTTGCCCGAAGTGTACCGGCCTCGGCGTTCAGCTTTTGGTTGACCCGGCGCTTATAATGCCGAATGAAAATCTCAGCATAATCGAGGGCGGCATTACTGCAAGCGGCTGGGGCAATGTTAAGGGCGACTCCATTTCCCGTATGTACTTTGAAGCGCTCTCCAAGCGCTATCATTTCAAGCTCAGCGAGCCTATAAAAAATATCTCCAAAGAGGGGATAAACGCCATTCTCTACGGCACGAACGGCGAAAAGCTTCAGCTTCACTATGAAAAGGCCGAGGGCTTCGGCGTTATCCAGCGCCCCTTTGAGGGCATTATCCCAAATCTTCAGCGCCGCTACAGCGAAACGCAAAGCCCGGCCATGCGCGCGGATATAGAGGAATGTATGTCCGAAACGCCGTGCCCGGAGTGCGGTGGGCGGAGATTGAAAGCGTCCGCGCTCGCCGTTACGGTCGGCGGGCTGAACATCGCCGAGTTTTCGGAGATGTCGGTTTTGCGCGCGCTTGATTTTGTCGATTCCCTCGCGCTTTCCGATAAAGAGCGGCTTATCGCCGAGCGAATTATAAAGGAAATCCGCTCCCGCCTCGGCTTTTTGCGCGATGTGGGCTTGGGGTATCTGACCCTTTCCCGCTCGGCTGCCACGCTTTCCGGCGGCGAGAGCCAGCGTATCCGCTTGGCAACGCAAATCGGCTCAAGCCTCATGGGGGTGCTGTATATACTCGATGAGCCGAGCATCGGGCTTCACCAAAGGGACAATGCAAAGCTTTTAAAAACGCTCCAACAGCTTCGCGACTTGGGAAATACCCTCATCGTTGTTGAGCACGATGAGGAGACTATGCGCGCGGCGGATTACGTTGTCGATATCGGCCCGGGTGCGGGCGTGAACGGCGGCAGGGTAGTGTGCGCAGGCTCGGTTGAGGATATCTGCGCGTGTGAAGAGTCCGTTACGGGGCAATATTTGAGCGGGCGAAAGAGAATCCCCGTTCCCGCCGTGCGCCGCGCGGGCAGCGGGAAGAGCTTGGTTATACGCAATGCGCGCGAAAATAACCTCAAAGGAATTGATGTTGAAATTCCGCTGGGTAAAATTGTGTGCGTTACGGGCGTTTCCGGCAGCGGCAAATCCTCGCTTATCAATGAAATTTTGTATAAAACCCTCGCTTCCGAGAAGAACCACGCGAAGCTTCGCCCCGGTAAGTCGGACGGGATAGAGGGGCTTGAATATGTTGATAAGGTCATCGCGCTTGACCAAAGCCCAATAGGCCGTTCTCCGCGTTCAAATCCCGCGACTTATACCGGCGTATTCAACGATATCCGCGATCTTTTCGCTTCTACACAGGACGCAAAGCTGCGCGGGTATTCGCAAGGGCGCTTTTCCTTTAATGTCAAGGGCGGCCGTTGTGAGGCTTGCACGGGTGACGGACTTATTAAGATAGAAATGCACTTTTTGCCGGATGTGTATGTCCCGTGTGATGTCTGCGGCGGAAAGCGCTATAACCGCGAAACGCTGGAAGTGAAGTATAGGGGCAAGAGCATTGCCGATGTATTGGATATGACGGTTGAAGAAGCGTGCTCGTTCTTTGCCGCCCAGCCCAAGATATTAAATAAGATTCAAACGCTTTATGATGTCGGCTTGGGGTATGTAAAGCTCGGCCAATCCAGCACGACCTTGTCCGGGGGCGAAGCGCAGCGCGTGAAGCTTGCAACGGAGCTATCCAAGCGCTCCACCGGCAGCACGGTTTATGTCTTGGACGAGCCTACCACGGGGCTTCATATCGCCGATGTACACCGCCTTATAGATATCCTTGACCGCTTTGCCGATGCGGGCAACACGGTGGTGGTTATAGAGCATAATTTGGACGTTATAAAGATTGCGGATCACGTTATCGACCTTGGCCCCGAGGGCGGAGACGGCGGCGGCGAGCTGGTGTTTGCCGGTACGCCGGAGGATTGCGCGAAGTGTGAAGCGAGCTTCACGGGGCAGTTTTTGAAAAACGTATTGTAATTTCGGCGGAGAATTAATTTTTGCAGGAGGTGCGGACGCTTGGAGCAGGATTTTGAGCTTGTGGAGCTTTCCGGCACGATAGATTCCGTTATCTACAAAAACGAAGAGAACGGCTATACCGTATTGCGTCTGCGTGACGGAGACGGGGAGAGCGTCACGGTTGTAGGCTGCTTCCCGTATGCCTCTCCGGGCGAGGCGATGATCGCCAGCGGCACATGGGTTAACCACAGTGTACACGGGCGGCAGTTCAAAGCGGAGTTTGCCCAGCGGCTTTTACCCACGGGTGCGGCCGCCATATATGAATATCTCGCCGGGGGTACGGTAAAGGGCATAGGCCCTGCCACCGCCGCATTGATTGTTGACCGCTTCGGCGATAAGACGCTGGATGTTTTGGAATCATCCCCGGAAAAGCTTGCGTCTATAAAGGGAATAAGCCTTGAGAAAGCTAACCGTATGTCAAAGGACTTTCGCCGTCAGACGGGCGTTCGGCGCATTATGGAGTTTGTCTGCTCGTTCGGCCTGCGGCCTATCCTCGCCATGCGTATGTATAAATACTACGGGGACGGCGCGCTGGAGCTTTTGCGCGAAAACCCGTACATACTCGCAACCTCGCATATCGGCGGGCGCTTTTCCGAGGCGGACGCGCTTGCCCTTGAAATGGGGCTTGACGGCAACAGCCGCAACCGCATTAATGCCGCCGCTCTTTTTGAGCTGCGCCATAACCTTAATAACGGGCATTGCTTCATCCCGCGCGAAAAGCTTGTTGCCGTCACGGCGGAGCTTATCAGTGTAGAGAGTGACGATGTTGAAGAGAGCATAGACGAGCTTATTGAAACCGGACAAATTGAATATGAAGAAATCGCCGGGTGCAAGGCTTGCTATCTTCCCGAAATATACGAAGCGGAGACGGATGCGGCAGAGCGCTTGGCAAAAATGTGCCGCTGTAAATACTCCGAAAAGACGGATATACCCGCACTTATTGCGCGTATAGAGCGTAAGCAGGGGATTAAATATGCTCCCTTGCAGCAGGAGACCTTGAAGCTTGCTTTGGAAAATAGGCTCGTTGTGATAACAGGCGGCCCAGGCACGGGCAAAACCACATCGGTGCGCGCGATATTGGAGCTTTTTGACGATATCGGCGTTAAAACCCTGCTCACAGCGCCCACCGGGCGCGCGGCAAAGCGCATGAGCGAGCTGAGCGGGGAAGAGGCGGTTACGGTTCACCGCTTGCTCGGCGCGAAGTTTGCCGAGGACGGGGAGCGCGTTGTGTTCACGAAGAATGAAGATGACCTCTTAGACTGCGGCGCTGTGATACTGGACGAATGCTCCATGGTGGATATCACGCTTATGGATGCGCTTTTGCGCGCGTTGCCGGATAATGCCCGGCTTGTTATGGTGGGCGATGCGGATCAGCTTCCGTCGGTAGGCCCGGGCAATGTGTTCTCAGCGGTTATAAGAAGCGAAGCAGTCCCCACGGTGAAGCTTACGGAGATATTCCGCCAAGGGGACGGCAGCAGAATCGTCAGCAATGCGCACATGATAAACCGAGGGGAGTACCCCAATCTCGGCGAGAATAAGGGCGACTTTTTCAGATTAAAGCGTTTGCAGGCGGCAAGTTCGGTTGAAACCATTGTTGAGCTTTGCGCCGTCCGCCTCCCCACTAAGATGGGCATACCCGCCGAGGATATCCAAGTCCTTTCACCCACAAGAAAAGGCGAGCTTGGTACAAAGAACCTCAACCGCCAGCTACAGCAGCGCTTGAACCCGCCCGCAAACGGCAAGCGGGAAAAGCTCTTCGGCGAGGTCACCTTCCGCGAGGGCGACAGGGTGATGCAGATAAAGAATAACTACGATATTCTTTGGCGCACCGAGGATAACAGCGCGGCGGGGAGCGGGATATATAACGGGGATATCGGGCATATAGTTTCGGTAGATACGGAAAGCGAAAATGTCACGGTGAATTTTGACGGGCGCTTGGCATCCTACCCCTTTGATTCGCTCTTGGAGCTGGAGCACGCTTGGGCTATCACCGTGCACAAGTCACAGGGCAGCGAGTATAGAGCCGTTATTATTGCGCTCTCTACCTCAACGCATATGCTCTTGACGCGCGATGTGTTGTATACCGCTGTTACCCGTGCAAAGGAGCTTTTGATCCTTGTCGGGGACGATCAGACGGTATATCAGATGATAGATAATTTCCGCCAGTCCAAGCGCTATACGGCGCTTCGCGTGCGGCTTCGTAAGCTATGCTCTGAGCAATGAAAAAGCTTCTTGACGCACTTTTTGACCTTATGTTTCCGCCACGCTGTCCGTTTTGCCATCGGTTTTTGGACGGTGCAACGGCGATATGCGCGCACTGCGAGCTGAATTTACCCTATACGCCGTTAGGTGTACTGGATAGACCGGCGGGCAAGGTTGACGAATACTACAGCGCCCTTTATTATAAGGGCGTGGCGCGCGAGAGCATATTAAGATATAAATTCTCCGGCCTATCAATGTATGCCGATTTTTACGCCCCGCTTATGTGTAATTGCGCCGATGATAATGAGCTTTATGCCGATGTTGTCACGTGGGTACCGCTAAGCGCGGCGAGACTTCGCACTCGCGGCTACGACCAAGCGCGTATGCTGGCCGAGCCTGTGGCAAAATACATGGGGCTTGAATGCGTTCCGCTATTGAAAAAGCGGCGGAATAATGCGCCCCAATCGGGGACAAACAGCGCGCAGGAGCGGCGGCGTAATGTCCGCGGCGTTTACACCTACATCGGGCGGGAAAGCCTTGCGGGCAAGTGCGTTTTGCTTATAGACGATGTTGTTACCACCGGCGCAACGCTTGAAGAATGCGCCGAAATTCTCAAAAGAGCGGGCGCAAAGAAAATATTAGCATTGACGTTAGCCTGTACTATGGATTAAAATAGAGCCAAGGAAAAAGATAAAGATATTTTTAGGAGAAGCGGCATGAACATATTTGAAAGAGACATAGCTATTGACATGGGTACGTCCTCCACGCTCATATTTGAGCAGGGCAAGGGCGTTGTCATGCGCGAGCCGACGGTGGTTGCCGTTGATAAGTTTTCGGGTAAGATTCTCAAAGTCGGGCAGGACGCGCAGAAGATGCTGGGGCGCACTCCGGCCAATATCGTGGCAATCCACCCGCTCAGCTCCGGCGTTATCTCCGACTATGAGATTACCGCCCAAATGCTGCGCGACCTTATAAGCCGTATTACCTCGTTCAGCCTTTTTAAGCCCTGCATACTCGCCTGTGTTCCCAGCAGCATAAACGGCGTTGAAGAGCGCGCGGTTATAGATGCCTGCATTGAAGCGGGCGCGCGTAAGGTTTACCTTTTGGAAACTGCAGTTGCTACGGCGCTCGGCGCAGGCGTTGATATCTCCAAGCCCGATGGGCATATGGTTATTGACATAGGCGGCGGCACGACCGAGGTTGCCATCATTTCAGCCGGCGGCGTTGTGGAATGCGAGTCGATTAAAGTCGCGGGCGAAAGCTTTGATGAAGCTATCGTGCGCTTTATCCGTGAAAAATACAATGTCCGCATAGGTCTCAGCGCGGCGGAGGAGCTTAAACGCAGTATCGGCTGCATTATCCAGCGCCCCGATGTCGGTATTGAAGAGGTCAAGGGGCAAAACCTCAAAAACGGCTTGCCTAAGTCCGTTGAGATTAATTCCACCGAGCTTATCGAAGCCTTTGTTGAGCCAATGAACCGCATCTTGGATGCCGTTCACGCAGTTTTGGAGCGTACCCCGCCCCAGCTTGTCGGCGACCTTGACAGAAACGGCATAATCATGTCCGGCGGCGGCAGCCTCATTTACGGCATTGACCGCCTTATCGAGCGCAGCACGAATATCCGCACGGTTGTGGTGGATGATGCAGTGTCGTGCGCGGCCTACGGCGCGGGCAAAATGCTTTTGCACCTTGAAGATATGCAGGACGGCATGATGAATTTCTATCGTAAGAGACAGCTTAGAGGCTGATTGAGGCTTTAAATCACCTAAAAAGGGGAATAGCTTATGAATATCAAAAAACTCTTCAAGAAAGCGGAGAAGCTGACGGAGAAAAAGCAAACCTGCTCTGCCGTCATAGTCGCGGCGGGGTCTGCCCAGCGCATGGGCGCAGATAAGCTCATGCTGGATTTGGGCTGTATGCCCGTGCTTGCAAGAACGCTTCTCGTCTTTGAAAATTGTGATGTTGTGGATGAAATCATCATTGTCACGCGCATGGATAAGGTTGAGGAAATCGCAACGCTTTGCAAAAAGTACGGCATTACCAAGGCCGTCAAGGTCATACGCGGCGGCAAAACGCGCATGGAATCTGCGCTCGCGGGTGTGTCCGAGGTTAGCTCCTCGGCCTCACTCATCGCCATACACGACGGCGCGCGCCCCTTGGTGACGGATGAAGTTATCCGCCGCACCGTGGATGCCGCAAAGCTTTATATGGCGGCCGTTCCCGTTATTGCGTCAACCGACACGCTTAAAACCGTGGACGGTGATAACTGCGTTATCGGGTCAGTGGATAGAGAGCACACCGTGCGCGTGCAAACGCCGCAGGTATTCCATGCCGACCTTATAAAAGGCGCGCTTTCCAAGGCCGTGAGTGACGGCCTTACCCTCACGGACGATTGCTCCGCCGTGGAGATAATGGGCGTGAAAACCCACACTGTCGAGGGTGACGATGATAACATCAAGCTCACAACACCCCGTGATGTGCTGCTTGCTCAGCTTATACTGCAAAACAGAGGTGATTACAGTGAGGATAGGACACGGCTATGATGTTCACAGGCTCGTCGAGGGGCGAAAGCTGATTCTCGGCGGGGTGGAAATCCCCTTTGAAAAAGGGCTTTTGGGGCATTCCGATGCCGATGTACTTACCCATGCTTTAATGGATTCTCTGCTCGGTGCGGCGGCCTTGGGCGATATAGGCAAGCTCTTTCCTGATAATGACGATGCCTTTCTCGGCGCGGACAGTATAGAGCTTTTGCGCCGCGTGTGCGAGGTTATTTCTCAAAACGGCTACAGCATCGGGAATGTGGATTGCACCGTCCTTGCACAAAGGCCGAAGCTCGCCCCCTACATCCCTCTAATGCGTGAGCGCCTTTCCGAGGCTATGGGGCTTGACATCTCCCGTGTCAGCATTAAGGCAACGACCGAGGAGCATTTGGGTTTCACCGGTGAGGGGCTTGGCATCGCGGCGCACAGCGTGACGCTTTTGAATGAGGGCTGAACCGCGCGCGTAATTCCGGCATAAGATGTACTGGTATCTGTGCCTTAATAATTGCAACAATATCACCCGCAGGGCATGGATAGTGCCTTGCGGGTGCTTTTTTAATGAGATGGGGTTATAGCATGACACAATATCTTATTATGTGCACTTCGCTCACTGCCGCACAACGCGCGCAGAGGGTGCTTGAGAATATAGGGATATCCGCTTCAACCGTCAAAGCGCCGCAGGGGTTAAATACGCGCGGCTGCGGCTATGCAGTCTCCGTTTACCGCCGCGCGGGAGAAGCGATAAACCATCTACACGCGAAAAACATGATTAACGGCAAAATATTTCGCCGCGAAGAGGACGGAACTTACACCGAGGTGAAAGCATGATTTATCTTGACTCGGCGGCGACAAGCCTTATAAAACCGGCGAGCGTGGAGCGCGCTTCTTTGCGCGCTCTTCGCACTATGGCAAGCCCCGGCAGAGGCGGCCACGCCCCGGCAAAGCTTGCTTCCGAAGAGGTTTTTACCTGCCGCGAAAGGGCGGCGGAGCTATTTAATCTTGACGATCCGGCGCGCGTTGTGTTCACCATGAACGCCACCCATGCGCTCAATATCGCGATAAACTCGCTTTGTGAAAAGGG
>CAYRPD010000013.1:0-13347 GCA_964426095.1 uncultured Oscillospiraceae bacterium | reverse complement strand
CCGCAGGGGACGGGGATTCTGCTTTGCGTGACGGATAGAGCAAAGCCGCTTTTGTACGGCGGCTCGGGGTCTGACAGCATTGAGCAGCATATGCCCCAATATCTCCCCGATATGCTCGAAGCGGGGACGCACAATGTTTGCGGCATTGCCGGGCTTCGTGCTGGGCTTGAATATATTAAATGCACCGGGCGTGAAAACATTCTACGCCATGAAAACGCGCTCTTAAAGCTTATGAAAAGCGAGCTTGACGGCGTTGAGGGCTTGGAGCTTTTTACAGGCGAAGAGGGGACACAGTGCGGCGTGCTGTCCGTTCGCTGTGATTATATAAACAGCGAGGTATTTGCGCAGTGCTTGGCCGAGCGCGGCGTGTGCGTTCGCGCGGGGCTTCATTGCTCGCCGCGCGCACATATGAGCGCGGGCACGCTCGAATCCGGCACAGTGCGCTTGAGCTTTTCGCCCTTTATCACCGAAAACGAGGTAAAAAAAGCCGTCGAAATCATAAGAAATATACTGCACCGTGAGAAAAAGATATAAAGTTATTTTAAACGACGATTTAACCTGTTGCCTTTTTCGGCGTTTTGGATTATAATAACACGATAAAATATACACTTGATATTTACGCGAAAGAACGGGGAAACCTTGCATGGAAGTTATCGGCAGCGCCTTGGAAAAAGCGACAAAATATTTAATGACTATCGGCATATCCGATTTCATTGATATCATCATTGTTGCCTTTATCCTTTATAAGTCCATATGGTTTGTCAGAAAGACCAATTCCCGCAACCTCGCTTTGGGCATTGTGTTCATTGTCGTGGCGTTGTGGCTCTCGTCCGAAGAGGTTTTGGGGCTGACAATGATCAACTATCTTCTGCGCAAGGCCGTGGAATTGGGGCTTATTGCGCTGCTGATTCTCTTCCAGCCGGAGCTTCGCCGTTTGCTTGAGCGCATGGGGAGCACATTCTCCAGCGGCCGCGCGGCAAGCAGCACCGTGTTGGAAGAGGCGATAGAGCAAACCGTACAAGCTTGCTCCGATATGTCCGCTACGAAAACGGGCGCGCTTATAATCTTTGAGCGTGGAGTTAATCTTACGCACATTATGAGCACCGGCACGGTTATCAATTCTTCCGTTTCCGCCGAGCTTTTGAAGAACATATTTTTCAATAAAGCGCCCTTGCATGACGGCGCGGTTATTATCCGCGATGCGAAAATCGCCGCCGCCGGGTGCGTTCTTCCGCTGACGCAGCTTACCAATCTCAGCAAAGAGCTGGGTATGCGCCACCGCGCCGGCATTGGCATGAGCGAAAACTCGGATGCCGTTGTCGTAATCGTCTCGGAAGAAAGCGGCGCTGTGTCCGTTGCAATTGACGGTATGCTCAAAAGGCATCTTACGCCGGATAGGCTCAATGAACTTTTGCACGAGGAGCTTGTTAAGCCGGAAGATGAATCCGGCAACAGCATATTAAACCACGTGAAAAAGTATTTAAGCAATCTTACAAAAAATGAGGACAAGGCACGATGAAAAAACTTTATGACAGCCGCGCTTTTTGGATGGTCGTGTCTCTTCTCGCCTCGCTTGCGATGTGGGTTTATGTCACGAGTATGCAATCCACGGAGTTTACGCAGACCTTTTACGGCGTTGAGGTTCAGCTTGTGGGAGAGGACACTCTTCGCGACAGCCGCAACATGGTTATTACGGATTTGGATACTTCTACTGTGACCGTTCGCGTGCGCGGGCCGCGCCGCATTGTCGCGGGGCTGGACGCGTCCGATTTGAAAGCGTGTGTGGACGTGAGCAAGCTTTCCCGTTCGGCGTATACGACACAGCAGTATTATATTTCCTACCCCGACGGCACGGACACTACGGATATCAACGATTCTTATAAATCCCCGAGCACCGTCAGCTTCATGGTTTCACCCCTTAACACGAAAACCGTGCAGGTGCGCGGCAGCTTTGACGGCTCGCTTGCCGAGGGGTACACGGCAGAAACACCGGTATTTGAACCGGCTACGATTACCGTTTCCGGCGCGGAAGCGGATTTGAAGGATGTTTCCTACGCTTGGGTCACGTTCGGCAAGGACGAGGTTGACAGCACCTATAAGGTTGAAACGGGCTTTACGCTGATGAATGAGCGCGGGGAAGAATGCTCCACAGTCGGCCTTACGTGCTCTGACGATGTCGTCACGGCCACGTTGCCGTTGCTTCTCGTCAAGGAAATCCCGCTTGCTGTTGATGTTATAGAGGGCGCGGGCGCAACCAAGGCGAATGCAAAAATCAAAATCGAGCCTGACAGCATTACGCTTGCGGGCGATTCTGCCGTGCTTTCCGGCATGAACAAGATAGTGCTTGACACTATTGACCTTACCGATTTTGAAAAGACCCTCAGCATGACATATACCATTCCTCTTGATAACGAGATGAATAACCTCACCGGCGTATCCGAGGCCAAGGTTACGGTTGAGATAGTCGGCCTTGAAACGAAGAGCTTTAAGGTTAAGAATATTTCCTGCACCAATGTCACCGAGGGCTACACCGCCGATATTATTTCCGAGAGCATTGATGTTATAATGCGCGGCACACCCGAAAGCTTAAGCCAGCTCAAGGGCGACAATATCCGCGCCGTTGCGGACTTGACCGACTATAAGGAATCCGCCGGGCAGTTTATGCCGAGCGTGAAGATTGTCGTTGACGGGTTTACCGATGTCGGCGCTGTCGGACAGAACACGATTTCCATTGAAATAAAAAAGTCATAAGGAGATAGACATGACAAACGAGGGTATTGTAACAAAGCTTATGCCCAAGGGCATGGCCGAGGTCGCGGTTACGCGCGCAACGGCCTGCGGCGGAAGCTGTGCAAGCTGTGAGGGCTGTATGTACGAGCGCGAGATGAAAGCCCTTGCTAAAAACCTTGTCGATGCTAAGCCCGGCCAAAAGGTCGTGATAGAAAGCCGCACATCCGTTATCTTCAACGCGGCGCTTTTGGTGTACGTTATGCCGCTTATATTCTTCATCGCGGGCTATGCCGTGTCGGCGCTTTTGGGTGCAACCGAGGGCGTATGCATTGCAGTGAGCTTTCTTGCGCTTTTGCTGAGCGCCGTTATCCTTGTCGTTACCCAGCGCAGAAAAAAGCAGCAGTCAATTGACTTTAATATAATCGAAATATGTGAGGACAAGCAGAATGATTAAAAGTATGACCGGGTACGGCTCTGCCAAGGGTCAGGCCGACGGCTTTGAAATAACGGTTGAGCTTAAAAGCGTCAATAACCGCTATTTAGACACTTCCGTGAGGCTGCCCCGCAGCTTCATCTTCGCCGAGGACGCGGTTAAATCCGCCGTCCAGTCCCACATCAGCCGCGGCAAGGTGGATGTATTTGTTTCCATTGATACCTCGGCCGCAAACGATATGACCGTCAAGGTCAATGAGCCGCTTTTGAAAGGCTACATCGAGGCGATACGCCATATATCCGAGGAATATAATCTCCACGATGACCTCACCGCGCTATCCGTCAGCCGTTTTCCCGATGTGCTCAGCGTTGAACGGCGCGATGTGGACGCGGAGGAGATTTCCGCCGCGATTAAAGCCGTTTGCGAACAGGCGCTTGCCGACTTTGACGCAATGCGTCTCAGAGAGGGCGAGAAGCTTCGCGAGGATGTATTAAACCGCCTCGGCACTATAGATGAATATGTCACGCAGATAGAGCGCGAAGCGCCCAAAACGGCGGCGGATTACCGCGCGCGCTTGGAGCAGCGCATGGCAGAGGTGCTCGGCACGGCCGGGATTGACGAAAGCCGAATCCTTGCGGAAGCCGCGATATTTGCTGACCATATAGCCGTTGACGAAGAAACCGTGAGACTGCGCAGCCACATGGCACAGCTTAAAACCATGATAAACGGCAGCTCGCCCACTGGCAGAAAAATTGACTTTCTCATTCAGGAATTTAACCGCGAAGCAAACACAATAGGCTCTAAATGCCAAAACTCCGATATCGCCCATGTCGTTGTGGAGCTAAAATCCGAGATAGAAAAAATACGCGAACAGATACAGAATATAGAGTAAGTGTAGGCCTAAGATGAAGCTTATTAACATTGGATTCGGCAACTTCATATCTGCCGAGCGTATGATAGCCGTTGTCAGCCCCGAATCTGCGCCCATAAAGCGCATGATACAGGATGTGCGCGAAAAGGGCTTGCTTATAGATGCGTCCTTTGGGCGCAGTACCAAAGCCGTCATAATCATGGATAGTGGGAACGTCATACTGTCTGCATTAACTCCCGATGCCTTTGCGCAGAGGATGCGGACAGAGGATATAAATGATGCTGAGGAGGATAAAGGACGAAATGAATGAGAGAGGTAAGCTGATTGTTATTTCCGGCCCATCGGGCGCGGGGAAAGGCACGGTTGTGTTCAAGGCCATTGAGGGGCGCACAAATGTTTGCTTTTCAACATCCGTAACCACCCGCAAGCCCAGACCCGGCGAGGTGGACGGCAAGGAGTATTTCTTTGTTGACTTGGATAGATTCAAAGAAATGGTCGAAAATGACGAGCTTTTGGAGCACGCGGAGTATGTCGCCAACAGCTATGGAACGCCCCGCGCGTATGTAGAAGAAAAGCTCAATTCCGGGCTTGATGTTATCCTTGAAATCGAGGTTCAGGGAGCGCGCCAGGTGAACGAGAAAATGCCGGAAGCAGTTAAGATATTCATTATCCCGCCCTCTATGGCCGAGCTTCAGCGCCGCCTTGAATCGCGCGGAACGGACACGGCGCGCGCCGTGGAAGCCCGCCTTATCCGCGCTCGCCAAGAGTACAACGAGGCCGATTTTTACGATTATATAATCGTCAATGACGATGCCGAGCGTGCCGCAGCGGAGCTTTCCGCAATCCTGACGGCGGAGCGTTGCCGCGCAAAAGGGCGCGAGCAGCTTTTGAAAGACCCTGTTTAAAATTAATTCTAACATAGATTGGAGATTGATTATTATGATGCTTTATCCCCCCGTGGCCGAGCTTGTCGAAAAAGTCGGCAGCCGCTACCAGCTTGTGAACCTTGTCGCGAGAAGAGCGCGTCAGATTTCCGTTGATGCCGAAGAAAAGCAGCTTCCGCTTGAAAAGAAGCCTGTTTCTTCCGCCATTGACGAGGTTTTTACCGGCAAGCTCTCTATAAAGTAATGATGATGTAAGCGGGGCGGAATTCCCCGCTTGCGTTATAAAAAGAGGTAGGAAAGGCCAGCGCTTATGACCGGCAAATTTGCAAAAATCGCGGTGTCCGCCGCTACATATTGGATAGACCGCCCTTTTGACTATCTTGTGCCGAGTGAGCTTGAAGCCTCGGTTGCCGTGGGTAAGCGCGTTTATGTTCCGTTCGGAAAAGGCAACCGCCGCAGCGAGGGCGTTGTGCTTGCATTGTGCGATGAGTGCGCCTATGAAAAGCCAAAGCCGCTTCTTGCCGTTATAGACGAAGAGCCTGTTTTGAGCGAAGAGATGATAAAGCTCGCCTTTTTCATGCATGAGCGCTTTTTCTGCAAGGTTTATGATGCGCTCAAAGCCATGCTCCCGGCGGGGCTTTGGCTCAATGATGACGGCAACACCCGCGTAAACGACAAAACCGTTGAAATGGCGCGGCTGTACGTGCCCTCGGCGGAAGCGCAGATGCTTTGCGAAGCTAAGCGCTCCAAGGCCCCGCAGCAGGCGGCGCTTTTAGAAAATCTATGTTCCTTTGAAGCACTTGCTACGGCGGATTTACTGCGCCACACGGGCGCAAAGCGCGCGTCCCTAAAAGCGCTTGAAAAGGCGGGAATAGTGGAGCTATATGAGCGCGAGGTGTTCCGCCGCCCGGAGGTATATCTAGGTGAGCTCGAACCGCTCCCCGTGCTCAACGCCGCGCAAAGTGAAGCGTACAGCGGCCTAGCTGCTCTCTTGGAGACAGGGGACGCAAACGCGGCCTTACTCCATGGCGTGACCGGCAGCGGGAAAACCAGCGTTTACATTCACCTTATCCGGCATTGCCTTGACATGGGGCGCTCGGCCATTTTGCTCGTGCCGGAAATTGCGCTCACGCCGCAAATGCTCAAAACCTTTTCCTCGCACTTCGGCGATGAAATAGCCGTTTTGCACAGCAGTCTATATGTCGGCGAAAGGTACGATGAATGGAAGAGAATTAAAAAGGGCAAAGCGCGTGTCGTTATAGGCACGAGAAGCGCGATTTTTGCCCCCGTTTCAAGCCTCGGCCTTATTATCATAGATGAAGAGCAGGAAGAAACCTATAAATCCGACAATACCCCGCGCTACAATGCGCGCGATATCGCGAAATTCCGCTGTGCCCGGGCAAAGGCGCTTTTAACCCTAGGCTCGGCCACGCCCGATATCGTCACGCGCTACAATGCCGAAATCGGCAGATATAAGTATTTCCGCCTTGATACGCGCTATAATGCCATGTGCCTACCAGAAGTCAAGATAGTTGACATGAAAAAGGAGCTTCGGCACGGTAACGGCGGCAATATCAGCTCATTTTTGAAAGAAGAGCTTGAAGAGAATATTTCACGCGGCGAGCAGAGCATACTGTTTCTAAACCGCCGCGGCACAAATAAGCTTGTCACCTGCGGCGAGTGCGGCTATACCTATAAGTGCCCACGGTGCAGTGTGTCCCTCACGTACCACAGCTTAAACGGCCGCCTCATGTGCCACTATTGCGGCTATTCCGCGCCGCTTGACGAAACCTGCCCCGACTGCGCGGGCAAATTAAGCTTTGTCGGCGCGGGTACGCAAGCCGTGGTGGAAGAGCTTGACGAGCTTTTCCCCGGCACGGAGATCTTGCGCGTTGACACTGATTCTGTTGCTCCTATCGGTTCGCACGAGCCGCTTTTTGAGCGTTTCAGAAAAGAGAACATCCCCATAATGGTGGGGACGCAAATGGTCACAAAGGGGCTTAACTTTGAAAATGTGACGCTTGTGGGCGTTATTTTGGCCGACCAAAGCCTTTACGCGGGCGATTACCGCGCAGGGGAGCGTACTTTCAGCCTTTTAACGCAGGTTGTCGGCAGAAGCGGACGCGGCACAAAGCCCGGGCGCGCCGTAATCCAAACCTTTACGCCGGACAATGAAACCATTGTTCAGGCCGCCGTGCAGGATTACGAGGATTTTTACCGCTCGGAAATTGAGCTTCGTAAAATCCACTCGCTCCCGCCGTTTACCCAGCTATACTCCGTCACGGCTTCCGGCGCGGACGAGGCGCAGGTGGTTTTTGCCTGTCGCTATATCCGTAGCTTTTTCGATACGGTGTTGAAAGGGCGCGCCGGGTGCATAGTGTTAGGGCCTACGCCGCTGGCGGTTGTAAAGGTGAATAACCGCTTTCGCTATCGCGTCAACCTCTGCTGCACGGCAGAGCGCGAGATAAGGGAGCTTATTTCCCGCATTGTCACGGAGTGCAGCACGGATAAGCGTTTTAAAGGCGTGTCGGTTTACGCCGATAATGACCCCTCTACTTAATAAACAAAAATACAGATATATTTAGGAGAAAAGAATGGCACTGAGACATATTTTAACGCAGGAGCAGCCCACGCTCTACAAAAAAAGTCGCCCGGTTACGGAGTTTAACGGCCGCTTGGAGCAGCTTTTGGACGATATGACCCAAACGCTTGACGCGGCGGGCGGTGTCGGCTTGGCCGCGCCCCAGGTGGGGATATTGCGCCGCGCCGTGCTCGTTATCGAAACAAACGTAACCGAGGGCGAAAGCGAGTATGTTATAGAGCTTATCAACCCCGAAATCATTGAAGCCACGGGCGAGCAAGAGGGCGCTGAGGGCTGTTTGAGTGTGCCGGGTGAGTACGGCATTGTCAAGCGCCCGGAGCGCGTGAAGGTGCGCGCGCAGAATAGGCACGGCGAATGGTTTGAGGTAGAGGGAGACGGCCTTACGGCGCGCTGCTTCTGCCACGAGATAGATCATTTGGACGGGATAGTGTTCACCTCTAAGGCCGAGCGTATGCTCGACCCCGATGAGATAGTTACCGAGGAGGACTAATGCGTATTGTTTTCATGGGTACGCCGGATTTTGCGGCGGCCTCGCTGAAAAAGCTGTTGGACGAGGGCTTTGATGTCGTGGGTGTGTTCACCCAGCCCGATAAGCCCAAGGGGCGCGGCATGGAGCTTGCCTATTCTCCGGTAAAAGAGCTTAGCTTGGCGCATTCTCTGCCTGTATATCAGCCTGAAAAAATGAGGGACGGTACGGCGCTTGAAGCCGTGAAGGCTCTTGCCCCGGATATTCTCGTTGTCGTGGCCTACGGGCGTATTTTGCCCGATGATATTCTCGCCGTGCCGCAATACGGCGCTATCAATGTTCACGGCTCGCTCCTGCCGAAGTACAGGGGCGCTGCCCCCATACAGTGGGCGGTTTTGAACGGCGATAAAACCACGGGCGTTACCACCATGTATTTAGCCAGTGAAATGGATACCGGCGATATTATTTACACAGCCGAAACCGAGATAGGCGAGTTTGAAACTTCCGGCGAGCTTTTTGACCGCTTGAAGGACATGGGCGCGGAGCTTTTGGTTAAAACCCTGCGCGATATCGAATCGGGTGTTGCTCCGCGCACCGTGCAGGAGCATGACAAGGCAAGCTATGTAAAAATGCTGGATAAATCCTATTCGCCGATTGATTTTACCAAGGACGCGCGCGGCGTAATCAAGTGGATTTACGGCTTGCAGCCCTGGCCGACAGCAACGGCAACGCTTGACGGCGCAAGCTATAAGATTTTCGCCGCCGAGTATACCGACACGAAAACCGACAAAGCCCCCGGCGCTGTTGTCAGCACGGGCAAGTGCGGGATAGAAATCGCTTGCGGCAAGGGCGAAACCGTAATGATAACCGAGCTTCAAGCCCCCGGCAAAAAGCGCATGAGCTCGGCGGACTTTTTGCGCGGCCACAGCATTGCCGTTTCCGATAAATGATGACCGCGAGAGAAGCTGCGCTTGAAGCGCTTGAAAAATGCCGCAGGGATGGCGCGTGGTCGGGCGCGGCGATAGACGGCGTTATAAAAAAAGCGGGTCTGGATGCGCGCGAGGGTGCGCTGGCGGCAAGGCTCTGCTTAGGCGTGATGCAAAATGAAGCGCTGTGCGATTTTTATATTGACGCATTCTGCTCGCAAAAAGCGGAAAAACTACAGCCCAAGGTGCGCAGTATACTGCGCCTCGGCGTATACCAGCTTGTATTTCTCGATAAAATTCCGGCGCGAGCAGCCGTGAATGAAACCGTTGCGCTTTGCCGCAGTGCGAATTTACAGCGCGCTTCGGGGCTTGTGAACGCGGTTTTGCGCCGCGTAAGCGAGAATCTTTCTTCGCTTCCCGCAATCCCGAACGAGGGAAGCGCGGAACATTTATCCGTGAAATACAGTCAACCTATATGGTTGACCTCGCGTATAATCGCCGAGCAGGGGTATGACTTCGCCGAAGCGTTTTTCAGCGCTTGCAACACACCGCCCGCGCTTGATATTCAGGTTAATACCCTCAAGGTGAGCACTGCGGATTATTGCCGCGCGCTCATGCGCGCCGATATCGCATATAAAAAGTACGATTATCCGGCGGGAGCGTTGGCGCTCTCCGGCGGCGCGGTTACGGTGCTTCCGGGCTATGAAGAGGGGCTATTTTACGTGCAGGATCGTGCGGCGCGCTTGGCCGTAGAGATTGCCGCCCCCAAAAAGGGCGATACGGTGCTTGATGCGTGCTCTGCGCCCGGCGGGAAAGCGTTTTCCGCCGCCGTGCGCATGGAGAATGAGGGGAGTATACTAGCCTGTGATATTCACGAAAAAAAGCTCTCGCTTATTCGCCGTGGTGCGGAAAGGCTGGGCATAGGCATTATTACCGCCTGTGCTCGCGATGCCCGCGAGGATGACGCGGCACTTTATGATAAATTTGATGTTGTTATCGCCGATGTGCCATGCTCGGGGATAGGCGTTATCCGCAAAAAGCCCGAAATCCGCAATAAAACCGAGGCGGAGATTTCCGCCCTGCCCGAAATCCAGCTTGCGATACTGGAAAGCGTGTCCCGCTTTGTAAAGCCGGGCGGTGTGCTTTTATATTCCACGTGTACGGTTTTGCGCGCGGAAAACGAAGATGTTGTAAATAGCTTTATATCGCGTTATAATAATTTCGCGCTTGACGCTTTTACGTTGGGCGATGAAAGGGTTGACAGCGGAATGCGCACATTTTGGCCGAATACGGACAATACGGACGGATTTTTCGCCGCAAGGCTGATAAGGAAAGAATAATGGGAAAAGATATATTATCCATGCTCCCGCAGGAGATAGAACAGGAGCTTTCATCCCTCGGTGAGCTGAAATACAGGGCAAAGCAGATTTTTGAATGGCTCTCGCGCGGTGTGCGTGACTTTGACGCGATGACGAATCTCCCTAAAGCCCTAAAGGATAAGCTTAAAGAAAATTATACCCTCTATGCGCCCAAGGTGCTTTCAAAGCAAATTTCCGCGCTGGACGGCACGATAAAATACCTTTGGGAGCTGAAAGACGGCAACGCCGTGGAAACCGTTGTGATGAGCTATAAGTACGGCAACACCGTGTGCGTTTCCTCGCAGGTCGGCTGCCGCCAAGGCTGCGCCTTTTGCGCGTCTACCATAGGCGGGCTTGTACGGTGCTTAGAGCCGGGGGAGATACTCGACGAAGTGATGTACTCCCAGCTTGATTCCGGCAAGGAGATTTCAAACATCGTCCTCATGGGTATCGGCGAGCCGCTTGATAATTTCGACAATGTCATGCGCTTTTTGGAGCTTGTCAACCACCCGCAGGGCATGAACATCGGAATGCGGCATATATCCCTTTCCACCTGCGGCATTACCGAGCGCTTTGACGATCTCGCGGCAAGGGATTTGCAGCTTACGCTCTCCGTTTCGCTCCACGCGCCGGACGATGAAACCCGCTCGAAGATAATGCCCGCAAACCGCGGGCGGGGCATAGATGAGCTAATGCGCGCCTGCAAGAGATATTACGATAAAACCGGGCGCAGAATAAGCTTTGAATACGCCATGATTGACGGCGTGAACGATACGGAATACCACGCGCATTTACTTGCTAAGCGCGCAAAGAGCGTATCCGCGCACGTGAATCTCATCCCCCTAAACCACGTGGAAGAGCGCGAGTTTCGCCCGTCCACGGCGGGGCATATGAAAGCCTTTATCCGCATTTTAGAGGATGAGGGCGTGAACGTAACCGTGAGAAGAAAGCTCGGCGGCGATGTGGATGCCTCTTGCGGCCAGCTTAGAAGAAAAATGCAGACAAAATGAGCAATACGCCGATAGTTCGGCAGAATTGAGGCAAGATGAAAAGCTTCGGCTTGACCGACAAAGGAACGGTCAGAAAAGACAATCAAGACAGCTACATAATAGAAAAGTGCGAGGCGAAGGACTGCCTTATAGTGGCGCTGTGTGACGGCATGGGCGGGGCGAAAGCCGGCGGGCTTGCAAGTCAGCTTTCAAATAAAGCCTTTGTTTCGCATATCTACGCAAAGCTTACATCCCGCGTACCGCGCGCGATAGATTACCATAAGCTTTTGCTTGACGCGTGCTCTGAAGCAAACGGCGTATCTTATGACTATTCGCAGTTTGACGAAGCGTACAACGGCATGGGTACTACCATTGTCGGCGGTGTGATAAAGAGCAACGGGAACGGTTATATTATCAACGTGGGCGACAGCCGCGCGTACTATATCTCCCGCCGCGATGAAGCGATAGTGCAGGTTACGCGCGATCATTCGCTTGTGGAAGAGCTTGTGGAATACGGCGCGATAACCAAGGCGCAGGCGCGCGTACACCCCCAGCGCAATGTCATTACCCGCGCGCTCGGCTCGGAAGCCACGGTAGAGGCGGATTATTACGAGGTCAGTTTGCAAAGCGGGGATATGCTTATCTTTTGCTCGGACGGGCTTTCAAACGTGATAAACGACCTTGAAATCCTCGACTATGCCAAGGAATACCCCGACCCGGAGCTTTTGTGCCGCGCGCTCATGAGCAAGGCGTTGAAGCGGGGCGCGGCGGACAATGTGACGGTGCTTGCCGTAATGAAGTAGGAGACTGCTTATGCAACAGGAAAAAAACTATATCGGCGCAATGCTTGATGACAGATACGAAATACTCGAAAAAATAGGCGAGGGCGGAATGGCCGTTGTCTACAGGGCGTTTTGTCACAGGCTCAATCGCTTTGTTGCCGTGAAAATAATGCGCGAGGAAATGGCCGAGGATGAGGAGTTCCGCCGCCGCTTTTGCGCGGAGTCCCACGCTATTGCCATGCTGTCGCACCCGAATATAGTGGCCGTGTACGATGTCAGCCACAGTGACGATGTCGAATACATAGTCATGGAGCTTGTAGACGGCATTACCTTGAAGCAGTACATGGAGAAGCGCGGCGCAATAAGCTGGAAAGAAGCGCTGCACTTTTCAAAGCAAATCGCCAAGGCGCTTTCCCACGCGCACAGCCGCGGCATAATCCACCGCGACATTAAGCCGCAAAACATCATGCTTTTGAAAGACGGCACTATAAAGGTTGCCGACTTCGGCATAGCGGCGCTTGAAAACGAGATAGAAGAGAGCGGACAGGCTATCGGCTCTGTTCACTACATTGCGCCCGAGCAGGCGCGCGGCGAAAGCCCCGATGCAAGAAGCGATGTTTACTCGCTCGGCGTTGTGATGTATGAAATGCTCACCGGGCATAAGCCCTATACCGGCGACACGATAGGCGAGATTGCCGTAAAGCATATGAGCTCGCTGCCTGTAAACCCGTCGGACTATGTCCCCGATATCCCAGAAGAGCTGGAGCGCATCACCTTAAAGGCTATGTCCTGCCCGATTAATAAGCGCTATCAGTCGGCAAATGAGCTTTTGGACGAGCTTAACGCCTTTTCCCAAGCTCAGCTTGCCGCCGAGAATACGGCCGCCTTTGCTAATCCCGCTGTTGCTCCCGTTCGCTCCGTGAGCGAGCTTCCCAAGGAGAAATTCAGCGTCCGCCGCAGAAGATCCAATACCGTGGCTTTCATGTCGGGTATGTTCGGGGCGCTGGTGCTTGTTGTGGCGCTTTTTGTGTTCCTGTGGGATTTTTGGCTGGGTGAGGTTTTCTCCCCGGCGGAGCGTATACCCCTGCCGAACTTTGTCGGCAGTAACTATGAGGCGATAGTGAATAATGCGGATCTTGCCTCAACCTATAATTTCAAAGTCACCTATATCATCGACACCGACACCGAAAGCGGAAAAATACTCAGCCAAAACCCCGAACCCGGCAGAAGCATGATGCTCACGCCGGACGGCATATCCGTTGAGCTTTCCGTGAGCACGGGCGTTGTGCTGACAAGTGTGCCGAAT
>CAYRPD010000012.1:2655-26130 GCA_964426095.1 uncultured Oscillospiraceae bacterium | reverse complement strand
CAACGTTGAGTACCGTACCAACCGTTCCGACGTTATGGAAAGCGGCACTTCTCCCTGCAAGGCCACCTGCCCGGCACACATCCCCGTACAGGGCTACATAAAGCTCGCTTCTGAGGGTCGTTACACTGAGGCTCTTGAGCTTATCAAGAAGGAGAACCCGTTCCCCGCAGTCTGCGGCCGTATCTGCAACAAGGCTTGCGAAGCCGCCTGCACCCGTAACATCATTGACTCCTCCGTTGCAATTGACGATATCAAGAAGTTCATTGCAGAAAAGGATCTCGATTCCGCTACCCGTTTCGTTCCCAAGATGCTCAACCAGACCGGTAAACCCTATCCCGAAAAGATCGCCGTTATCGGTGCTGGCCCTGCCGGCATGAGCTGCGCTTACTACCTTGCTGTCAAGGGCTACCCCGTGACCGTGTTTGAAAAGGAAGACAAGCTCGGCGGTATGCTCACTCTCGGCATCCCCTCCTTCCGTCTCGACAAGGCTGTTGTCAACGCCGAAATCGACATTCTCAAGGAGCTTGGCGTAGAGTTCAAGACCGGCGTTGAAGTCGGCAAGGATATCACCCTTGACCAGCTCCGCGCTGACGGCTACAAGGCATTCTACCTCGGCATCGGCGCGAGCATCGGCTCTTCCGTCGGCTGCAAGGGCGATGATCTTGCAGGCGTATTCACCGGCGTTGACTTCCTGCGTGATGTCAACCTCGGCAAGACCGTTGAGCTTGGCAAGTCCGTGGCCGTTATCGGCGGCGGTAATGTCGCTCTTGACGTTGCCCGTACCGCTGTCCGTCTCGGCGCTGAGGATGTTACCATCGTCTACCGCCGCAGCGAGGATGAAATGCCCGCCGACAAGGAAGAGGTTGAAGAGGCCAAGAGCGAGGGCATTAAGTTCCGCTTCCTGTCCGCTCCCGCCGAAATCACCGGCAACGGCAAGGTCGAAGCTCTGTCCGTTGAGATTATGGAGCTTGGCGAAGCTGACGAAAAGGGTCGCAGAAAGCCCGTCGGCACCGGCAAGTTCGAGAGCATCAAGGTTGACAATGTTATCTCCGCTATCGGTCAGAAGATCAACCTCGGCGGCATTGCTGACTTCGAGACCAACAAGAACGGCTCTGTCGTAGCCGATGCAAAGACCTATCAGACCAGCGTTGCAGACGTGTTCGCCGGCGGCGATGTTGTCACCGGTCCTAAGTTCGCTATCGACGCTATTGCAGCCGGTAAGGAAGGCGCAATCTCCATCCACCGTTATGTACACGCCGGTCAGACCCTGCACCTCGGCCGTGACAACCGCGATTACAAGTCCCTCGATATCAACACCGTTGCCGTTTCCGCCGGTTCCTTCGACACTGCCCCTCGTCAGAAAGCCGCTTGCGGCTCTGCCGAGGAAGCCAAGAAGACCTTCAAGGATCTGCGCGGCACGCTCACCGAGGAGCAGATGAAGAAAGAAGCCGAGCGTTGCCTTGGCTGCGGCTGCGTTGTCATTGACGTTGACCGCTGTGTCGGCTGCGGTATCTGCACCACCAAGTGCAAGTTCGATGCTATCCACCTCGAAAAGACCATGGATACCGTCGGCGAGCCGTACTTCCACACTCTTCTCACTGCCGTTTCCAACATTCCTGCGGCTGTCGGCCGTCTGGCAAAGAAAAAGCTCGAGAAGAAGTAAGGCCGGTGGCAGATCATGCATGAAATCGGTATAGTCCGCAGCTTGTGCAAAACCGTTGTTGACTATATGCACGCAAACAATATTGAGCGCATAAGCGAAATTGTTTGCGAGGTTGGGGAGCTTTCACAGATTATTCCCAAATACGTCAACGAAGTTTATCCCCCTGTCAGGGATGAAGTGCCGGAGTTAAAGGATGTCGAGCTTGTTCTCGAAACCATCCCCGGCATGGCCGAGTGCGACGATTGCGATGAGATATTCAATGTCGTTGAAAACAAAGGCTACTGCCCCAACTGCGGAAGCTTCAACAAATCCGTGCTCACGGGTACTGAATTTAACATCAAAGAAATTCACATTCCCGAAGAGCAAGAATAACTTAAAAACCAAGCACGCGGCCGCCCCAAGCATTTGGGGCGGCCGTTTTTACATTTTTGCGCGTTTTGGCTTTATTGTGAGGCTCGGAAGTGTTGACTTCATAAAAAATGCAGTGTAAAATTAAATTACACTTGAAACCGAATACTATATTATCGGAGGTTATTATATGCCAAGCTTCAGTGATTTTTATTTTCGCTCCAGCACCGCGCGCAACACCATCCGCGCAAGAAAATGCGTCCCCGACAGCGCACCGCGCGCCGTAGTGCAGATTGTGCACGGCATTGCCGAGCATATTGAGCGCTACGATGATTTCATGCTCTTCCTCGCGCAAAACGGCATTGTCGCCGTGGGTGATGATCACCTCGGCCACGGCAAATCCGTAACCGAGCCGGACGATCTCGGCTTTTTCAACGATGTAAACGGATGGGAGCACGCCGTTAAGGATGAAGGACATTTGCACGATATCGTCTCGGCCGAGCACCCCGGCATACCGTACATTTTCTTCGGCCATAGCATGGGCAGCTTCCTAACGCGCACCCTCATAATCCACCACCCCGAAATGTATGACGCGGCTATCATCAGCGGCACGGGGCATCAAAGCAAGGCGCTTGTATACGCCGGGAATTTCTTGGCTGAAGCCACGGTAAAGCTCAAAGGCGCTCGCGCCGACGGGCAGCAGCTCAATGATGTGGCATTCGGCACGTACTTGAGCCATATTGAAAACCCACGCACGCCGTTTGACTGGCTGACCCGCGATGAAGCTGCCGTGGATAAATACATTGCCGACCCTATGTGCGGCTTTGTGTGCAAGGCCAGCCTTTACCGCGACATGATGGGCGGCGTGAAGTTCGTCACGAATCAGAAGAACATCAACAAAATGGCAAAGAGCAAGCCGATATACTTCATGTCCGGCGCAGAAGACCCTGTCGGCGATTACGGCGTAGGCGTGGATCGCGCGTACAAGGCATTTTGCAAAGCCGGCTTACGCGACCTTATGATACGCCTTTATCCCTGCGGGCGGCACGAAATGCTCAACGAAACCAACAAGGACGAAGTTTATAAAGATATCCTCGAATGGATAAACTCTAAAATTGGCTAATCCCCTTTTCTCATATCCTAACCCATGCAAAAACACCGCCGCTTGCATCTGCAAGCGGCGGTGAAGTATATTTATAGATTTTTAATTACTCTTCCTCGGTTGCGTCAACTTCGGGAGCAATGCCGGTGGCTTCGCCGGACTCGGAAACCTCGTAAACGAGAGCGTCTTCGCCGGAATCCTCGGCGTAATCCTCTTCAACCTCTTCCTTTGCGGCCGGTGCAGGCTCGGCAAGGGCGCGGATAGAAAGGGATATTTTCTGCTTGTCCTCGTCAATGGCAGTGATCTTAGCTTCGACAACATCACCGACGGTGAGAACATCTTCGGGCTTGCCGATACGGCGATTTGCAATCTGGGAGATGTGGATAAGGCCATCAACACCGTCAACAACCTCGGCGAAAGCGCCGAACGGCATGAGCTTGACTATCTTGACCTCGGCAACATCGCCGACAGAATACTTATTGGTGAACACAACCCAAGGATTGGCTTCGGGATCTTTGTAGCCAAGGGAGATCTTGCGCTTTTCCTTATCGAAGTTGATAACATAAACCTCGACCTCGTCACCGACGGAGAGAACCTCAGAGGGCTGGTGGATGCGACCCCAGCTAAGCTCGGAGACATGAACCATACCGTCAATGCCGCCGATATCGACAAATGCGCCGTAGCTGGTGAGAGACTTGACAACGCCGGAATACTTCTTGCCGATTTCGATTTCGTTCCAAATGGCCTCGGTGCGCTCACGGCGTTCAGCCTGTGCAACGCGGCGGATAGAACCGACAACACGCTTACGAGCCTTGTTGACCTCGGTGATCTTCAAGCGGACAGTCTTCTTAAGAAGCTGCGCCAAGTCGGCCTCACGGGGAAGATCGGTCTGGGAAGCGGGAACGAACACGCGCACGCCCTTGACGGAAACGACAACGCCGCCCTTGTTCTCTTCGGTAACAACGCCTTCAAGCACAGTGCCGTCTTCAACTGCGGCTTCGACATCGTTCCAGCTCTTTGCAGCGTCAAGACGCTTCTTGGAAAGCTGAGCCGTGCCCTCAACGTCGTTGACGCGGACAACAACGGCTTCGATGGAATCGCCGACTTTGACAACATCCTCAACCTTGATACCGTCATCGGTAAACTCAGAGGTGGGAATGAAGCCGGAATACTTCGTGCCAAGGTCAACACTGATTTCAGTGCCGGTAATAGCAACGACTACGCCTGTTACCTTATCTCCATTATATATAGTTTTGAGAGTTTCCTCCAACATTTCGTCAAAGGACTTTTCATTCTCAAGCTTGGATTCTTCGACTTTGATTTCGTCAGACATTTTGTTTCTTACCTCCTTAATTATCCACGCGGGTGTGGACGCTCCTGCTGTGACACCGACAGTGCCCGCTTTTCGGAGCGCATTCATGTCAAGCTCGTCCAGTCTTTCGATAAACTGAACGTTTGCGCAACCCTCGGCGCATATCTGCGCGAGGTGAACGCTGTTGGCACTGTGCTTTCCGCCAATGACCACCATCGCATCGCATTCGGAAGCCAGGTTTGCAGCCTCTTCCTGCCGCGTGAACGTAGCAAGACATATTGTATCAGATATTTTTGCGTTTGTACACCTTTTTTTTATAATATCGCAACATTCGTTAAAATTACTGCGTGTCTGCGTAGTTTGCACCACTACAGTTATTGGTTTTGTCCAGTATGCCTCGTTATCATTCAGCCACGCTTCAAGTTCCGTTGAATTTTCAAACACTTCGTGCTCGCCGCACCAGCCGCATATGGCCTCGACCTCGGGGTGCTCACGCATTCCGATGATGATAACAAAGTCCCCTTTGTCGCTTGCGCGACTGACAATGGTGTGTATTGCCTTTACCTTGGGGCAGCTCGCGTCCGTGACGACAGCGCCGCGCGCTTCAAGCTCTTCATATACGCGCTTTGCCACGCCGTGCGCGCGTATTAAAATATGCTCCCCCGGCTGCGCATCTTCCGGTGAATTAATGACGCGCAAGCCCTTTTCTCTCAAGCGCTCCACAACATCTTCGTTATGTATAAGCTGGCCGAGGCTGGCGCAAGCGCCTTGTTCGCTCAAAACCTTTTCCGCAAGCTCCACAGAGCGCTGTACACCGAAGCAAAAGCCCGCGCTTTCCGCAATTTTTAATTCGTTCAAGCCTTGTCCCTCGCTTTCACGCCCAAATACGCCTCGATTATCTCGGATAGCTTATCAAGGCTTTGGTTAAAGTCAATTTCGCTCGTATCAAGCAGCAGCGCGTCATCCGCCATTTTAAGGGGCGCTTCGGCGCGATTGGTGTCCTGCTCATCGCGGTATTTTATGCTTTCCAGCACCTCTTCAAAAGTGCTCGTATCGCCTTTTTCGCGAAGCTCCAAAAGGCGGCGATTGGCGCGCGCTTCGGCACTTGCAGTGAGGAATATTTTCAAATCCGCATTCGGCAAAACCACGGTGCCTATATCGCGCCCGTCCATAATTACGCTTTGCGAGCGCGCCGTACTGCGTTGAAGCTCCAGCAAAAATGCGCGGACGGCTTTGTGCGCCGCAACATTTGAGGCGCACTTGGAGATTTCGGGCGTGCGGATAAGGGACGAGACATCCTCGCCGTTTAGCTCCATCACCTGCGTGCCGTCTGCATTATAGCCCATGGTGATTATAAGCTCCGGCAGGATTTCACTCACGGCCTTTTCATCGTGCGTATCAAGGCCGCGCCGGAATGCTGCAAGCCCCACCGTGCGATATATTGCGCCGGTATCGACATACACAAGGCCGAAGCGCTTTGCCGCCGCCTTTGCAAGGCTGCTCTTCCCTGCCCCGCTGGGGCCGTCAATTGCTATAGAAAATATCCCGTTCATTGCCTAATCGCCTTTCGATTCTGAATTTTCAGCAGGAAGAACCCGCAACAAAGCCTGTTGACCATGCAATTTGCAAATTAAAGCCACCGGTGTAGCCGTCCAAGTCCAGCACCTCACCCGCAAAGTAAAGCCCGGAAACAAGCTTTGATTCCATTGTGCGGGGGTTAATCTCCTTGGTGTTCACGCCGCCCGCCGTAACTATCGCCTCTTCAATCGGGCGCGGCGCGCTGACCGCAACGGGGAACGCCTTAAATAAGTGCAACAGGTTTTTCCGCTGCTCTTTTGTGATGCTGTTCACCTTTTCATCTTCCGGTATGCCGGAGAGCTTGACGAGCGTGGGAATCATGGTGTACCCCGCAAGGTCGCACAGCGCATTTTTAAATTCGCGGTTTGCGTACTTTTCAAAATCGCGCAGTATGCGCGCGTCCAGCTTCTTTTCGTCAAGCGCGGGTTTGAGGTCAATTTCAAGGCGGTATTTCGCCTCACCGAACCTGCGCATATGGGAGCTTGCCGAAAGCACAAGCGGCCCTGACACGCCGAAGTGGGTAAAGAGCATTTCGCCCTGCTCTTTATAAATAAGCTTTTCATCCTCAAGAACGGACAGCGCCACATTTTTCAATGAAAAGCCCTGCATCTCGGCGCAGTATTCATCCGGGCTTTCAAGCGGCACGAGGGATGCGCGGCATTCCGTCACGCTGTGCCCCGCCGCGCGGGCAAAAGCATAACCGTCCCCGGTAGAACCGGTAAGCGGGTAGGATAGGCCGCCAGTACAAACGCAAACGCTCGGCGCGCTGAGTAGCCCCCCCTCAAGCTCCACGCCTGCTACAGCACCGTTTTGAATATGTACGCGCTTGGCGCGCTCATGAATTATGCGGACTTTCGCGCGCTCACAAAGGCGCGTCATCAACCCTGCCACATCGTTTGCGTTGTCCGACACGGGGAACACGCGCGCGCCGCGCTCGGTTTTAATCGGCAAGCCGTTTTCTTCAAAAAACGCCATCGTCATTTCCGGCGAGAAGCGGTTCAAGGCGCTGTACAAAAAGCGCCCGTCACCGGGGATATTGCGCATAAATTCTTTAATATCGCAATTATTTGTGAGGTTACAGCGGCCTTTGCCCGTGATGCGCAGCTTGCGGCCGAGCATACGGTTCGGCTCAAGCAAAATCACATCAAGGCCGCGTTTTGCCGCCGTGTATGCGCACATCATTCCGGCAGGTCCGCCGCCGATTACTATTAAATCCGCTTTGTCAATTATCATGGTATGTATGCTCCGTTCGGGCGGAATTACGCCGTAATGCTTTTGATTTCCTCTGCCGTGAGATAGCGCCACTTACCGCTTTTAAGCTCTCCAAGCTCCAGCGCACCCTCGCGTATGCGCACAAGGCGCGTCACTCGAAGCTCGCACGCTTGGCACATTTTACGCACCTGTCTGTTGCGCCCCTCGCTTATCGTGATGAGCAGCACCGCGCCGCCCGGGATAAGCTCTTCAATATCCACATTCACAGCTTGCACAATGCAATCGCCTATATCAATTTCACCGCGCAGGTACTCCACCGCAAGGCCGACATCCTCGCCCTGCACCCATGTACGGTAAGTTTTTTTCACGTTATTGGACGGGTGCATGAGCTTGTTTGCAAACTCCCCGTCATTCGTCATTATGAGTAACCCCTCAGAATACATATCAAGCCGCCCGACAGGGTAAATACGCCCCAAGCCGTGCACAAGCTCCGTCACATTGCGCCGCCCCTTTTCATCGGACAGCGTTGTGACATATCCCTTGGGTTTATTGAGCATGATGTACACGCTCTCCGTCTTTTGCGGCAAAGGCTCGCCGTCAACAAGGATAATATCCGTGTCCACTTCGGCGCTCTCGCCTATACGCGCAATACGCCCGTTCACGCTCACGCGCCCGGACGCAATGCAATCCTCCGCCGCTCTGCGGGACATAAGCCCCGCAGCCGCTATTATTTTTTGCAGTCGCTCTGCCATAGTTTCTCCATGCTATTGCTTTGATTTTTCCTGTACCTGCTCTTTATAAACCAAATAATACTCCGTCACGGTCGCCCCGTCAACCGAAACCGTAACCTTACCGCCGCGTTTTCCCGCGCGCACCGGCGCAAACTCAAACCAAGGAAGCTCCGCGCGCAAGGTAATTGCCTTATCTTGCGGTATGATGATACAAAGCTCCTCTTCAGGCACGAGATATGCCCAGCGTGAGCTGCCGGAAATGACAGGCACAGAAAAACAAAGCTTTTCGGTTACACTGCGCTTTGCATTCTCGCTGTACGCCCAAGCGTAAAGCGCGGCATGGTCTTTCCAATCGTCGGGCGCGGCGAGCGTGACACACACAACGCGCGCGCCGTCTCTTTCACAGCACGAAACCAAGCACCGCCCCGCCGCCTCGGTGTACCCCGTTTTGCCGCCAACACAGCCGGGGCATGATTGCAACAAGCGGTTGTGGTTTAGAAGCACCTTGCCGCCCGTTGTATATTGCGGCATCGCGTCAAGCTCGGCAAAGGCAGGGTTTTGCATACAATACTCCATTAGCCGTGCTAAATCACGCGCCGTGGTATAATGCCCTTTCTCCGTCAGGCCATGAGGGTTGGTGTAATGCGTATTTTGCATACCGAGCGCTTGCGCTTTAGCGTTCATGAGCGCGGAAAACTGCGCGCTGTCCCCCGCTATGTGCCCGGCCAAGGCAAGGGCGGCATCGTTGCCCGAAACGAGCAGCAACCCCGCAACAAGCTCCCGCACCGTGTACTTTTCCCGCGCTGCAAGATACATTGACGAGCCTTCGATGTTGCAGTATTCGCTCTTAATCTCCACAAGCTCATCAAGTGCACAAGCTTCAAGCGCGATAATCGCCGTCATCAGCTTTGTCGTGCTCGCCATGGGAAGCGGCATATCCGCGTTCTTTTCGTATAGGCTCACGCCGTGTGATGTAACTATCGCGCTTTTTGCGCTGACGGCGGGCGCATTTAGCGCCGCTTGCGCCGATATGGGTAACGCCGCGCACATAAGCGCCGCGAGCAACAGCGCCGATATCGCCGAACGCAGTAGTTTATTTTTGATTCTAATAATATGCACCACCCTAATTAATTTGGGCAGTGCTTATTATTAACTAATCGCAGTATTTTATTACACGCAAGGCGCAATTTGTTGCTTGCGCCTTGCAAAAGTGGCTTACTTCTTCTGCTTTTCGATGAAGTTATCCACGCGGTCAATGACCTGCGGCACCATGTCAATAATTCTATCAACAGTGTTGCTTGCAGGAGGCGTGACGTTAATCATTCTAACAGTGCCTTCCTTGATGACAAGGAAGCCAATCGGCTCAATCTTAACGCCGGTGGCGTTGCCGCCGCCGTAGGGGCGCTCAGTCCCGGCCTTTTTGCTGTTAAACTCTACTCCGCCGCCACCGAAAGCAAGGCTGATCTTGGATATCGGGACGAGAGTGATACCGTCGGGGGTGATAATAGGATCTCCGACAACGGTGTCTACCTTGAGGACGTTTTTAACGTTCTCCATAGTGGTCTGCATAAGCTGGCTGATAGGGTTGTTATCCATGTAAGTCCATCCTTTCCTCTGCCTGTATACTAGTTTTCTTTTTCTATTTCTATATCAACGACGTTTTCGTCGTTAACTTCTTCCTGTTTGCCGTTTTTGAGCCTTTCGATAAGCAAACGGCACTTGTTTTTAATAAGGATACCCAACGCGCTGAACACTATACCGAAGATGAGACCGAAGAACGCGCCGATGCGGATGCTGAAAGCAAGGGCAAAATCAATCTCCGTTTTCTCCTTGGAGCAGTCCATCTCCGTATACACATCGCAATCGCGCACAGTGAAGCGTTCGCGGCACATGGGTGCGAGCGTGGAAAGCGCGGCGTTCACGTAGCCGAAGGTGACGGCCGTGTCGTAAGGGTCATCCCCGGCGGCAATATAGTGAAGCAAGAAACGGTCAACCTTAAACTTGCGCCCAAAGCGGCCGAAGCGGCGCAGCACCTTTTTCACGAGCGAGAAAATCTCATCCCGGCTGAAATTAAGCTTCAGCTTCTTCTTGGGCTTTTCAGCTCCCTCGGTCGGTGCAGGCTCTTCTTTCTTTTTCTTCTTTTTTTGCTTTTTCGGCTTTTTCTCTTTCTTCGGCGCGGTCTCGTCGCTCTCGCTCTTGGGGAAGAGTTGCAGCAACACGCCGCACATCTTCGCCGAAAGGCCGAACTGCCCTCCGATATAGCTGATATCCGCGCCTACGGGAATCAGCATAATAAGCACGATAATCGCAACGATTATGCCGATTATCTTCAAGGCAAGCAATTACATCACTCCTCGATAGATTCTTCTTTTATAACTTCGTTTATACTCATCTGTTGAGAGTCTTTATTCTGCAAAAGGTCAATTGCGTTTTGGAGCTTTTCTATCCCCTCGCCGGGTGCGATTTCCGGCAACGGCGGAAGCTCGGCAAGCTCGCTTATGCCCATGGTGCGCAAGAATGCTTCTGTTGTGCCGAAAAGCACGGGGCGGCCGGGCGCATCCAGCTTTCCGCACGGGGCTATAAGGCCGCGCTGTTGCAGTAAGCTGACGGTATAGGAACTGTCCACACCGCGTACTTGGTCAATATACGCCCTTGTGACAGGCTGAAAGTACGCCACTATCGCGAGCGCTTCAAGCGCGGACTGGCTGAGATGCGGCGGGGTGCGCTGTTCAAGCGTCTTTGTAACATAGGACGCAAATTCCGGCGCGGAGCACAGCTGAAGCTTATCGTCAAGCTTCATAAGGCGTATGCCGCGCTCTTCTTTCTCGTACTGCTCAGTCAAGGCGGCGGCAGCGTATTCTATTTCGCCCTCGCTCGCTTCAAGGATAAGCGACAAACGCGCTATAGGAACGCTGTCCCCGGAAGCGAAGAGTATGGCTTCTATGGCAGATGAAAGGTTTATCATATCATTCCGTAATCTTCTCAATAATTTCTTCGACATCGCCGCCGACAAAGCTCAAATCATAATCGGCGGTGTTTTCGCGGCGGGTCACTGTAATACTGCCCATTGAGCAAAGCTCCAATACCGAGACGAAGGCCGCGACAAGCTCGGAGCGCGAGGTACAGGAAGCGTAAAGCGCGGTAAGGCTCACATCGCCCGCGCGAAGAAGCTCTAAAATCTGGCGCGTCTTGGAACGCACGGGGTAGGTAATGCGGTGAGGTATGGCGCTTTGAAGCTCTTCCGTTTCCGTGGGCTTCACGCCGCGCGAATAAACGGCATACAGGGCTTTTAATAAATCCACAGGCTCGTGGCTGTAGGTATATTCCTCCGTGGGGAGCAGCGCGGCTTCCTGCGGCTTTGTAAAATACAGCATACCGCGCTCGGAAGCTTTTTTCAGCGTCGGTGCAATCTTTTGAACGGATGAAAGCACGTCCTTGGCTTTGAGCTGCTCAAGTGATGCCATCAGCACTTCCAGCTCCGACACTTCTTCATCGGTCGTTAAAAGCGTTTTGGTCTTGATATACAGCAAATGCGCCGCCATTTGGATAAACTCGCTTGCAATCTCCAAATCCATGCTCTGCATTTGCGCAAGATAGGCCAAGTATTGGTCAAGGATATCCGCAATTTTGATATCGCGAATCTCTATTTTATTTTTGGAAAGAAGCATGAGAATGAGACTGAGCGGGCCTTCAAAGTCCTGCAACTCGTCTTTCTCGCGAACAATGCCTTCAAGATGAAAACTGGGATTTTCCATTAAACGCTCACTTATAGAATAGATAATAAACCATGTCGCACCCACCCTGCGCAATAGGCAAAAGCCGAGTGAAAAGCCAATCAATCGCAATAGACAAGGGCTTACCCAAAGCGCCCGTGGCAACAAGGGCAAACATGATGATAGAGCCGTACTTTTCATAGCGCATGAGCTTATAATATCTTTCATCGCTCATAAGAGAGAAAAGTACCTTTGACCCGTCAAGCGGGGAAACAGGAATAAGATTAAATACAGCAAGCCCCAAGCTTATGTACGCCGTCAGCTCAAGCATCGTCAAAATATAATTGCCGACAGCGGAAAAGCCCAGCGGGATATACCACACGCCGTAAAGGAGCATGAATACTATCGCAATGATAATATTGCTCACAGGGCCTGCAATCGCCGTTATTGCCATGCCGCGCTTGGGATTTTTGAAGCGAAACATATTCACCGGCACAGGCTTTGCCCAGCCCACGTGAAAAACAAGCATCATCAATAGCCCCACAGGGTCAAGATGCTTCAAGGGATTGAGCGTAAGGCGGCCGGCGCGCTTGGCAGTATCGTCCCCGAGCTTATAGGCCACAAGGCCGTGGCTCAGCTCATGGAGCGTAATGCACACCAAGGACGGAATAACGCCGAGGAGAATACTGAGAAGATAGGTAAAGTCAAACCCATCCCATATTGATTGAATTGCGCCGATAATTCTCACCTCGTAAACCGTCTGAATCTATTTTAACAAATAATAATGAAAAATACAAGAGCAAGACTGTGCTTGCCCCTGTATTTTTTGCAAAAAACGCTATATTAAGTGGATAAGTTCCGCCATAAGCTCCTCGCGCCCCTGCCCTTTCTCCGCCGAGAACGGAATTATCTTCACGCTCTCGTCAAGCTCCAAGGTGCTGCGGATAAGCGCCATATTAGGCTCAATCTCGCTTTTCTTGAGCTTATCAAGTTTGTTGGCAACGATAACAAACGGGCAATCGGAGCTTTTGAACCACTCTGCCATGGTGATATCATCCGCCGTAGGCTTGTGACGGGCATCGACAATCATCACACCGAGCCTAAAAAGCCCGGATGCAAAGAAATCCTCCATGAGCTTGCCCCAGCGCTCACGCTCCGAGCGGGAAACCTTGGCGTAGCCGTAGCCGGGCAAATCGACAATATAAAGCTTGCCGTCAATGAGAAAATAATTCACATGAATGGTTTTCCCCGGCTCTGAGCCGACACGGGCAAAGTTCTTGCGGTTTAAAAGCCTATTTATAACCGAGGACTTGCCGACATTGGATTTGCCCGCAAACGCCACACACGGCAGGGAGCTTTGTATAAACTGCTTCGGAGAGGCCGCAGATTTAATAAACTCCGCATTATTCACATTTAAGCTTGCCATAGTAATCCTCTCCTTTTCTTATTAGTTTCATTGTCTTACACCGGGCATATCGGCGGCAGCTTGCAGTATTCCCGCGTTGACTGCCGAATTTACACTATCGCGGTTATCTTCAACAAGCGCCGCGTCCAGCGCTTCATCGGCGTAGCTGACGGAAATAAAATTGAGCTTTGCGCGAACGGCTTGGTCGATTTCCTGCAAGTCAGGCTCATTCTCGGCGGGAATAATCACGGTTTTCACGCCGTTACGCAGTGCCGCCATTGTCTTTTCGCGCAAGCCGCCTATCGGCAGCACTCTGCCGCGCAGGGTAATCTCCCCCGTCATGGCTATATCATGGCGTACAGGCCGCCCCGTGAGCGCCGAAACAAGCGCCACGCAGGTGGTAATGCCCGCCGAGGGGCCGTCCTTAGGCACAGCGCCCTCCGGGTAATGTACATGGATATCGCGGTTTTTATAAAAAACGGGGTCAATGCCGAGCTTATCGGCGCGAGCGCGGATAAAGCTCACAGCGGCCTTGGCCGATTCTTTCATAACATCGCCGAGGTTACCGGTAAGCTCAAGCTTACCCGTACCGTCCGTTACAAGCGCCTCAACATCCAGCATCTCACCGCCCACGGAAGTATACGCAAGGCCGTGTACAAGCCCCACTTCGTCATAAAAGCGGAATTTTTCACTCTTGTACTTCGGCGCGCCGAGCATATCGGGAAGCTTCGCAGGCTTGAGGTTCACGCTTTTAAACTTACCCTCGGCAATGCCGGATGCCGTCTTGCGGCATATTGAAGCCAGCTCACGCTCCAAGCGGCGAACGCCGGATTCACGCGTATAGTCGGATATGATAGCGCGCATGGTCGCATCGTCTATCTTCAACTGCGCCGCTTTCAGCCCGTGCTTTTTCCTCTGCTTGGGCAGCAAATGGCGCTTTGCAATTTCAAGCTTTTCTTCGTCCGTATAGCTGTGAAGCTCTATAACCTCCATACGGTCGAGAAGCGCGCGGGGTATGGTGTCAACGGAGTTTGCGGTTGTGATGAAGAACACGCCCGAAAGGTCAACGGGGATTTCGAGGAAATTATCGCGGAATGTGCCGTTTTGCTCGCCGTCAAGCGCTTCCAAAAGCGCGGCGGCGGGGTCGCCGCGATAATCAGAACCAAGCTTATCTATTTCATCCAGCACCATGAGGGGGTTCATGCTCTTGCTTTGGATAAGGCCGTTTACAATGCGCCCAGGCATAGAGCCTATGTAGGTTTTGCGGTGACCGCGGATTTCGCTTTCATCGTGCACGCCGCCCAGCGACACGCGGCAGAGCTTACGGTTTGTTGCGCGCGCTATGCTCATGGCAATGCTGGTTTTGCCCGTGCCCGGTGGGCCGACAAGACATAAAAGCCCGCCTTTAACATCCGGGGAGAGCTGCTTTACCGCTAAATACTCCAGCACACGCTCTTTGACCTTATCCAAGCCGAAGTGCTCATCATCCAAAAGCTTTCTTGCGCGGGCAATGTCAAGCGTTTCGGTCGTGTACTTCCCCCAAGGGATTTCAAGGCACACATCCAAATACCCTCTCAAAACCGCCGCCTCGGACGAGCCGAAAGGCTGTTTGGCTAAGCGGGAAAGCTCTTTCAAAAGCTTTTCGCGGACTTCATCCGAAACGGGCAGGGCGTTAATCTTCACGCGATAGGAATCAAAATCATCCCCCGCGCTTTCATCGCCCAATTCCGCCTGTATCGCTTTAAGCTCTTCGCGCAAATAATACTCGCGCTGGCTTTGGTTCATGGACTCTTGCGCGGCCTCGCTTATTTCCTTTTCAATGCTGATTATATTAAGCTCCGCCGTGATAAGCTTTGTGAGCATAGTCAAGCGGCGGCAGGGAGCAAGCTCCTCTAAAAGCTTTTGCTTATCAAGGGGAGAAAAGTGCAGATTATGCGCTAAATAATCCGAAACGTAAGAGGGCGTGGGATTTGCGAGAATGTGCAAAATCTGCTCATTCACCATATCGGGGTTATCGTGGATATACTGCTCATAAAGGGAAAGGCAATTGCGCAAAAGCGCCTCTTGCCGCGCCGCGCTCACGCGCTCGCGCTTTTCTTCAAGCTCCGCCACAAGCGCCGTTAGGCACTTTCCCTGCGTGTCAATGCTTACGGCTTCGCCGCGGCAAAGGCCCTCAACGAGCACGCGCGCCATGCCGCCGCGCGGCTGGTGTATCTGCTGGCGCACGCGGCAAATCGTGCCGACATGGTATATATCGTCCTCTTCCGGCAAATCCACGGACGGGTCTTTTTGCGCGGCGAGAAAGATTAATTGATTTGTTTTGACTGCCATATTAAGCGCCGCAATGGATGCGCTTCGCTCAACTTCAAAGGTGAGAAGCTGACCGGGAAAGACGCACAGCCCGCGCAAAGCAAGCAAGGGCAGACACTTAACATCATCTCTGACTGCGTTTATCATGCTGGTATTCTCCTTTCAGGAGGGATAGATATATATAATCACTGCGCATTTATATGCTCAACCAAGGGCTGCTCCAGCCCTTTGACGCTGTTTGCAGTGACCGTAACTTTCTTAACCGTGGGGTCTGAGGGGACAGTGTACATTATGTCGGTCATAACACCTTCCATAACGCTGCGCAGTCCTCTCGCGCCGATTTTCATTTCTATGGCCTTGTCGGCAGCGGCTTCGAGCGCGTCCGGGTCAAAGCAAAGCTCCACCTTGTCAAAATCAAAAAGCGCCTTATACTGCTTTGTCATGGCGTTTTTCGGCTCGGTCAGGATGCGGACAAGGTCATCGCGCGTCAGCGATTCAAGAGACGCGATAACGGGCAGACGGCCTATAAGCTCCGGGATAATGCCGAACTTCAAAAGGTCATGCTGCTGGACTTGGGAGAGAATCTCACCTACATCGCGCTCGGCAGAGCTGACGATATCCGCGCCGAAGCCCATAGTTTTCTTATTCGTGCGCTTTTCAATGATTTTGTCAAGCCCGTCAAATGCGCCGCCGCAGATGAAGAGAATATTTGTAGTATCCACGCGGATAAACTCTTGATTGGGGTGCTTACGCCCGCCCTGCGGCGGAACGTTGGCCGTTGTACCCTCTAAGAGCTTTAGAAGCGCTTGTTGTACGCCCTCGCCGGAGACATCGCGCGTAATGGAAGTATTCTCGCTCTTACGGGCGATTTTATCAATCTCATCAATGTATATTATACCTCTTTGGGCGCGTTCCACATTGAAATCCGCCGCTTGCAGGAGCTTTAAGATTACATTCTCCACGTCCTCGCCGACATAGCCCGCTTCGGTAAGCGTAGTGGCATCGGCAATGGCAAAGGGAACATCAAGCATCTTGGCAAGCGTCTGCGCAAACAGCGTTTTTCCGCTGCCGGTAGGGCCGATGAGCAAAATGTTGCTCTTTTGAAGCTCCACGCCGCTGGTATCGGAGTGCAAAATGCGCTTATAGTGATTATATACCGCCACGGAGAGCGCCTTTTTTGCTCTCTCCTGCCCGATAACGTAATCATCAAGGCGCGCCTTTATCTGCATGGGCTTGGGCAGCTTTTCAAACACCAAGGGAAGCCCGTCATAGCCGCTGACTTTTGGGGCAAAGCCCCTGCCGTCATCGAGTATGCTGGCGCACATACGCACACATTCATCGCATATATAGCTGCCGTTTCCGGCAATAAGACGGTCAACCGCGCTTTGCGGCTTGCCGCAAAACGAGCATCTCATGCTTCTTCTCTCGTCAAACTTACCCATACTATCCCCTCCATGCTCTTTCAGGCGAAAACTAATAAGTTTCAAATCTAAAACTATGGGGGAACAACCGTTCCCCCATACTCATAAAGAACCTAAGCTACGGTTCAGCGTTTATAAATGACCTTGTCGATAAGGCCATAGGCCTGTGCTTCTTCTGCGCTCATAAAATAGTCGCGCTCGCAGTCGGCCTCAACGGTTTCGATGCTCTTGCCGGTGTTGGCGGCCAAAATAGTGTTCAGCTTATTCTTAATCTTGAGAATGTGCTCGGCCTGAATCTGAATATCCGTGCACTGGCCTTGGCTACCACCGGACGGCTGGTGAATCATGATTTCGGAATTAGGCAGGGCGATGCGCTTGCCTTTTGCGCCCGAGGACAGCAGAAACGCGCCCATGGATGCCGCCATGCCGATGCAAATGGTGGAAACATCGGGCTTGATGTACTGCATGGTGTCATATATCGCAAGGCCGGAGGTAACGCTGCCGCCGGGGCTATTGATATAAAACTGTATGTCCTTGTCGGGATCCTGCGCTTCAAGGAAAAGAAGCTGGGCGACTATTATGCTTGCCGTGGTGTCGTTCACTTCTTCAGAGAGCATAACAATCCTGTCATTAAGGAGACGGGAAAATATGTCGTAAGAGCGCTCGCCGCGGCTTGTTTGTTCAACTACATAAGGTACTAAGCTCATTGTATTAAACTCTCCTTTAAAATATCAGCGTCCAAGAGAGCATATCCTATATCCCAAGGAATTATTCAGCCTTATCCTCGGTCTTGGGAGCAGCCTTTTTGCGCGTGGTCTTGGGCTTTGCCTCGGCCTTAGTCTCGGTTGCGGCTTCTGCGCCGTCAGCGGCTTTCTTGGCCTTGGTGGTTCTCTTTGCCTTGGGCTTTGCCTCGGCTTCGGCAGCAGGTGCGTCATCGGCGGGCTTTTCGGCGGTCTTCTTGGCTCTGGTCTTCTTCGCGGGCTTTGCGGAAGCGACAACGGCGCTATCGTACATCACGGAAGCCGCCTTTTCTTTCTTGCACTCTTCCTTGATGAAGTCAAAGCCGAAGTAGTTCTTCAAATCCTCGGGAGTGGCGTTAACATCCTCGCCGACCTTCTTGAGATACTCTTCAACATCTTCATCGGTAACTTCGACTTTCTCTTCGGCAACAATAGCTTCAATGAGCATATCATTCTTAACCTGGAAGAGAGCCGCAGGACGAAGATTATCGTTGATCATTGCATCGTCAAGCCCCATCATCTGCTTGAGGTTATCAAGAGGAATGCTGTTATCGGTCAGGCCGTAGTTGGCAGCATAGCCGCGAATCATCTTTTCAAGCTGGTCATCAACCATGACTTCGGGGATATCGGCAACGAGATTATCGCAAGCCTGACGAAGAATGTCGGTGCGGAACTTGTTTTCGGCCTGCTCGGTAGCGGTCTTTTCGAGGTTTGCACGAATGTCAGCCTTGTAGTCAGCCAAAGTGTCAAACTCGGAAACGTCCTTTGCAAACTCATCGTCAAGCTCGGGAAGCTCGGGAACGGTGAGAGAGTTGAGCTTCACTTTGAACACAACTGCCTTACCGGCAAGATCTTCAACGTAGTTTTCGGGGAAAGTGATGTCAAGATCCTTTTCCTCGCCCACGTTCATGCCGACAATCTGCTCTTCAAAGCCGGGAACAAAGGAGTTAGAGCCAAGCTCAAGGTCATAGCCCTCTGCCTTGCCGCCGTCAAAGCGTTCGCCGTTAAGGAAGCCGTCAAAGTCGATATTTGCAGTGTCGCCCATAGCGGCGGCGCGATCCTCAACGGGGAGCATACGCGCGTTGCGGCGGCGAACGGCGTTGACTTCTTCGTCAACCTTTGCATCATCAACGGAAACGGTTTCTTTTTCCGCTTCAAGACCCTTGTACTGACCGAGGGTTACTTCGGGGTAAAGGGTGATGGCGAAGGTGTACAGTGCCGTGCGCTCCTCGGTGACATTGACATCGGAAATGGCGGGTGCGCCGACCATTTTCAGCCCGGACTCTTCAAGCCCCTTTTCAAAGGCAGCAGGAGCAAGCTCATCAAGAGCATCCTGGTAGAACACCTCTGCGCCATACATACCTTCTACTACAGCGCGCGGAGCCTTACCCTTGCGGAAGCCGGGAATATATATATCGCTCTTTGCTTTCAGGTACGCCTTGTTTACAGCCGCTTCAAACTCGGCCTTATCGGTTTCGACCTGAAACGCCGCGGAATTATTTTCTTTCTTTTCTACGTTCTTGAGAATCATGGTTGATTTCCTCCTCTATATGTGCATAACCTATGGTATTTTAGCAGATTATTTTTAATAAATCAATGACTAATTGCAGTATTTTTAATTTTTTGCTCAATCGAGCAGTTTCACGGGGGTAAAATCCACGTAATCCGCCGAAACTAAGCGAAATTCCGTCCTGTTTTTCCATCCGTTAAAGGCACAACGGCAAGCTTTCCCGTGAATATGCCCGTAGCAGCACAGCCTCACATCGTGCGCTTTGAGCAGTTCCAAAATCTCCGGGCATTGATAATCAAGATAAACGGGTGGGTAATGCAAGAAAACAAGCTTTTGCCTATCCCCTGCCGCATTGAGCGACGCTTCAAGGCGCATGACCTCTCTGCGCATTATTTTTTTGTCGTGCTCGCCGTTCTTTTCCTCTTCGTAAAACCAACCGCGAGTGCCGCAAAGGGCATATTCACCGTAGGTAAAGGAATTATTGTTAATGATATCAATATTTTCTATATTGTTTTCCTGAAAAAAACGCTTGGCCTTTGCTGCTGTGCTCCACCAATAATCATGATTTCCTTTTATGATAAGCTTTTTGCCGGGAAGCGAATCGACAAAGGTAAAATCCTCTTTCGCGTCATTTAAGCTCATCGCCCAGCTCAAATCGCCGCACAAAACCGTCACATCATCATCCGTCAAATGCGAAAACGAAAGCTTCAGCTTTTCGGCGTGGTTTTCCCACTTCTTATCGAATATATCCATCGGCTTATCTTGGCCGAGCGCCAAATGAAAATCGCCTATTGCATAAAGAGCCATAAAGACCTCACTTTATAAAGTATAAAAACGCTCATTGAGCAAAGAATAATACCGAAGTAAACTCATAGGAGGTATAAAAGCATGAGCGAAAAGAAATGCGGATCAAATCCCGGTGTCGGGTGCGATGTAACCAACTGCAAATATAACACCATTGACTGCCACTGCACCGCAAGCAAAATAAGCGTACAGAGCGAAAAAGCCTGCACCAAGGGCGAAACCTATTGCTCCACCTTCTGCCCCAGAGGCACGGCCTGCGATTGCTGAATTATCTCGGCTTTCCAATTTCGGGAAAGCCTTACATAAAAGCATTTTCAATGTGGTTTATCGTGAGCGCGCCGCGCTCCCCATCGGGGGCGTAGATTTCTATAACATCAAAGCGCGGCTGCTTAAAGCATTCGTGCGAGGATAGCCACAGCTGCGCGGTTAATATTATCTTTTTCTGCTTTGAGCGCGTGACAAATTCGCGCGCCTCGGCAAAGCTTGCGTTTTTGCGAAGCTTCACTTCAACAAAGGCAATAAACTCGGCATTTTCCGCAATGATATCTATCTCCCCCATGCGGCAAGAATAATTCATCGCGGTTATGTGATAGCCCTTTTTCCGAAGATACTTTGCCGCTTCCTTTTCGCCGAAGCGGCCGAGCTTAATCGTATCCATCAGTGCATTTTCCTCAGAAAGCTTTTTCTGTGTACTTCCGATGCGCCGTACTCGCGCAGCATTTCATAATGCAGCTTCGTCCCGTACCCCTTGTGCTTGGAAAACTTATACTGCGGGTATTGCTTGTCAAGCTCCAGCATATATCGGTCACGCGTAACCTTTGCAAGTATCGAGGCCGCCGCAATATCGGCGCACTTGGAATCACCTTTGACGATGCAACGGCTCGGCGTTTCAATGCCGGAATTGCGGTTGCCGTCAATGAGCGCCAGCTCCGGCACAAGGGACAAGCCCGAAATCGCGCGATTCATGGCAAGGAAAGTCGCGCCGAGGATATTAAGGCTTTCTATCTCTTCAACCGTTGCAAATGCAACCGAATAACTCACGGCCTCGCGGCAGATAACATCATAAAGCGCTTCGCGCTTTTTCGCACTCAGTTTTTTGGAATCGTCCAGCCCCGGAATGTCAATGCCGCGCGGCAAAATAACGGCAGCGGCGCATACAGGGCCTGCGAGCGGGCCGCGCCCGGCTTCATCCACGCCGCAAAGGGTTTTTATGCCGGAATCATATATTTCGTTTTCAAGTAACCACAACTCATTCATTCGGCACTTCCAGCGTTAAACGGCCTAGCTTGCCGTCATGATATTCCGATAGGAGAGTGTTTGCCATGCGTTCAAGGTCGTATTCGCCGCGCGAAACGAGAAAGCCGCGTTTCTTCGCCGCTTCTTCCAAAAGCTCATAGCCGTTTGCGTTCTCGTCCGGGTCGAATTTATAGCGGTCTTTTATCGCTTGGGGGTACACCTCGCGCAGACGCAGCATAAAGTTTGCGCCCAAGGTCTCTTTGTCAATAACATCGGCCTTAATCGCGTTCGTCACGGCAAGCAGCTCCCCCACTTCCTGTGAATCGAACTTCGGCCAAAGTATACCGGGCGTGTCGAGCAAGTCCAAGGAGCGGTCTATGCTTATCCACTGTCTGCCGCGCGTTACGCCCGGCTTATCCCCCGCTATCGCGGCCTTGCGCCCGGCAACCTTATTTATAAAGGTGGATTTGCCCACATTGGGAATGCCGAGAATCATAACGCGAAGCGGGCGGCCAATCTGCCCCTTTTCCTCGTACTCGCGGAGCTTATCGGCTAAAAGCGTCCTCACAGCAGGTACAAAGCCGTTCACGCCCTTTCCGCTTTTCGCGTCTGTTTCCAGCACGGAAAGCCCTTGCCGCTCAAAGTATTCGCGCCAGCGGCGCGTGAGCGTAGGATCGGCAAGGTCAACACGGTTGAGAATGACAAGGCGCGGCTTTCCTGCGGCGAGACGGTCAATGTCGGGGTTGCGGCTTGCGCGCGGAATGCGCGCATCTATAATCTCGCACACAGCATCCACAAGCTTGACATTTTCCTCTATCATGCGCTGTGCCTTAGTCATGTGGCCGGGAAACCACTGTATATTCATTTTTTCAAAGCCGTTTTGCTTCATTAGGCTACCCTTCCGAATGACGTGAGCGGGAATATCACACAGTATACTTTGCCGATAATAAGGCGGTTATCCACCATGCCTATCTCGCTTTTGCGGCTGTCCGTAGACATATTGCGGTTATCGCCCATTACGAACACGCACCCCTCCGGCACGGTCTGCGGGCCGATGAAGTCAAGCTTTGTAGTGGTAAGCTCTTTTATGTAGTCTTCTTCGATCGCCGCGCCGTCAACGTAGACTATGCCCTTGTCAAAGTCGATATTGATTTCCTGTCCCTCTGTCGCGATGACGCGCTTTACAAGGGCTTTGTCGGGGTCATACTCTTCTTTTCTGAATACAACTATATCCCCGACTTTCGGCGTATAAAAAACATCGGAAACCAGCATTTTGTCTTGGTTATTGAGCGTGGGGTTCATGGAAGTACCCTTAACATCAATAACGCGCACAAAGAAAATGAATATCACAACGCACACTATAAGCGCGCTTATAAGGCACTGAATCCAGTCATATACATCCTGCCGCTTTTTTTGTTCAAGCGCTTCGATGTCCTCGGGCGTAAGCTTTCTTCTTGCTCTGCTCATGTATAATGCTCCAATCCTTTTAACAAACAATTCGTTAATGTTTTATTATTATATCACAAAAGCACTCAAAATCAACACGGATTCTTGAAAGATAGCCCCATATGTGGTAAACTAACTGTGAAATTTCCGCTATGGGAGGCAGAGAAAATGCCGAAGCTCACAGTTATGATACCCGTGTACAACGTGGAGGGATATCTGCGCAAATGCTTGGATTCCGTAATATACCCGCAGCTTGAAGATTATGAAATACTCATCGTTAACGACGGGTCTACGGATTCTTCCGGCGATATCTGCCGCGAGTACGCCGATAAATACCCGCAGCTTATCCGCCTTATAACAACGGAAAACGGCGGTATAGGCAAAGCGCGCGATGTCGGCATAGATAACGCAGAGGGTGAATATATCATCTTCCTTGATAGCGATGATTATCTTTCCGAAAACGCCCTGCCGGAGATGATAACATACCTTGACCGCGGCTTTGATATCTGCTTTTTTGACAGCGTATCAATTAATGAAAGCGGAAAAATTCTCAATGAAATCCCCGGCTGCTCCATTGATGGTGAGTTTTCTTTGAAAAGCTTCCCGGAGCTTCTTTTTGAGATGCCGTCTGCTTGGAATAAAATCTACCGCCGCTCGCTCTTCACCGATAACGGCATTTACTACCCCGGGCGCGTGTGGTACGAGGATGTTTATGTTACGCCGCACCTTTATATAAAGGCTGATAAAATGCTCTCCGTGCGTTGCCAATGGCACAACTATCTCCAGCGCGCAGGGTCAATAACCAACAATAAGAATACTTCCCGCAACCTTGAATTAATCCCTGCAATTGAAGCGGCCTTAAACGCTTATCGCGAAGAGGGTGTATATGAGGAATATTTTGAGCAGTTGGAGTATTTCACTTTCCGTCACCAAGTTATCGCCGC
>CAYRPD010000012.1:0-2555 GCA_964426095.1 uncultured Oscillospiraceae bacterium | reverse complement strand
TATATACTCCCCTTTAATTTCAACAGCAGCAGCCCAACTTGTTCTAAGCCGTGGTAGTTGAGCCACATTATCAAGCGGCGGTTGCGCGTTTCGCGCTTATACGCTTCGCAAGATGAAAGCGAGGGGATGTTTTCGTGCACATACTCGCGGAAAAGCCAAATAACCTCTTTTTTATCGGGGGATGACTGCAACGCAATGCGCTTTATCGAGTCAAGCAAGACATGATTAATCAGCAAAAACTCGAAGTTATCCTGATAACCGCCGTCATCGGCAAAGGAACGGATATCGCGCATTATCTCAAGCATATCAAGATTCTTGCGGGCATTATTGTTATTCATCGTGGATTCTTGGCCGATGCGATAGATATAAAGCGGTTCGTTGACGAACGCTGTTTTCTCGCTTATCATGGCGAGCTTTGCGGAGAATGAAAAATCCTCATACCAAAGCCCGACAGGGAAACGGATATCTCCGACAAGGCTTCTTTTGAAAATCTTATTGCTGGCAGAGCCGACAGCGGCCATAGCGTTTTCCTGCAAGGCGGCTTTTACATACTCAATTCGCCCGTCCGCGTAACGCTTTTCCAAGTCGCACACGACAATGTCCGCCCCCTCGCGCTCGGCAGCGGCGAGCATAAGCTCAAACATATCCGGCTCTATAAAATCATCGCTGTCTATAAAGCTTAAAAAGTCGCCCTTGGCAATGTCAATGCCGAAGTTGCGCGCTCTCCCCTGCCCGCCGTTATCAATATTGAGCGCCGTCACCTTCTCCGGGAAGCGGGCGGCGTACTCGGCGCAGATTTCGCCGGAAGAATCGGGCGAGCCGTCATTGACAAGGATTAATTCCAAGTCCTTTTCCGTTTGATTGAGTATGGAATCCACGCATTCGCGCAAATACGCCTCGGCCTTATATACAGGCACTATTACGCTGAGCTTCATACGCTTTTAACCTCCGAGTTTGCCGTCGTTTCGCGCACGGTGCGGTAATAGATGAGCGCCAAAACAACGGATAAATAAACCGACACATTAGGTCTCCTCAAAAGTGCGCCGGAAAACTCCGCAAGTCCCATTTGCAACGCAAAGCACAGCAAAAGCGAGAAATTGAGGAGATTTAAGCTTCCTTTGAAGTCCGCCGTCACTTTTTTTATAAGCTTCCAAAGGAAAAGCAATATAAACGCAATGTAAAGGCCAAAGCCGATATAACCGTAATAGTAGAAGAGCGCCGGCCAGTCGTTCTCGGGATCATGGGCAGGGTCTTTTATTTCTGAAACCTCATAGCCGACAAGATGGGTTGCAAAATCGCACTCGTCCCATATCATTCTCGCATAGGTGCGCTTCATAAGGCGCGTGTCAATAAGCGTTGCGGCAGAGGTCGTCATATCATACTCGCGCATAATCCGCTCAATTCCGAAGCGGTCAAACATTTCGGGAAGCACATTCCACATGAGCTTATAATAATAGGTTTCGTATATCTCCCTTACAACGGGGTCGGCCAGCTTTTCTTCCACCGTCATGGCGGCAGGGTCGTACCCCTTTTCTTTCAAGAGACGCACAAGCTCATCTTCATCTTTAAGGGCAATGGAGCTTGCCTGCATTGCCTCAACCTTTGCGCGCGGCGTATACGGATATATAAGCACCGAAACGATAGATACCAAAAGCAACACGCAAAGCAAAAGCTTATTGAGCTTTGCATGGTTTACAAGCTTATCGAGCACAAGAAACGCCGCAAAGCCCAGCATCTCGGCAAAAAGCCCAAGGTAGCACGCCTTTGTCCCGTTTGAGATTAAGACAGTGCATATAACAACGGGCACAAGCGCATTTATAAGCTTATTTTCGCTCTTCGCGGCAAAATACATGGCAAAGCAGGAAAGCGAAACCAAAATAATGCTGTTTGCGCAGCGGTTATTGTCGATAACCCAGCCGCTCACGCCAAGCCCCTCGCCGTAGGTGACATTGTCCGTCCCCGTGATGACGGCAAGCACAAGAGCGAGCAGCACAAGCCCCGCCGACACTTCAAGCCCCATCACGGCCTGCTTTTTCATACGCTCATCACGCACAGCATACACAAAGCATATCGCCAAAATCGGCATCTGAGCCACGCGCGCCATATACGCAACATCTCTAAACATATCCATATAGCCCACGCGAAGGCAATTTAGAAAATGCAGGGCGCAAAATGCACCTATCGCGAACATGGATATCAGAAAATGCTTTTTCTTTTCAAGCTTAAAAAGCATACAAAGCGGCAAGGCCGCCATGATGACAAGGCGGATATACCCCGCCCAGCTGGACTGGGTATTATTCGTCCAATACGCCAGCACATCCAAAACGGGCTGCGCCGCAATGAGGAGAAAGAGCCAATTCTCCGCAATATATGCACTTAGTCTTTTTTGTTCATTCATTGCAAGTATCACCAAATTTCATAGCAATCATAAAAACAAGAAGCATCCTCTTTTCAGAAGATGCTTCTTGTTTCAAACTGCCGTAAAAATTACAGACGCTCTTTGACCTTCGCCTTCTTGCCGACGCGGTCACGCAGGTAGTAAAGCTTTGCTCTGC
>CAYRPD010000011.1:19838-27473 GCA_964426095.1 uncultured Oscillospiraceae bacterium | reverse complement strand
GCTAATTTTTCATTTGTAACCGCCCCCGCCGCCAGTTTTGCACTTGTCACGGCTAAAGCCGCTAGCTTTTCCGCTGTGACCGCGAGGTTTGCCAGTTTCGGCGTAGTAACACTTCCGTCTGCCAGTGCCGCTGTTGTAACGGCAAGATTGGCTATCTTCTCGGCAACTACAGCCGCGTCAGCCAACTTTGCGGCGTTTATACTTCCGTCTGCAACTGCGCCCTGCGTCATATCAACAAGCTGCGATTCTATTTTCGCTAACGCCGCTTGAACGTTTGTTGCTCCTGTTACGCCGGGAATCGTCTCTATACCGATATTCTGCGCGCCTATTTCGCTTGCAAGCTCCGGCAACAGGGTTTCGTTAATATAGTCTTTTATAATGTTTGCGGCTTCGTCAAACTTGGCTTTGAGTTCTTCTGCCGACAAGCCGCCTACATCGTTCGGTTCATCGTCCAAAAGCGCTATAATACCCAAGTCCGCAAGAAGCTTTGTCAATTCTGCCATTTTATCCTCCTGTCACTTTGCATAGCCGGTAAAACGTACCCTTATATCCGCCGCGAGCACCGTTGCCGTGGTTGAAGCGGATTTGCTCTTAAAAATGAGCTTATAAAACACAAACTTTTTCGCTTTGATTTTCAGCTTTGTCATATGCGGCTTGCGATTTACGCTAAAGCTCCAATTAGCGAAATTAGCGGGTGAGAATGTCGCCAGTGTTGAAGCCACAACTTTTTCCGTGTACACGCTTTTGCGGTCGGTCTGCACTGTAACATATACCTCGCTGTTTGATTCCGGCTTTATGCCTACCCACAATGACGAAGCATATTTGCGCATATAGTCTTCTCCAAAACTCATTGACCCCGATTCCCAATAAGCGTCTATCTCGTTCCCGTCATCGGAGAGATAGGCGTATGCTACCTTTAAGAATCGTCCGTCATTTGTGCCGAGGTAAAGCTCGCCGTGGAAATTAAGCAAGCACGCCGCATTAAAATCCGTGTAGTAATACCACGCGTCCGCAGCATAGTTATGTATAAGTGCTTTCCCGTCATAACAAATGTAGTATTCTTGGTTGTCGTTATCGTCATAGCACAGGCATTTACTTAAATCAAAGTCTGTCAGTGCTGAGTATATTCTGTCGGATATGCGCTTTGCCTGTCGCTCATCAGCCGTAAGGTTTGAAGAGTAGGAGCTATTATTCTTCCACTCGTATAATTCGTTGCCGAACAGCGTTCTAGGGCTGTTTAACACAAGTTGAGCTTGTCCGAGGGCTGTGTTACCTATCGCTCTATTAACAGGCGTAGAGTAAAACGCCGCTGTCACACGCCCGTCCGAGAGGGTATAATCGCCGTACCGTATACTGTAGGTGCTATGGCTTTTGAAGCATATGAGCGTTGAGTAGTGGCGGATAAGTGCAGTAATCGGTGTGTTTGCGTCCCCTATCGCCATTTCGTATAAATCCGGGAAATAATCCGCTCGCGGTTGCCCGTCATAGTCTATGCCGGAATACAAAGCCTTGTATGTACCGTCTCCATAAATGAAAATGCGTGTGTCTTGCGTGGAGTTGTAAAGCTCCGAATAGCGCATATTCGTTACTTGGCTGCGCAAGCTGTTCGGCATGGTGTAGCCTATCTCGTATGAGTTTGTGGCCTTAGGCGGTGCAGTAGTGAATGTCACTGTTCCGGCTGTCAAATCGTAGGTATACTTGCTTGCGGCTATATTGGCATTTGTCGAGAGGTTTTTTACGTAGTCTACACTTGTTACGCTTTTTTCGGGCAAAGCAAACGTTGCGGCCTCGCCGTCCGGGGAAATCCAAATTCTACGCTCGCCGCAAAGGCGGTTTACTTCCTCGTTCGTTTCTCCGCCACCGGCCGGGGGCACAGCCAGCCTAACAAGAGGCCGATATCCATGTACATCTTCAAGTGTCGTACCGTCCCACTGCTTATACTGCGAGCCGTTGAGCATATACACGATGTTGGAAAAGCCGAAAAAATGAACGTGTTCGCTTGTGTCAATGTCCCCTATTTCAGTGCGGGTAAAACCGTTACCGTCCTCATCCCACAGCCGCCACAGCTTGCCGTCACACGCGGCTAAGAGTTCCTCTTCGCCGCTGACAAAACCCGTCCACATTCCGGCCACGCGAAGATTATTACCCGTGGGCTTCGCCTTTACGCGGTAAAAGCTCCACACATAGCCGTCTGCACCCTCTATGCAGTCTTTGAGCTTCCATATATGGCTTGCGTCATGCCGCCAGTAAAGCCCGGCATTCTCGGAGGCGTTTTCCTTGTTCACGTTCACGCTATCGCCGTCAAGCTCCACAATGCCGTCAACTATATTCGCTGTCGGGTACATTTTCAGCTTCATCACCGCTGACGCGGCTTCAAAAACAATCTCAGCCGTGGCAGCAACGTCCAAAGTGTATTCCTGTGCAAGTCCTTTTATCGTCAGCGTGCCCGGCCTGCGCTGTAGGTTTCCGTCTCTTGTCACGCGGAAATTGCGCATAGCCGCCGCCTCGCCCATTTTCAGCTTTGTGTCACCGTCCGGGTTTTCATTCAGCCCCGTAAATGCTTTTAGCTGAAATATCTTTTCACTTGTTCCGGCACTGATTTTAGCCATTCTTTCAGCTCCCGTTATTCAAATGCACTCATGCCGCCTACTCCGGCAATTTCTATTCTTATCGGCTGCAAGGGCTTTTCTGCCGACTTATCCATGTAGCCGCCGTTCTTTTCCTGTTTCAAAGCGTTCATACAGCCGTTAGCCGTTTTAGGCTCTGTAACCATTCGCCTCGCAAGCCAGCTTTCGCGCCTGTCCTGCGCTTCTTCAAAAACTCGTTGATAGCCCTCTCTATCGGGGTTATTTTCCGATAGCATTTCATCTATTTTTTTCTTGGTTAGCTTCAATGCTATTTTCATACCCGCAAAATCGGCAAATATCCCCTCATTTTCGCAGTCGGAAAAATACCTATCCATCCCCATTCTCAGCTTTTCCGGGGTGTTGTATTCGGGCGGTCTGCCGCGTGTTTCCATTGGTTTTTCACTCCTTTACCACATTCCAAATTCATTATACGGCCACAATCCGCCGTAAACGTCCGTTATATCTTCGCTCTCCGCAGGCATTCCGCGCGCCAGCATTGCTTTAAGCTCATCATATCTCTGCTGAAAGTAATTTGCGCTTGTAGGGTCTTCTTGCATTAGCAAATGTGCCGCTAGCCCATACGGGAGTATTGACTGACATATATAGTCGTCAAGGCCGATAGCGGAAGTGAAATCTGTTATCTTCTCTGCTATCGGCCTTTTCCCCGGTGTGCCGGTTTCGTATGTGTCGGAATACGGGTAAAGCTCTCCGCGCAGAATATTCAGAATTGCTATCGTTCGGTTTTTATACTCTTTTGTGTCCGATGTATCCGCTTTGCCGTTCGATTCGTTCAGCTCATCCATTAGCGTCATCGCATACTCAAATACTTCCTGCGCGGTTGTCATACGCTTTACCCCCTTATGCTTTAATGGTTTGCGTTTGCGTTCTGTATGATTTCAAGCGCAAGGGTTTTCAGCGCAGAAAGCCCCGCCATAGCTGCGGCAATAAGGGCGGCAGTCCACGCCGCACTGTCAGTGCCCAGCTCTGTCGCGGCGGGAAGCGCCACCAAAAAGCCCTCCAAAAAAGTCCAAGCCGCTCTTTCGAGAATGTTTTTCCAATTCATTTTTTGTACTCCTTTTATTTGTGATAGTTTTTGAGTTCCGTAATATCCTCTTTTATGTGGGTAATTTGCTCTTCAACCACAGGCATACGCTTTGCAAAACCGTTATGTTCCCGAACCTCACGCGTCAGTTCTTCAACCTTGGTTTCCAACACTGCATAGGTTTTCTTGTTGCTTGCCAGCACCCCCAGCAGAGTGAATCCGCCTGTTATAAGAGCCACGATTATCCCCTCTGTCATCTCAGCCCTCCGTAGTGTTTTTTTACTGTAGGGCACGAGTTTCCCCGTGCCCTGTACACTGCACGTTAAGAGGCTGTAGCCTCGGCAACGGGAGAATTGAGTGTCTCTGCTTTCTCCGCATAAGCGCGTACTTTCTGCCCCGCTGTGACCGAAACTGCTGCGCTGTAGGTCTCTGCCGTGGGAGAGGTCTTCGGGTTAGAGCCGTCAAGGGTATACTTGATTGTTGCGCCCGAAGTTGCGGTGATAGTGGCCGAGTTAGAAGAAATGCTTATTGCGGGCGCGGCCAGCATACCGGACTTTGCGTAAACATAGATTCCCTCTGCGTTTGCGCCGAGCACAAAACAGTCGTGCATGAAGCGCCCCTGTACGATATTGCCGTCAACTATGTGCGTATTGCTCAGTATACGCATTGTGCGAATCTTAACCGGGGCAACTGCAATCCCCTTGCGGACAATCATAAACGTTACGCCTTTAGGCAAATACACATCGGGAACAATGCGAACCTGCATACCGCCGATTGTGCCGCAAACGCCGTTTACAACGGCTTTCTGCCCGGCTTTTTCAAGATTGACAACCTGATCCGCCAGTTTGAGCTTAACTGCGGCCGATTCCCCTATGTACAACACACGGTTGGAGAGAGGAACAAGCTTATTGCTCATCTCGGCGCTTGCCGTGAAGATAGCTTCAAGGATGTTGGTTTTGGTAAGGTCTGTAGCGTTTACCGTGCCAAGCCCCGCGCCGTTAGCGATAACCTTAAGACGGTATTTATCCGTATAGGGGATAAGTACTTCATCGGTTTGGCGCTTCAAAATAGCGCTTGCCGCCTTGATTTTGAGCTGATTTGTGTTGTTGCCCTCATCAATAACGCCGTTGAAAGACTTGTCCTGTTTGACCTGCATTTCCTGTATGGTGTCTCCTACCTCGGTCAGAGCACCGAAGCGGGAAGTGCCGTCAACCTTGGTCTTGTCATAGTCCAAGAGCGGCAGCGTGTCTATAGAGTATACTTTGACGGTTTCAACACCCGTCCATTCGTACTTGTTGCTGAAAAGCCCCTCGGTTACAGAACCGAGCTTAAAACGTTCCACTACTTTCGGGGAAGCTTTGCTTGCAAGATTTATCATGAGATTTTATTAATCCTCCGTATCAGACGGAATCCCAGCCCTCATCAAAGGGGTCTTTCGGTGTAGTTGCGCCGACGCTCTTTTGTGAGCCGGTACTCCTGTCCTTATTCTTTTGATTTAGTTTAAGTGTTTCGATTTCTTCTTTGAGGCGCGATATTTCGCTGTCCTTTTGGTCGTTAACGTATTTGCGGTAAGCCCCGGCGAGGTCGCCCGTCTCGCGACAATTCTGCCAAACCTCTGCGGGAATCTCTGCCGCATTAACGTTTGGAAACTCCGCAAGGAAAGTGTTTATCATTTCCTGCTTTTTTGTTTCCGCCTGTGTTGCCGCTCGCGTCTGCTCCTCGGCAACGGCGGCGGCTCTTTCGCGCTGAATAGCTGTCAGCGCTTCCATTTCGCTCATTTCTACGCCTTCGGCTTGCTTTTTGGATATAAGCATTCTAGCCCGGGTCGTATCCATAAGCTCGTGAATGTTCAGCTTAGACGGTTCTGCAAGCTCTTTCAGAAATTCTCGCATTTCGTCCCTGTCCTGCTTCACTCCGTCATAGTCCATGCCCTTGTTTGCAAGGGAAAGGACCTCTTCAAGCGTACACTGTCTTTCGCCGGCCGGAGATTTCAGCGTGTAGAGTTGGTGTCCCTCTTCAACCTTGGTTTCCGTCTCGGCGTTTTCGGTGTTGCGCTCCTCAGTCTTTGTCTCGGTCTCGGCCTTATCGCTTGTATCCGCAGTTTCCGTGCTCTCGTCAGAGCTTTCTTCTGCGATATCTGCGCTCTCGGTCTCGGCCGCTTCCTCATCGGCAGTTAAATCATCATCAAGGGTAAAATCGTCCTCGTCAGGCGCGGTTTCGTCCCAGTCGGTATCAAATGCCGCTAAGTCCTCGCCGGAAACTTCAACTTCTGCCGTTTCCGCTCTTTCGTTCATTTCGTCCATTGTTGCCCTTTCCGCCGTTGGTGTCCCGGCTCAAAAAGATATTTTTATATAAACCGTTGGTGTCCCGGTTTTATACCATTCCTGCTGTTGTTCCCTGCTGATTTATTGCTCTTTGAAGATTTGAATACCCGCCGCCTGTCGGAATATCTGCATTTTGCGGCGCTTCTTCGGGCACAATGTCCCCTCCGGGCATTCCGCTGCCGGTAGTCGGTGGCATAGCTTGCATTTGCGCCGCTTGCGTGGCTTTCAGCTCTGCAATAAGCGCTCTTCTCTTCGGCATATAGTCATCGGGGATACGCTCAAGGAATTGCAAGAACGTTAAATGCCCGTTCTGCAATGCATTTTCAAGCGTCTGCATAGACGCGATTTCGGAATAATAAGAGCTTGCGCCCACATCAAGCTTCAAAAGCCACGGGTTTTTCTTTATGAAAGAGAAATCAAATTTGGCCGGGATTGTTTCCGGCACAGGCTGATTTGCAAACCTCATAGCGTCCTGTATCTTCTGCGGCGGCTCTATGTTTACTACACGCGTTCCGTAGTATTCGCCGATAAACTCTAAATAGATTCTGAAAAGCTCTTCTATGGCTTTGTAAAGATTCTGCTTTGTCAGCTCGCTTGGCGTTGAAGCCGCCCTCTGCAAAGCTATAATCGCCGAAGTGTTATCCGGGCGAGTATCACCGAGTGCAACGCTTGTCGCACCTAGGCTCTCTTCCGTCTTTGTTATTGCAAGCTCTATAAACTGCGCTATCTGCGGCGATATTGTCGCAGGCTCAATTACCTTGGCAACGTTGTTGACATCTCCGCCTTTAATACCTATGGCCGCACCCACGCGGTTGTCCCAGTTGTTTACCAATGTCTTGTTATAGATTATTTTAGGAAACGCACTACGCATATTCGACAGCATAGTCATTGCCCAAATCTTATTGATAAACAGTTGGTTTGGAATAAGCCCCGTAATCATGGCTTGGCCGTGATAGCAGTCTTGTATATAGTCCCAGTTCAACCAGCACACAGGATAAAGCTTTATCTTCATGTTATACGGTTTCTTTATCGTCACCGTCTGTGTGCTTTCATACGCCCATATTTCGTCAGTGTCTTCATCACGCCACATCGTCAGCAGCACCGTAACCTTGTCATCGGTGCGCTTGGCGCTGTCTACCGCGCTTGATTCGTCACTGTCCGCGGTAATCTCGCGCCACTCGGAAATACCGTTAGCCTTTGCCTTGCGTTTGGCCGCCCTCACCATTTGCCGAGTGGCTATTTGTATATAGGGCTGCGCCTGTACGCTTTTATCGTTCGGATTTCCGAAGTGAACGCGCGTATTCGGCACAATTTCAGTCTTTATAGCGCCCTCTGCCCCGTTGCCCGCGTCTACAGTAGCGTCCCAATATGTATACATACAGCCGTCACCGTCAACGCCGGCATTTCGCGCAAACTCTCTCATCAATGACGGGATATCGTTCATTTCCGTCAAAAATTCAAATTCATCATTGATTATGCGCACAGGGTCTGTGTAATTCTCGCTCTGTGTAACCTTGTTTAAAAGCGTTGCATTGACTTTTATGTTGTCGGTGGTAATTGTTGCGGTGATGAAGCCAACCACGCGCTTAAGTATGTTAAACTGCGGCGTAGGCAGTCCATTTGCCTGTACACCCTCCCACTG
>CAYRPD010000011.1:17523-19738 GCA_964426095.1 uncultured Oscillospiraceae bacterium | reverse complement strand
TAAGTATGTTAAACTGCGGCGTAGGCAGTCCATTTGCCTGTACACCCTCCCACTGCTTACCGACATAAAAATTTTCATTGCTTTTTACTGTTTCATAGAGGTTTATTTGATTGTTGAATTGCTGTCCGCGCTCATAAAAAGTCCATGCAGTTTTAGGGTCGGGGTACTTTTTCTCCCCAAACAGCCCTAATTCTTCATCCGCCATTGCCTATACTCTCCTTAGTCAGTTTGGGGATGTTGTTGCCGTAGTTAAGTATGTTTTCCAACCCGTCAGCAAACAGCTTTTCGCTTTTTGCCCTTGCGTCCAACTCTTCGGCCACAACTTCATTAAAAGATGTTTTTAACTCGTCAAGTTGAGTTTGCAAGCCGTCAATATTCTCTTTTGCCTTTTTCAGCTTAACCAACAGCCAAACTAAGCCGCCCGTCAGCGCTAAGGCAGATATCAAGCCCGCTATTATCATTGTTTTCTCCTTTCAGTATTCCATGTACGAAATATCGGCCTCGCCGCCGCACATATAATCTTCATAATCCAGTTCTGAATCTTCATCGTCCTCGTAAAACTCCACCCGCTGCTTTTCCGCCTCTGCCTCCAACACACGGTTAATCACGAAGTATCGAACCATATCAACGCTATGGGTTACATCATGAGGTTGCTTTGCGCAGTCATCGGGCTTGGCTTCATCTGCCTGTATGTCGCATATGTCATCTATGCAAGCCATTGTTTCCTCTCGGAAGAACATGAGCATAGGCAGCTTGTCCGGCGCGCCCTCCGAGTAAAGCGATTGCACATACGGGTCTTTCAACTCACCCGGGGTCATTAGGTTTTTCATCACCATATGCCCCTGCACGCGGTTATTGCTGGACTTAACAAGCGGCACACCGTTTTCCGCGAATATTTCAGCTATTTCACGCCCGGTGTCTTTTGATTTAGACCACATATCGGGCGGCGCATAGGTTATCTGTATATTCTCATTCGGCGGTGTGTGATCTACTATCTCTTTGGCCGCGTTTTTTACAACAAGCCCTTTATGCTCAAAGTATCTGTAACACCAGCACCGCCCGTCTTCGTCCACAGCCCACCAGCCGCAAGCAAACATATCAAAACCATAGTCAAAGCTCCTGTACCGCGTCCAATGCGCCGGAATCGGGAAAGCTTCTACGGTATGCGTTTGTATTGAGAAGTTTTTGAAGTAGCTGCCGCTTAATGCGTTCCAATCGCCATACCGATGTGCTCTTCGTAAATCTTCCGGGAGACTAGCAAGCTGTTTAGCATACATCGGGCTGTTTTTAAGAAGATGAGGGTTATCGTCAAGGCTCGCAAAAATAAAAGTGTAATCTGCCGGGTTTTCGTTCTTCTCGGGTTCAGGATCGTTGGTAATGTATTTTTTGTCGATGAATAGTCTTTTTACCCACCTATGACCTACTCCGCCCATTTGTTACCCTATCGGTTTTTTATCCGATAGTTCTTGCAGTTTCCTGCAAGTTCAGCGTACATCATCGGCTTTCGCCGCCGGGCACTCTTGGGAGCATTATATTTATTCAGCTCCTACGCGTTACGGTGTTTCTCTGCCTTTCGCAATCAGAGAAATTACCACGGTGTTCGCATGGGCTTTAGCCTTTAGCCTTCACCGTATTTGCCCGGTTTTACAACCCCAGTTTTGAGTAGGCTGGAGGATTTCTGTATTTATGTGATGAATGCGGTGGATAAACAATTTCAACGCCTCTTGTTTTCAAAGCTTTCTGTACAGTCACTCTTGAACAGCCTATTATATTTGCTGTCATGTTTTGCGATTCGCAAGCTTTGTATACCTTGCATATTTCGTCATAGTCAAAATGCTCACTCGTATCTTTTGCACTATGCCGCTTGTAGTTCAGCCTATAGCGTTGTGGTATTTGATTAATAACGAACTCTTCATCTCGTCTTATCCTATCCGCAGTGGAAGTGAGCACCTTTTCTATTCTGAAATGCCCTGCTCCATATTCACGCATAAGGTCATAAAGAGGAGATTTAGCGCCTTTCTTTGCGTCAGCTCTATGCTGGCTCATTCTGTGCCACAGTTCCGTGGTGGTTGAGCCGACATAAACCATCTCGTCCAAGTCATTTTTAATCACATAAACATTGAATTCCCTCTTGTACTTTCGCACCGTAATGAAATCCTCCTATATTTAGTTTTTTTAGGGTTGCACGTCAAATACATTCGCTTGGGAAAATCAT
>CAYRPD010000011.1:0-17423 GCA_964426095.1 uncultured Oscillospiraceae bacterium | reverse complement strand
CTATATTTAGTTTTTTTAGGGTTGCACGTCAAATACATTCGCTTGGGAAAATCATTTACGCCGCGAACGCACGTTCCAAGATACTGAAAAGCTCTTTCGCTAAGCTGTGTTGCCTCATCTATGAAAATGCAGTCATACTGTGCCCCTTGGTATTCGTTTTCGGCTGCGTCTCCGTCATAGTGTCCGAATTTGATTTCCGAACCGTTTGCGAATCTCATCAAGTGAAGCTGACCGTTATATGAATACATCTCCTGCGGCACCCATTTCAGAATCGGCCCGACTAGGTTTTCTTCAAGCTCCGGGTAGTGGCAACGTATCATCAGAATCCTTATCCCCGGATAGTTGATACACAGCCCTACAGCCTTTATCCGCGCAATATGTGTTTTCCCGCCGCCTCTAGCTCCGCCGTAGCAAGTGTAAAATGTCTTACTGGCTAAAAACTTAGCTTGCGGTTCGCTTGCTGTGCCGAAATCAAGCACCTTTTGTTTCGCTCCGCTTGCTTTTACTGCTCTCTGCGATTTCTGCCTCGCAATACCCGAACACCCCCTAAAAAAGCAAAAAGAGCCATAACCCAGAGAAAAATTGCTTCTCTGAACTATGGCTCTAATCGGCCTATTTCGCCTCTCGGCCTCACGGGCTCACTATGGAGAGGTCATATTCTCTTGTTGTCGCATGGGTCGGACTTGAACCGACATTCTTGGGTCATTAACCCGTTGAGTTACCATTACTCTACCCTGCGTTATCTTTCGGGGAGCACTCAAACCGTATAAGCGCTCCCCACCCAACCGGAATTTCACCGGAGCGGAGCGGCGTAATCGCCCGTCCTCCGAGCCCTTGTCTTTTACGGGTACGGCTTATTATGAATTAAGAAAGGAGACGCGTTTATGCGCCTTGGAGCTGCCGATAGGATTTGAACCTATAACCTAGTGTTTACAAGACACTTGCTCTGCCGTTGAGCTATGACAGCATATACTTCCTCTCAAATCTACATTAACGGGCTTGTGACAACCTTTGCTGTCGCACCATAATTCTATGCCGGTTGCCATTGCTCCGTAATATGCTTTGCCAAGCAATGCCCCACAATCGGGGCAACGTATCATTCCATTTTCTACTACAGCTTTCCGCAGGGGTCTGATATTTTTTCTACTCATGTTTTTTAGCTATACCCCCTGTTTTTCTGCTACCCCCTGTTACTTTCAGAAAAAGTCTTAACCGTCTGTAAATTATTTATATATATACTAATTAGGACGCGGCTGTTTTTCCGGGTGGGGTGGGTGAAAGAATGCCAACCCGGGAACGGCTTTCGTTTGAAGCATACCACCCCGCGCGAGGCCGGGGATTATTGCCCAGCGAGGCCGAGCGCTCCTGTAATTGGTATTTATAATAACAGACTGTATACACCTAAGTCAATACCCTAGTTTGTCTCCTCAATATTTGTACATTTCCTTTGATTTGTCTAGTTATAACTTCGCATAATAATAATTGAGCGAAGTTATAAGCGTTTATTGTTGCATTTGCAACAATATATTGCCCTTGATTCCATAATAGCACATTACTCTAAAAAGTCAATAGTCTATATTTGGACGTGTCAAAATCTCTCCTGCGCGCGCGAAGAATCTGCGGGTTATATATATTTTCGCCCCAATTCCCGCACAAAAGAGCTAGAAACAGATTACGTATATAATAAAGTTAAATAAGAGAAAACTATAAACAATATACTATAAGTAATATTTAAACATATAAATAATATAATATATAATAAATATAAATAATATATATAATACTTAATGATACACTCTTTATTAATACTCTCTATGAGATAAGAGAATATATAAAACATCTCTTAGATAAGTTAATATTATACTATCGGCATATATGCGCTTAATTAATTAAAAAAGAACGAAAACAGACATAAAAAAAGACTGGGAGAGTTATTACCCTCTCTCAGTCTTTCGCAGTGTGTTTAATCTTCAAGTGTCTTTTGAAAGTCCTCTGCCAGTGACCTAATTATTTGGTCTTTCTCTTCCGGCGTTACTGCATTTAGCGCGTCTGTTAAATCTCTCAAGGCCACACGCAGAAATGCTTTAAACTGTGCGTCACTCATACCCATGTTAATATACCTCCTTAATATATTCTTCTATATACATTTCCACAAATATTATACCACATTCCCCCGCTTGCATTAAATATACAATCTGCACAAACGCAACAAGCCTATTTTGTGCAGTCCTAACAAACTTAGAAAAAGCGCTTGACATACTAACTAAGTATGTGCTATTTTGAAATTGCCAAGGGCACCCGAGGCAATACACGAAAGGAGAAGCAAATGGCGAAGCAGAAAAAGAAACAGCGTTGTTCTCGCAAAACAACGCTGGACGAGCAAAAGCTTGTCAACTTTTCTCTGGACGTTCTCGCGAACGTCATCGCCGCAATCCTTGCAGACATAATACATAAGCTATTATCTCTGTAGTGTTGCGGAGCATACGAGGGAGACACAACCTTCCTTGTATGTTCCAATAATAAACCATAAACAGCAAAATGTCAAGGAGGTAATCATGAATAAGAAAATAATAAACTTGCTTGTTTGGGCTATTCTCTTTGCCCTCATTCAGCCGCTTGCACGTTGTGCGATCGGCAAAGCGTTCGGAGGTGAACAGTAATAGCAAAACGAAAAACCACCACCAGCACAGAAGTAAAAAACCGCTGGAACACAAAAACATATAAGCGATATCAAGTCAGTTTGCGAAAAGACGAAGACGCGGAGTTAATAAAATTCGTTGACAACTTGCGCGGCAGGATAGGAACGACCGATATTTTTAGAATTGGCCTTGAAACAATAAAAAAAGAAGGGTTATAAATTCCCCTCAAAAACAATGAGAACATTCAATCTGCACAAACGCAACAAGCCTATTTTGTGCAGTCCTAACAAACTTAGAAAAAGCGCTTGACAAGGTACTGAGTTAGTGATACTCTTTAAGCGTACCAAGCAAACAGCGGCATGAAAGGAGTTGGGCAAATATGCCGACCGAAAGAGAATCAAACGAGGTTAAAAAATCCATGGCTTATGACTTGATAGAAATTATTGAGGCCATGCCCGAAAAAGACAACTACACCCCGGAAGAGATTAAGAAGCTCATCAAAACCTATATCACAACTGCAACCACGAAATAAAGCAAGGGGGGGCGGACAACCGCCCCCCCAATAAAAAGAGGTGAGAGAGACGGCAGGCACAACAGAACAGAAAGCCGCATGGAACGCCAAAACATATAAACGCTATCAAGTGTATTTGCGAAAAGATGAGGATGCCGACCTGATACAATACATTGAGCAGAACAAAAGCAATTTAGGCACTACCGAATTATTCAGGGCTGCGCTTGAAAACCAAAAAAATAAGGGCTGAACCAACAGCCTTTAAAATATAAGTTACTAACTTAGTACCCAAATAAAACAGATTGGAGATACACACAAAAAAACAAGGGGCAAAGGTTCTCCCCTTGCCCCGCGTTTTTTACTGTTCCGCCCCTTTAATATATGCGTCCATTAGTTCCTTGATTTCCTCGGCTGTGTAGGTCTTACCACTCTCGCCCTTGTCAAGTATTCTTTGCAAATCGTAAACCGTGGCCTTTTGAATCATCAAAGTTTCTTTTTCAGTCGGCATATTATTAACCCCTTTCAATTTTTTCTCGGCAGCAGCCCAAAACCCAAGCTTGAACACTTTGCCCGGCCTCGGCTGCTGCGTCTCTGATTCGTTGCCCCTCATCTTTTTCAGGGCGTAGCATTATAGCGTCTCTGCTATCGTTCCACTTTTTACTTGCTCTCTTATGAGCTTCTGTAACTGCCATTACATCACCTCGTTATTAGTATAGCACACAAAGCGCTAACCGTAAACGTATAATTTTCACAAAAATAACCGTTAACGTTTGTGCAATATGACATCTTGACGAAATAACCGTTAACGGTTATAATCAAAAGCGTCAAGACGTAACACAAAAAAACAAAAAAACAGATTGGAGATACACACACATGAAAAACTATTTTGAAACCGTAAAAACCTTGGATGAGCTTAAAGCCGAATACCGCCGCCTCGTATTGAAGCACCACCCCGACAGAGGCGGAGACCTTGAAACCATGAAGCAAATCAATCTTGCGTATGAAGTAAAGCACGAAGAGCTTAAGCACGCTTGGAATAAAACCCATGACAGCGAGCACCAATGCACCGAAGCGCCGGAAGAGTTCCGCGATATAATCGAAGCCCTGTTGAAAATGGGCGGCGTTGAGGTTGAGTTGTGCGGCTCTTGGCTTTGGCTCAGCGGCAATACCTTTAAGCACAAGGACGAATTAAAAGCCCTCGGTTGCAAATGGGCAAGCAAGAAAAAAATGTGGAGCTGGCACCATGCTGAAGACGGCAGTTTCTTTTACAGAGGCAAAAAAACAATGAGCGAGATTCGCACGAAGTACGGTTCTCAGACATTCGAGGGCGGGCAAGAATCCAGCGGCTATGCAAGATTAGGGGCAACGGCGTAATGCCGTGCCCCGGAAAGGAAGCAGTAAGATGATATATGCAGAATGGTTAATCAATGGTGAGTTTAACAACGCCTTTTTCACCGGCTGGAACGAGTACCACGCCGCAACATTCAGCCCCGAAGTTGAAATCTTGTTTGTAAAGGAAATAAAGAAATGAGTTACAAAAACAAGATATTTACCCGCTACGGTTCGCCCTGTGATTACGCAGAAGTAAACATTTACGGTTATCTTAACCGCGCCGAAAATTGCAAGACGTTTGCAGAAGTAACCACATATGACAATAGCGCCGCACAGCTTATAGCCAAATGTGAGCGCATGATTGCACTGCTGCGCGATTACCGGCAAGACCTCGCGGCTCGTTATAGCGCTCTCGCCACCATGCCCAGCAAAGATATTATAAAGCTACAGCGACTGCGAAAGTATAATAGCAACGTTGTGTATTACATTAGGTTTTTCACCGAATACGAGGACGGCACAAAGGTGGAAACAGCAACAGAAACCTATCCCGGCGTAGAGCGTCACAAAGCATTAAAGCGCTTTGAAGAATTAAAAAGGCAACACCCCGGAATTGAAACTGTTGTAGATATCGAAAAAAGCCCGTGGGAACGCTGATAAACGCGCTCGGAGAAATCCGGGCGCGTCCATTTTTGTATACTTCCATGCTTTTGGCTTTGTCGTTACCCTAAAAGCGGCAAGTCGGAGCGCTACGGCTTGACTACTAACAGGAGGTTAAAAGAAAAATGGCTGATTATGTAGCAAAACAGGGCACAACCGCGCTCGGTATTATCGGTACTTCGCTCGGCGGTATTGCTACTGTTGCCCCGCTTATTGCTGACGCTCTCGGCGGCGGTGCTAACCGCAACACAAGCGCCGGTATTGCCGATATGGCCGCGGGCGCAGCTCTCGCGGCTGCTCTCGGTAATCGTTCTTCGTGCAATGACGATCACCCCGTATCTCGTTATGAGCTGTCGCTCGTGCAGGAGAACGCAATACTTAAAGCACAGGCCGATGTTGATAAGAAACTTGTAGATGTTTACAATTCTATCAACCGTCAAGTCGGCGATGTTCGCGAAAGATTCAACGACTTTGAGAAACAGCAGCTTGTCTATAACGGTGTTAATAATGCCGCTATTGGCGTATTGCAGTCTCAGGTTGCGGCGCTTATGGGGCTGACTAAAACCGTTATACCGAACGGCAATGTTTGCCCCGGTTGGGGAGATGTGAAAGTTTCCATCGCAACCGAAACCGCCGCAGCTGCTTAACCCCAGCACAAAGGGGCGGTAAACACCGCCCCGATTATTTTTAGGAGGGCTAATACATGGTTAGTATTGACCGAGTGCAAAATGGTATTGCACGTTATATTGATTCGGAAATCGTCCCTAAAATGAGCGGCGTTAACAAATGGGTATTTTCCGCCGTAGCAACTGCGTATATTGCGGACGCGCCGAAGCTCATGGAGCGCGTAAAAAGCAATGCTATGCTCGCGCCGCTTGAGCTTGTGGACGCTGTCGGAAACGTAGATATCGAAAAAGTATACACGCACTTAAAACCCGCCGCGGCAAAATGTCCCGCGCCTATCTCTATTCCCGGCATGGGTACAATCACCTTAACAGAATCAGATGTTGACACACTTTATACTTACATCATAGGAGGATAAAAAATGAAAGATATAAAAATTCTTTCTAAACACATCAGAGAAGAGTTGCAAGACGCTGAAAACTATGCTAAACTTGCGCTAAAGTATAAAGACGATGATCGCAGTCTCGCACAGGCATTTGAAAAGCTCGCTAGCCAAGAGCTGGATCACGCCGAAATACTTCATGCACAGGCAACGCGCTTAATCAAGGACAAAAAAGAATCTGGCACAGAGCCGCCCGCCTCTATGCTTGCCGTATGGAATTGGGAACATGAAAACATGATTGAGTGTGTCGCAAAGATAAAACTTCTGTTGTCGGAGCTGTAATTTTACTAACGCATTTGCTAACATCGCGACAAAACGCAGTGTTTTCAGCGCTTTTTCTATGCTCGGATTGGGTTCGAGTCCCACCACCGGCACCAGAAATAGCTCATCTGCCTTCGCAGATGAGCTATTTCAATTATGTTTGCCCTTACGGGCAAATGATGTTGGCTTCGCCAATGATGACGCTTCGCTGATGATGCACGGCTACGCCGCATTTTGGGGCAAACATCACATCATTGCGAATGAAATGAGCTACATCATTTTGCAAAGCAAAACATCATGTCGGCGACAGCCGACACAGCATTTAATTCTCTCAGCCCGCACCGTGTGCGGGCTTTTTTGTTTTGCTTCCATTGACTTTATAAAGCACACAAGTTATAATGTAATTCACGTTGCGAAACAGCAAGTGTAAATTATATTTAAGGAGAAAAGGGTTTTGAAAAACTGTGCTTTAGTCGTGATTGACCTGCAAAATGACATTACGAAGAACTATAAAGATATTATCGAGCAAGTAAATAAGGCCGTAGATTGGGCGAGTGAAAACGGCATAGAGATTATATACATTCGCCACAACAATCTTTCGGCGGGCACTAGAACATTTAAGGCCGGAACGCGCGGGGCGGAATTCGTACCGGATCTGAAAGTTATGTCAAGCAATGTTTTCGCCAAAACAAAGAGCAACGCACTGACAAGCGAGGATTTCGCCGCATTTATTTCTGACCACGGCATTACGGAGTTTTACGTAGTCGGAGCGGACGCGACCGCCTGTATAAAGTCCACTTGCTTTAACATGGCAAAGGCAGGGTACAAGGTTCATGTACTGTCCGATTGCATAACGAGCTACGACAAGAAAAAGCTGCCGGAGATGCTTGAATACTACGCGCAAAAAGGTTGCTTCGTGCAAGAATTGGCTGAAATACTTTGAGCAAATACACAAAGCTTTGGGAGTATATAGCTGACTGCGGCGAAGAGCACATCACGCTGAGCTTTGACAAAATCGGCGAGCTTGCCGGTGTAGCTATCGACCACTCCTTTTTAAAATACAAAAAGGAGCTGACGGACTACGGGTATAAGGTCAATAGAATTTCCATGAAAGAGCAGAATGTAACGTTTGAAAAATGCCCGATGAAGTGAGCATTGACTATCGTCCACATAAGCAAATCCCCTGCTGTGGCTTTTGCCGCGGCAGGGGATTTATATCACCACCTAATGCACTTTTACATTAGGTGGGGACATTTGAACGATGTTACATTTCGTTGAAGCGCATATTATCTTCCATGTTCAAGGCAAGAAAAACACCGCTGTTGTTACGGCTCAATCATTGCTTCGCAAAGCTCTGAAAACAACTGCATAAGCGGGCTGACCCACTTGTTTTTATGATAGCCGCAGACTGCCGTAATAGCAGTGTCCGAAAGCTCTGTCGGAATTTCAGATAATGTCCCCTGTTTCAATTCCTGCTCCACTGCAAATCGCGGAAGATATGTAATCCCCACATCATTTTGCACCAACTGCTTGATTGTTTGGATGCTCCACAGCTCAATGGTGTGATCCACCAAGATGGATTTTTCGCGAAGATACTGTTCAAAAATTTGCCTAAAAATGCAGTTTGGTTCATTTATCAGAAAAGGAACAGACATTTTCTGATTTGGTGTTATAAAGTCTGAAAACCTGTCTTTTATTGTCGGAGACGCAACCAAAGCCATCTTGTATGCCTTAAGCGGCTTCGTTATCAAATTCGTTCCAACGCCGCCGATATCATTATAGAAAACGCCCATGTCAAGCGATCCGGCAATCAATTCATCACGAATATCATAACAGTTCATTGACCGCAGGAACAAACGTGCATAGGGGGCTTGTTCATGGAAGGCTTTGAGGATAGGAGGCATTTTATAAGACAACAATGTTTCACCTACGCCGATTTTTAAATCGCCTTTCAAAGATGACAAATCCGCCTCAAAGTTCCGCAAACGGTCTACTGCATTTAATACATCTTCCGCATAGGGGATTAGTCGCTCACCGGCCTTTGTTAATACCATTCTTCGGCCAATCCGTTCAAAAAGTTTTGCAGAGAGCTCTTGTTCCAATTGACCGATTTGAAATGTGATTGTTGATTGCGTATAGTTCAAACGCTCTGCGGCTTTTGTAAAGCCGCCTTCGTCCACGATTGCTTTGAAAGTTATCAAGTATTTCAGTTCCACTTTTGCGCCCCCAATACTTCAGAAATATAAAAGTTAGTCTTTTTATATTTTGATTTGATTGAATTAACCGTCGGTGCTATTATATACGTATAAATTGCAATATGCAAGCCTAATTCACATTGGAGGTCAAAATGTTTAACTGGTTTAATTTTTTATCTTATGCCGTGGTAACGGCTGTTACACCGGGTCCGAATAACATCATGTCGATGTCGAACGCCGGGCGAGTCGGCTTTCGCAAGGCATTTCCGTTCAATTTAGGGATTTGGGTCGGCTTTTCGGTTGTCATGCTGATTTGTACTTTTTTCTGCAATATGCTGTCGGCAATCATCCCCAAAATAAAAACACCGATGCTCATCATCGGTGCGCTCTATATGCTGTGGCTGGCATGGAACACGCTGAGAGACACTTCTGAGATTGAAGAAAAACACGCAAAGGGTACTTTCCTTTCCGGCGCTTTATTGCAGTTTATAAACCCCAAAATATATATTTACTGCATTGTCTCCATGGAAGCTTATATACTTCCGTATTATCAAGGTGATTGGGTCGCATTGATACTTTTTTCATTGCTCCTTGCCTTTATCGGATTTGCATTTACTCTATGCTGGGCGTTGTTTGGCTCTGTGTTCAAACTTCTTTTTTCAAAGTATGCAAAAATCACAAATCTTATTTTGGCTCTGCTCCTTGTTTACTGTGCTGTTTCACTGTTCCTGTAAAAAGTACGTAATGACCGTTTTCTACGGCTGAAAAAAATACCGTCTGCATTAGCAAATCCCCTGCTGTGGCTTTCGCCGCGGCAGGGGATTTGTATTTTCATGTGTAATTCATCTTATCGCAGGATTTAATGATGAAATCAAATCAATATAAGATTTCTTTTATCACAAAATCCTGTCCGCCGAGGATTTTTTTCTCGCGGCTGCGGCACTTGGGGCACACGCCCTCTGCGCGCAAAACGTTATACAGTGCGCCGCAATCCACACAGAGCGCTTCCCCGCGGACTATGCGCGTTTTCAGCTCGCAGGAGGCAAGGCGGGGCTTATCCTCGGTGACGATGGGGAAATACTCTTCAAAAAACTTCGGCACGTAGCCGGTAAGCTCGCCGATTTCGAGCGTGAGCGTCTTTATTTTGTCTATGCCGTGCTCCTCGGCGAGCCTGTCGGCCGTGCGCACGGCTTCTTCAAGAGCCGAGATTTCGTGCATGGTGGCTCAATCCTTCCCCGCGCCCTTTATGCACCGGCCAAGCTTTTGCACCTCGCCCTTGAGCACCGTGCCGATGATCTTTTCATACGGTCTGCTCCACACGTCATACTCGCGCTTGAGGGTGATTGCGTCAAACTTGCAACGCGTTGTGCAAAGGCCGCAGCCGATGCAGATATTTGCGTCCACGCGCGCCGCGCCGCAACCGAGGCAGCGGGCGGTTTCGCACTTTACCTGCTCCTCGGTGAGCGGCAAACGCTCATCGGCGAAGGATTTTTCCTTGCTCGCGTCTTTCGCGGGCTGCTGGCGGGGCTTGTCGGACTCGGGCGCAAGGCGCAGATTCGACTTATCTATAAACTTATAATTATTCCTCTTTACGCGGCCGAGGGTGAGACTGTGCCCTTCCCAAACAAAGCGGTGCAAGGATTCCGCGCCCTCTTTACCGGCGGCGATGGCCTCAATGACGAAGCGCGGCCCGCTGTAGCAGTCCCCGCCGACAAAGACATCCGGCTGGGCGGTTTGATAAGTCCAAGAATCGGCCTCGGCGGTGTTCTTCTTTGTAAAGCGCACCTCGCCCAGGTCAAGCCCGCCCCAATCAACGGTTTGGCCTATGGCGGCTATGACGCTGTCAACGGCGAGAGTTTCGTACTCGCCCGTGCCGACAGGCTTGCGGCGGCCTTTTTCGTCCGGCTCGCCGAGCTGCATTATCTCGGTTTTGAGCGTGGTAACAGTGCCGTTTTCGCCCAAAAGCTCCGTGGGCGCACTGAGGAAGCGGAATTTCACGCCCTCGCGCTCGGCCTCGGCTATCTCCTCGGCATCGGCGGGCATTTCATCGCGCGTGCGGCGGTAAACTACCGTTACCTCGTCCGCGCCTAGGCGCACGGCACTGCGGCACACATCCGCCGCGACATTGCCGCCGCCGATTACGGCCACGCGCTTGCCGAGCTTGACCTCTTCGCCGAGGTTCACGCGGCGCAAGAAGTCCACGCCGCCCATAACGCCGTTTAACTCCTCACCCGGAATGCCGAGGGAAGCGGACTTCTGCGCGCCGACAGCCACGTAAAAGCCCTTGTAGCCCTCGCGGCGAAGCTCATCAAGCGTAATGTCCTTGCCGACTTCAACGCCGCATTTAATCTCAACCCCAAGCTCGCGGAGTATGTCAATCTCGGCGTTTACTATGTCCTTTTCCAGCCTGAATGCGGGAATGCCGATCGCCATCATGCCGCCGGGGACGGGGTTTTTGTCAAACACCGTGACCTCGTGGCCGTAGACGGCCAGATAATAAGCGCAGCTCAAGCCCGCAGGGCCGGCTCCGATAACGGCAATGCGCTTACCCTCGGCAAAAAGCTTCTTGGGGACATAGCGGTTTTCGCTTTCAAGCTCGCGGCGGGCAATGAACTTTTTCACCTCGTCAATGGCAATAGGCGCGTCAACATCGCCGCGCGTGCAAACCTCTTCGCAGAAGCGATGGCACACGCTGCCGCACACGGCGGGGAACGGGTTTTCTTTCTTTATAAGCTCAAGCGCCTCGCGGTACTTGCCCTGCGCCGCCATTTTCAGATACCCCTGAACGGCGATATGCGCGGGGCAGTTGGTTTTGCACGGGGCTGTCCCCGTTTCGGGGACGACATTGGCGCGCTCGGTCAAGAAATCGGTCTGCCAATGCTTTTTGCCGAAGAAGAGCGTATTATCGGGAATGGCGGTATTCGCGATTTTAACGGGCTTTTCCTGACAGAGCTTTTGCCCGAGCTTCACGGCGTTTTGCGGGCAAACCTCTACGCACCCGCCGCAGGCAACGCAGTTTTCCGCGTTCACGTGCGCCACGTAGTTGGAGCGTGAAAGGCTGGGCGACTGGGTGTACCACGAGGTTTTCAGCGCCATGCAGCTATCCCACGAGCAGTTGCAGATGAAGAGGGAGAAATCGGGGCCGTCAATATTGGAAAGCTGGTGAACGTAGCCGAGCTCCTCGGCGTGGTGCAAAATCTCCTCGGCCTCGGCGCGGGTGATGCGGCGCGCCTTGCCCACGCGGATGCAGCTTTCGGCGTACTTGCCAAGCTCCATGCACCATTCGCCCTCTAAGTCCGCCGTGCCCTCGCCGACCATGCGGCGCAGGCGGCGGCATTCACACGGCGCAATCGCAATGCTCTCCCCCGCTTTATCAAGCCAATAGGACACTTCCTCGTACTTGACGCGCTTCGGCTCGTTTTCAATCGCCTTTTCAACGGGAATCGCGCGCATGAGCGCAGACCCCATAGGCACAAAGGGCGCAATCTTTTTTTGCAGATCCAAAATGTAATTTGTGAATGCCGGCGCTGTTTCGGGGTATTTATCCGTGCGCCATACTTCCATAACGGTGTTTTCCATCGAACCCGGCGCAAAAACCGGGAGCTGAACCATGTCAATGCCGTCATCATCGCTTGTGTACTCGATTATGCCGATGCGCACCATGTCATCGGCGAGCTTGGCCGTCTCTTCAAGCCCCATGCCCTCAAGCGCGGCCAAATCCTTGATGTAATACGGCGTGCGCAGCTTCATTTTCAAAAGAAAGTCCACCATCTCATCCGTCAGCATACGGTCAAAGAATATGTACTCCCATGATTTCTCGTTCGGAAACGGATTGAACATATTAATGTGCCGTACAAGCTTAATGAGGTTCTTTCTCGGCGTTTTGCTGCATTCGCGCCAATACTCCTCCATACAGGCTTTCTCGCCGGGGGTAAAAACGTGCTCTGCCATATATTATCCCTCCAATTAAAAATCAACAATGCTATGATATCACCATTTGTTAAAAAAGTGATGATACAGACTTGAAATCTCGTCTTAATATGATACAATATCGTTAGATTGTCTCATAATAAAAGAGGTGTTTTTATGGTAGAACGGACGAAAAGGGGCATAGTGGCGGCGTTTAATCGGCTTATCGCGGTGAAAGAATTCGACCAAATCTCCGCGGCGGACATCGCCGAGGAAGCCGAGATAAGCAAGGCCACATTCTATAGGTATTTCAAAGATAAATACGATGTGATGAACTACAACTACAAGGAGCTGTTGGATAACTGCATAAAGCCCGGCGATTGCGACAATTACAGGGATTTATACTACAAGCTTTTCTACGCCGCGCGGCACAATTGGCAGCATTTGCGCCGCGCATTCAAGTCCACGGGCGTAAACTCCTTTGAAAACTACATCTACACTTACTCGATGCAGATTGCCGAGGCTATAACCAAGCAAAACCGCAACGGGCAGGGCTACACCCCCGAAGAGCGCTTGCAGGTGGATGTATTTTGCTACGGCATAAGCTATATGTACAAAAAGTGGACGTGCGGGCAGTACGATGTTTCGTGTGACGATGCCGCCGATGCGCTGTACGAAATGATGCCCGAAACGCTGAAGCATTATTGGTTTACATAATGCTTAATGCACGAACGCCGAAAGACCGTTTATAATCAAACGGCAAATACACTCGTAATTTGCTTCCGCTTCGACCTCGGCATTGTCACGAGCGAATTTCACATCGTTTACCACCGCGAATACGCCCCCGGAGATATACGAATAAATAATATCGGCCTCGACATCGCTGATATTGCTCAGGCGCTTCCAGTTTTCCTGCACGACGGCACGAAAGCGGCGGTTAATAATCTCCCGGCACATATCCGATGATTGAATTAAGCGCGCGGCATCGCTGTTCTCGGTCAGGATTTGCAGCATGGAAATCACATTAGTTTCAATTTCATCGCGATTTTTGCAGATATTCTCGACATACGGCAAGAAAAGCTTCACGATTTCATTGCTCAAAACCTCTATAAGCTCATAGCAGTCCTGATAATGGAGATAGAACGTGCCGCGATTGATATTTGTCCTGCGGCACAGCTCCGACACCGTTATTTTGTACACCGGCATTTCCCCTAACATCGCGAAAAACGCCTTTCTTATAAGTTCTTCTGCTTTTTGATAGCGCTTATCCATGCTTTCTCTCTCCTTTTTATGAACACTTTTCTCGGAGCTGTTGAATAATCAACAGCTCCCGTTTTCTTGTTTATTGACCTGATTTTAACACAATTATATAATGCAATCAGCAGAAAATCAACAACTTGTTCAATAAAATCAAGGAGACAAAAACATGAAAGCAGAGCACGAAATACTCTTCACGCCTATGAAGATAGGCACGGTGGAAATTCCGAACCGCATTGTAATGTGCCCCATGGAAGGCACGAGCATAGTCGAATGGCTGTACCGCTGCAAATTTGAAAAAGAGCATCACGACTTTTTCATTGAGCGCGCAAAGGACGGCGTAGGGCTGTACATTCCCGGCATGACCCCCGTGAGAAGCATGGTGGGCGACAAGTGGCTACATGAGCACCCGGAGGTTTTCAAGGGCGTGAAAGAGCTGATGGACGAAATGCACTCTTACGGCACGAAGGTGTTTTTCCAGCTCGGCGCGGGTTGGGGACGCTCAACCACGCTGAACGATGGCATGGGAAAGCTCATTGACAACAAATTTCTCGGCAAGCTGATGAAGCCGATTATCAATCTCGATCATATGCTCGTCACCGCCGATGAGGGCATACAAAACGTATGGATGCCGAAGTACAAATGCCACGGGCTGACGGAAAGCGAAATAGCGGAGTACGTAAACGCTTACGCCAAGTGCGCAAAGCTGTGCAAGGATAACGGCGTGGACGGCGTAGAGGTTCACGCCGTACATGAGGGATATATTCTCGACCAGTTTGCCACGAAATACACCAACCACCGCACGGATAAATACGGCGGCAGCCTCGAAAACCGTTTGCGCTTCGCCGTTGAGGTGGTACAGGCGATAAAAGCCGAGTGCGGCGAGGATTACCCCGTTTCTCTGCGCTACAGCGTGGAAAGCAAGGTTATCGACTTCAATGTGGGCGCTGTGCCGGGCGAAGAATACACTGAGATTGGGCGCGACATGGCCGAATCCGAGCAGGCGATACAAATACTGCGCAAAGCGGGTTACGACTGCTTCAACTGCGACAACGGCACTTATGATTCGTGGTATTGGGCGCACCCGCCGGTATATATGCCGCTCAATTGCAACTTGGAAGATGTAAAGCACATAAAGAAGTTTACCGACGCGCCGGTTATCTGCGCGGGCAAAATGCAATTTGACGCTGCCGCCGAGGCTATTGCCGCAGGCGAGCTTGACGGCGTGGGTATAGGACGGCAATTCCTCACGGATGAAAAGGTGCTCACCAAGATAAAGGCCGGTGAAACGGATGAAATCCGTCCGTGCATTTCCTGCCATATCTCCTGCTGCCCCGTTGCCGTGTGGAAAGACAGCGGCGCAGCCGCCGATTTCAAAGGTATTCTTTCCGGCAAGAAGCAGCCGGGCACTTGCTCGCTCAACCCGCACACCTTCCACGAGAAAAAGTACGTTGTGGAAAAAGCGAAGAGCCCCAAGAAAATCGCCGTTATCGGCGGCGGCATAGGCGGCATGGAAATGGCGATACAGGCCGCTCTTCGCGGCCACAGCGTTGAGCTTTACGAAAAGAGCGACTGCTTGGGCGGTACGTTCCGCGCCGCCGCCGCGCCCGAATGCAAAGAAAAGGACAGGGATCTTCTCGCATGGTACGAAAGACAAATAGCTAAAGTGCCGGTGAAGATACACTATAACACCGAGATAAAGAGCCTTGACGAAATCACGGCTGATGAAATTGTAATCGCCACGGGCGGCACGCCGAAGAAGCTTCGTGTACCGGGCGGGGAAAAGTGCATTGATGTTATATCCGCGCTTCTCGATGAAAGCCAGCTCGGCGAGCGCGTGGCGATAATCGGCGGCGGGCTTGCAGGGTGCGAGCTTGCGTATGACCTTGTGTGCAAAGGCAAAAAGCCGTTTATAGTCGAAATGCAAAAGGATATTATTATAGATATTAATGTTGCCGCCATGAACTCCATGATGATGCGCGATTTGCTGCGGTATCACAAAGTGCCTATCTATCTTGAAAGCAAGACTAAAGAGATTACCGCCGAGGGCGTTGTGATAGAAACGAAAGACGGAACTCAGCTTATTCCCGCCGACAGCTTTGTCAGCGCCGTGGGCTTTTCCGCCGGTTCTCCTCTCTACGATAAGAAAAACAAGCACATTCACATTATCGGCGACGCGAACACGGTTTCCAACCTCAAAGGCGCAATTTGGCCGGCAAACGACCTCGCCATACAATTCAGCAAATAAGAGAAAAAGGAGCAGGCTTTGACCTGCTCCTTTTTCTCTTATTAATATAACGCGCCATTCATCGCTTTTTCTGTTTCCGGCCCCGGGAAAGCAGCACTTACCTTGCGGAGAAGTCGCATCCACCGCTCTACATCAGCAGGAACACCGTAATCATCGGAAGTCACACTTTGTAACGCCATTATAACCCCTCTCATGCTCACACAAGAGCGGCAAATCGTTTGTGTTCTGCGCGTTTTGTATCGCGTGATATTATACACGGATTCATAAAAATGTCAACAAAAAAAGAGGATATGTATTCAGTATGGTAAGTGCATAAAACGCTGTGGGAGTATTGTATTTTACTCTCTTCTGTAGCCGTATACTCTTCACTATTGTTATTTATTCATTAATAATGCGATGTTTCTCTTGCTATTTTAGATATAATAGCATATAATAAATGTGCAAAAGCAAAGCGCCCTCCCCATGTTTCGTTGAAAGGAGTTGATACTATGTCGGCAAGTGCTCAGAATTATGTGTATATGGTGAAGTCTAGGACGGATGAGCCTATCGAAACTAAATCCACCATTACGCGCAAAGAGCTTGAAGAAATGAAGCGTGAAGTCAACAAGTATCTTGTGCAACCTGTTGAACGGAAGAATTGAATTATTTTCTGCTGAAAAGCATATCGGGCTGGCGTGGGGTTTTCATGTCAGCTCTGATTCATGTGGTAATTCCTCTCATTACGAGCAATATATAACGCTTTGCGCCACGGCAGACCATTCAATGGGTTTAGGCACAACTCATGTTTTCATATCCGAGCTTGACGGCAAGGAATACCTAGCCGGTTTCATCACGCTTCGCGCTTCGGCTCTTGTTGAAAACAACAATGGCTCTATTCAAGGAAAACCGGCTCTCGAAATTGCCGAGCTTGCCGTGGACGAGCGTTTTACCGGGCAGAATATCGGCTCCTTGCTCGTCAGCTTTGCACTTACTAATGCTGACAACTTAAATAATTCCTTGCTTGGGCTGAAATATGTTGTTGTCTGCTCCGATCCGCAGTCGTCCGGATTCTATGAAAAATGCAAGTTTCAAATGCTCAACAACATCGGCGATATTCCTCGCGAGGGCTGGAATGATTCATGTGTTCCTATGTACATACAGCTCCCGTCATTACATTAATACATACCCGTCCCGAAATAACCGGGGCGGGTTTTCTTCGTTTCCTGTTTTGTTTATTCACGAATTATTATCCAAGCGGCACAACTATAAAAAGCAAAAAGCTACGCTATGTTGCATGAATATTCTAATGATGTGTCGGCTTGTTCTCATTTCGATATTGCTTAATACCGCACAATGTGATAATATTATA
>CAYRPD010000010.1:20243-28060 GCA_964426095.1 uncultured Oscillospiraceae bacterium | reverse complement strand
GGCAAATGATGTTGGGCGTTGCCCAATGATGACGCTTCGCTGATGATGCGCGGCTTCGCCGCATTAAGGGCAAACATCGCTTCATTGCAAACGCAGTTTGCAACATCATTTTGCGAAGCAAAGCATCATTTCGGCGGCAGCCGAAACATCATTAAGATTGAAACTCCACCCTCACTATTGTCCCTTTGCCCTCTTCGCTTTCGAGGGTGATTTCGGCGTTGAGATAGGCGGCGGCGTGCTTCACGATGGAAAGGCCGAGGCCTGTGCCGCCGATTGCCTTGGAGTGGCTCTTATCCACGCGGTAAAAGCGCTCAAACACGCGCGCTTGATCCTCTTTCGGGATGCCGATGCCCGTGTCAGCCACGGTGAGCACACCGCCCTTGACATCCACCGCTACGCGCCCGCCGGGGACATTATACTTAATCGCATTTTCCGTGAGGTTATACACAATCTCGTGTACAAGCCGCCGTTCGCCCGTTACAAAGCAAGCCTCGGCATTGAGCGCGAGCGTAACGCCGCACTCCTCGGCCTTTGCGGCAAGGAGCGCTACAACCTCGCTTGCAACTTGCGCAACGTCAACCGTTTCCGCGGCGGTGCTTGCGCCCTCGTCGAGCTGAGATAGGCGGATTATATCCTCAATCAGCGCCAAAAGCCGCGCGGCCTCATCGTGAATATGCCCGACAAAGCGGGGGACATCCTCGCTTTTCACCATGCCGTTTTGCAAAAGCTCGCTGCTGCCGAGTATGGCGGTGAGCGGGGTTTTCAGCTCGTGAGATACGTTTGCGGTGAACTCTCGTCTGTTTCGTTCGCTTTCGGCCTTGTCGGTGATATCGAAAATCAACAGCACCACGCCCACGGTTTCGCCCTCGGACTGTATGCGGCTCATATCAAGCTGATAAACGCGCCCGTCACGGTTGAGCGTGATTTCGCTGTGGCCTTTTTCGGTGGCCTCGCTTATGCCCTCGGTAAGCTCGCGGCAACGCTCCACGGTGAGATAATCCTGCCCCACGGCAAGCTCGCTCGCGTTAAAAAAGCGCTTTGCCGCCGGGTTTATGCTCAAAATCGTGCCGGTTGGTGCTAAAAGCACAAGCCCCTCGTTCATGCAAGCGGTGATTTGGGTAAACTCGTCCTTGCGCTGTTGAAGCTGGCGGAGTTGGGCGTTAATCTGCTTTCGCTGTTGGCTTATGCGGCGCAGGAGCGGGGCAAGCTCGTCATAGGCTTGGTTTTCCGTGGGGTGGTCGAGGTCAAGGGCGTTGAGCGGCTGCGTTATCTTTTCGGAAAGCCGCCGCGCGAGAAAATACGCCGCGACAAGCGCCGCCAAAAGTACAAGGCAAATCGGCTGGAGCATACCCAAGATGAGCACGGCGATAGTCGCGCGGCTCTCGGAAATGCGCAACACCGTGCCGTCCGGCAGGCGCTTTGCGCAGTACATCGTTTTCTCCAACAGCGTGTTGGAATAGCGCACGCTCTGCCCCGCGCCGGATGTGAGTGCTTCGCGCACCTCTTCCCGCTCGGCGTGGTTTTCCATAGCGGCCTCGTCGGCCTTGGCATCGTATAAAACATCGCCGTCCGCGCCTATCCACGTAAGGCGGTTTGAAAAATCGCCGAGGGTTTGCAGATAATCAAGCCCCGCCGTTTCCACACCGGCGGCGGCCATGTCAAGCTCTGCAAGAAGCTGGCTTGTTTGCACCGCGCCGAAATAGTCATATAAGCAGCCCATTATGATAAGCAAGCTTGCAATCAGCACGCCGCAAGCCGCCGCCATAACGGCCTTGAAAATTTTCCTTGTCATTGCTCCGCCTCCAGCCGATAGCCCACACTGCGCACGGTTTCAATGCGCCATCCGTATTCGCCGAGCTTTTGGCGCAGCGTGCGTATGTGCATATCCAGCGTGCGCGTTTCGCCCATAAAGTCCTCGCCCCAAACGGCGGCAAAAATCTGCTCGCGCGTAAAGGCCGTGCCGGGGTGCGCCATGAATAGGCGCAAAAGCTCAAATTCCTTGTATGTAAGCGTGATGCGTTCGCCCTTGAGTGTCACGGTGCGCTCGTCACAGTTCATTTTCAATTCGCCCAGCGTCAAAACCTTGTTGGGCTGTGCGCCCTTATATCGGCGCAGCACGGCCTTGACGCGCGACACAAGCTCCATCACGCCGAAAGGCTTCACGATGTAATCATCCGCGCCGAGGTCAAGGCTTTGTATCTTGTCGTACTCCGCGCCCTTGGCCGTGGCCATGATGACGGGCAAATCCGCCGTGCGACTGTCGGCGCGGATAAGCTTTAGTAGCTCCACTCCGTCCATGCCGGGCAGCATTACATCCAAAACCGCAAGCTCCGGGCGCTCTGAGCTCAGAGCGGACAAAAACTCCGCCCCGTTTTCAAACCCGCGCGCGTCAAGCCCTGCGGAATTTAAGGCATATACCTCAATATCGCGTATCGCGCCGTCATCCTCCACGCACCATATCATTCTTCCGTTACCTCCTCGCTTTTGTGTACGCCTGTTGCCGCGTATATGACCCACTCGGCCAAATTCGTGGCGTGGTCGCCTATGCGCTCAAAGTATTTTGCAATCATCAGCAAATCCAAGATGTATTCGCCGTCATCGGTGTCGGCGGCGAGCATATTTATAAGGCGGTTTTTCACGTATAAAAACGCCTCGTCCACAATGTCATCATAATCTATCACGGCTTGGGCAAGGGCAGTGTCTTTCTTCACGTAAGCGTCCACGCTGTCCGTCACCATTTTTATCGTGGCGGCGGCCATATCCTTTAGATGCGTGTGCTCTTCCGCCGTTCGCCCGTTGAGAAACACCACGATTTCCGCAATGTCCTCGGCTTGGTCGCCTATGCGCTCCATGTCCGTTATCATTTTCAACGCCGCCGAAATCTGCCGCAGGTCGCGCGCCACGGGCTGCTGCTGTAAAAGTAGCTTTAGGCAAAGCGTTTCTATGTCGCGCTCCTTGCGGTCTATCTCCTTGCCGCGCGGCTTCACCTCGGCGGCAAGCTTCACATTCCCCTCGGTGAGCGCCGAGGACGCAAGCGCTATAATCTCCTCGCACAGCGCGCCCATTTCAATCATTTCGTGGTTGAGAAGCCCCAGCTCCTCGTCAAATCTAATCCGCATTTATCCGAACCTCCCGGTAATATAGTCCTCTGTGCGCCTGTCGCTCGGCTGAGAGAAAAGCTTTTCCGTGTCGCCGTATTCTATGAGACTTCCCAAGAGGAAAAACGCCGTTCGGTCGGATATGCGCACTGCCTGCTGCATATTGTGCGTTACTATCACAATAGTATACTGTTTCTTCAGCGAAATCGCAAGCTCTTCGATTTTGGAGCTTGAAATCGGGTCAAGCGCGGAAGTCGGCTCATCCATCAACAGCACCTGCGGCTCTACGGCGAGCGCGCGGGCAATGCAAAGACGCTGCTGCTGCCCGCCTGAAAGGCCGAGCGCGCTTTTTTTCAGCCTGTCCTTCGTCTCGTCCCATATCGCCGCGGCGCGCAGCGACTGCTCTACGATTTCATCGAGCTTGCATTTTGCCGTTACGCCGTGCGTGCGCGGGCCGTAGGCGATGTTGTCGTAAATGCTCATGGGGAACGGGTTCGGCTTTTGAAAAACCATACCCACCTGCCGACGAAGCTCGTTTACGTTCACCTCGGGTGCGTATATGTCCTCTCCGCGATAGCGCACCTCTCCCGTTATCTTCACGCCGGGGACAAGGTCATTCATGCGGTTGAGCGTTTTCAGAAAAGTGGACTTGCCGCACCCGGACGGGCCTATAAGCGCGGTAATGCTCTTTTCGGGGATATCCATGGTGATATTATTAAGCGCCTGAGTGTTGCTGTACCACAGGCACAAATCCTTTGCGGAAAAAATGCCGTTCAAAACTGCTGCCTCCTCTTAAAATATTTTGCCACCGCATCGGCGGAGAGATTGATGCACACAGTGAGTATCATCAAAATCGCGGCTATGGCGAATGCCGCTTCAAATTCGCCCTCGGTTTTGGCGTAGGAATAAAGCGCCACCGTCAGGGTTGACCCCGCGCTCATCAAGCCCTTGAAAAAGCCGTTCAGTGTGTTTGCAAACCCGGCTGTGAATAAAAGCGCCGCCGACTCGCCGATTATCCGCCCGACAGAGAGAATGCACCCGGTTATAATCCCGTCCACGCACCCCGGCAAAACCACGGTTCTAATCACGCGCCACTTGCCCGCGCCCAGTCCGAACGCGCCCTCGCGGTAAGCCTGCGGCACGGTTTTAAGGCTCTCCTGCGTTGTGCGCATGACGGTGGGCAGATTCATGATTACAAGCGTCAGGCTGCCCGCCAGCAAACATGACCCCATGCGGTTTGAAAAAAGCAGCATACCCACAAGCCCGTAGATGATAGAGGGAATGCCGGAGAGGGTTTCGGCGGCGTATTCGATAATGCCGACAAGGCGCTTATCCTCGGCGTACTCGTTGAGGTAAACCGCCGCCCCAACGCCGAGCGGGAGCACTATCGCCAGCGTGGCGAAAATGACATAGAGGGTGTTTAATATGTTCGGCAGTATGCCGATTGAGTTATTGAGATAGCTCACGCCCGTGGTGAGAAAGCGCCATGTTATGTGCGGAAGTCCCTTTGCGCCCACATAGCCGATTATGAAGAGCACGAGCGCGGCGGTTATTATAACTGCCAGCGCCATAAGCGAGCGCATGATAAATATGTACATCCGCCTCTTTGCGGGAAGCTTTTTCGTCAGCATTATTTCGTCTCCCGTCCTTTCAAAAAGAAGCTCAAAGCGGCGTTAATGAGCATGATGAACAAAAACAGCACCAGCGCAACCGAAAAGAGCGCCTGTCGCTGCAATCCGGCGGAATACGCCATTTCGCTTGCGACAACGGTGGTTAAAAAGTGTACGCTTTCAAAAAGCGAAGTCGGCATATTCGCCGCGCTCCCGCACACCATCATCACAGCCATCGCCTCGCCCACGGCGCGCCCCACGCCCAGCACCACCGCCGTGGCTATCCCGCTCTTTGCCGCCGGGACGGACACTTTGAAGTACGTTTCCTCTTCCGTTGCGCCCAGCGCGAGGGACGCTTCCTCGTATTCCTTCGGCACGCTCTCCAGCGCCGTCACGGACACCTTTATCACGGACGGCAGTATCATCACTGCCAGCACTATAATCGCCGCGAGCAGACACGCCCCGTCCGAAAGCGCAAACGCCTTGCGTATTCCCGGCACAAGCACCATCATCCCCACAAGCCCGTATACAACCGAGGGTATACCCGCAAGCAGGCTCACGGCGTGCGCCATGATTTTTTTAATGCGCCCCGGTGCGGCCTTGGCTAAATACGTTGCCGCGAGAAACCCCACCGGTACACCCAGCACCACAGCCCCCGCCGTGCCGTATACGCTCGTGAGGATAAAGGGGAGTATTCCGAACTTCGGCTCGGCGGCGGAGGAAGCCCACTTTGTGCCGAACAAAAATTCCCCAAGCCCTATTTCCCTTATTGCCGGTATGCCCGACACAATGAGATACGCCGATATCAGCACAACGCACCCCACGCTTATAAGCCCCGCGAGGAGAAACACACCGTGTACGGCGCGCTCGATGCGGTTTTGTTTATTGTTCATTCTTTTTTACCTCAATAGCGGCGGAATTGCTCCGCCGCTGATTTTCAGTTTGCGGGCACTGCGCCCGCCGCGCTTATGATGCTTCCCGCTTCGGCGGATACGGCGTAGTCGAAGAAGCGCTGTGCGCTCTCGGAAAGGGGAGTGCCGTCCGCCGTGACGAGCACAAACGGTCTTTGCACGCCGTAGCTGCCGTTTTTCACGCTTTCCTCGCTCGGCATTACGCCCTCAACGGACAGCATTTTCACATTGTCCTTTACAGTTGCGAGCGAGGCATAGCCGATGGCGTTGGGGTTGTTGGCAACGGCGGTGATTACATCGCCGTTCGAGGAAAGCTCCTGACGGTAAAGGCACGCGTCCACCGTGCCGGTTACGGTTTCAAAGCCGTCGCGCGTGCCGGAGTTTGCTTCGCGCCCGATGAGCACGATTTCGCCCGCCGTGCCGCCAAGCTCGCTCCAATCGGTGATTTTCCCGGTGTAGATATCCGCAATTTCGGAAAGCGTCAGGTCGCTTACCGCGTTCTCCGGGTGCACGATAACGGCTATTCCGTCATAGGCCAGCACGGTTTCCGTCAAGCCCTGCTCCTTTTCGCTCTCTTTCAGCGCGCGCGAGGAAAGCCCTATATCACAGCGCCCTTCCTGTACGGCCTGAATGCCGCTGCCCGAGCCCGTGGGGTTGTATGTAAGCTTTATCCTCGTCTCGCTTTCAAAGGCTTCGCCCAGCGCGCCTATAACCTTGCTCATGGAAGTTGAGCCGTCCGTGGATACACTGCCCGCGTCCTTTGCGCTGCCGCAGCCGACAAGGCACGTAATGCACAGTGCCGCCGTCAGCATGATTACAATAAGCTTTTTCATATTTTCAATGTCTCCTTTTCTCTTTAGTTGTTGGTTTTTTCAACCTACGAGCTAAGTATAAAAACTCAACGTAAAGTCCGAAAGCGGAGTTTTGTAAAATGCGTGTAAAATGCGGCGGGACTGCATATAAACGCAGTCCCGCCGAGGGTTATATTATTTTCTCCGTGTCGAATGCGCCGGACAGCACCTCAAGCCCCGGACGGTACAGCTTATCTATTGTCCAAATGCTTATCCCCGCCAGCTCGTATTCCTCCGCCAAGTCGCAGCGTGCCCGCCATGAGCGCGCGTCCTCAAACCATACTACGTGCTTTTGCCCGGCGGGGTCGGTGTAGTAAAAATACGGCGCGGCGGCGAGCGCGTCATAGCGTATCTGCGCGCCCACGGCGGCGGCAAGCTCAGCCGCGCCGGAAGAGGACACTATGCTCGCCGCCTCGCCCTGCCGCCACGGGAGAAGCCAATTGTAGCCGTAGTTTGAAAAGCCCATGAGTATTTTCCCGCGCGGAATGCGCGTCACGGCGTAATCCAGCACGGCGCGAATCTTGTTCACGGGCGAAACTGCCTGCGGCGCGCCGTAGGTGTAGCCCCATTCGTAGGTCATTATCACCACGCGATCCATGTACTCCCCGTGCGCGGCATAGTCGTGCGCCTCATATAAAATCCCGCCCTGCCCGTCACTCTCCTTGGGGGCAATCGCGCTCGTGAGGTAATACCCCAGCGGGTGAAAAAGCTCGGCGGCGCGGCGCAAAAAAGCGTTGTAGCTTTCCTTATCAAAGGGGTAGACATATTCAAGGTTAAAATTAATCCCGTAGTATTTTTTCTCCCTCAGGGTGGATAAAATACTGTTGAGCGCCGTATCCTGTGCGCGCTCATCGGTCAAAACGGCGTGTGCAATGTCGCTTGAAAAGCCGGAAGCCTCGCTCAGATTCGTCACGGTCATCAAGGGCGCGGTGTTCGTTGCATACGCGCTTTTCACCATGCTGCCGTCGTTTATTTCGCGCAGTGTCCCGTCTGCGCGAAGCGAATATTCAAACGGGCATAAAAACGTCAAATACGGCAGCGTTTGCGTCAGCACGGCGGGGGCAATGTCGGGGTAAGCGTAGGCGTTCACTTCTATGCCGCGCCTTTGCGCCGTCTCGTATGTCGGTATTATCAGCGCCGTACCCACGGCAAGCCGCGCGGGGTCTGAAAGCGCGTTCACCTCGGCAAGATAGCCCGCCGTTGTGCCGAAGCTTTCGGCAACGGAATAAAGCGTATCTCCCGGGCGCACAACGTATATTTCCATGGAGTATCAGTCCTTTCCAACAAGCTTTCATTAATTATATGTTCCTCTCGTTGCGAACAAAACCGCGCTGTGGTATACTTAAT
>CAYRPD010000010.1:3317-20143 GCA_964426095.1 uncultured Oscillospiraceae bacterium | reverse complement strand
TGGCAAAGTGAATATGAAGCGCTCCTTACCCTGCCGGAGCGCGCCGTGGAATACGAAGGGCGGCTTTGCGAAAGCGGCGAGACGCTGTTAGCCTTTCTTCGCTTAGAGGACGAGGCTTCCGTGCGTCTCGGCAAGCTCTTGGGCTACGCTTCCTGCAAAAGCGATCAGGACACTTCCAACGCCTTTTATCAGGATATGCGCGGCAAGGCCGTGGGCGCATATGTCGCCTTTGCGGGCGCGGTGGCGTTCTCCACGCCTGAGCTTATCGCCGCAGATGATGAAACGATTGAAGCCTTTTATAAGGCTGTGCCGGAGCTTAAAGAGTATGCAAGGAGCATTTACTCCGTCCGCCGTATGGCCGCCCATGTCCTCTCCCCGGCGGAAGAGCGGCTTTTGGCCGCCGCGAGCGAGATGGCGCAAAGCCCGGATAATATCCGCAGTGTTTTCATGAATGCGGACATCTCTTTCCCCGCCGTTTGCGATGCCGACGGCAAGGAGCACACCCTCACCAATGAAACCTACGGCCTACTCATGGAAAGCCCGGACAGAACCCTGCGCGAGAACACATTTAAAACCTACTATGCCCGCATAGCCGAGTATAAAAACACCCTCGCCGCATCCCTTGACGGCCAGTTTAAGCAGCTTCGCTTCTTCTCCGAGGCGCGCAATTATCCCACTACGCTTTCCGCCGCGCTGGACGCGAACGAAGTGCCGGAAGCGGTGTACGAAAACCTAATTTCAGCCGTGCATGAAAACATGGATAAGATGTACCGCTATGTGGCTCTGCGCAAAAAGCTTTTGGGCGTAGACGAGCTTCATATGTACGATGTATATACGCCTCTCGTGCCGCAGGCGGCGGAGAAAATAAGCTTTGACGAGGCTAAAAAAACCGTGCTCTCTGCGCTTGAAGTCTTGGGCGAGGACTATACCGCCCTTTTGCAAAAGGGCTTTGATGAGCGCTGGATAGATGTGTACGAAAATCGCGGCAAGCGCGGTGGGGCGTACTCCACCGATGTTTCCCGCCCGCACCCGTATGTGCTTTTGAACCATAAAAATACGCTTGACAGTATGTTTACCCTCGCCCACGAAATGGGTCACGCGCTTCACAGCTGGTACAGCACCGCAAATCAGCCCGTCAACACCTCAAACTATGTCATCTTCGTGGCCGAGGTTGCCTCTACCTGCAACGAAGTGCTCCTAATGCGCTATCTTCTCAATAAAACCGAGGATAAGCGTGAGCGGGCGTATTTGATTAATCACTTCCTTGACCAGTTTAAGAGCACCGTTTACCGTCAAACGATGTTCGCCGAATTTGAGCTTGAAATGGGGCGCATGAGCGAGAGCGGGGAAACGCTCACGGCGGACGCGCTGAGCGCGGCGTATATGGAGCTAAATAAGCTATATTTCGGGCCGGACATTGTTTCCGATGATGAAATCGCCCTTGAATGGGCGCGCATCCCGCATTTCTTTTATGATTATTACGTTTTTCAGTATGCAACCGGCTTTGCCGCCGCTGTTGCCATTGCAAACCGCATCCTGACCGAGGGCGAGCGCGCCGTGAGTGATTATAAGCGCTTCCTTTCTTCCGGGTGCAGTGCCGACCCCATTTCGCTTTTGAAGATAGCCGGTGTCGATATGAGCACGAGCGCGCCCGTAAAATCCGCCCTCTCGCTCTTTGATGAGCTTATCGCCGAGCTTGAAGAAACCTTGGGTTAACAACGGGCTGAGGCTTCACTAAATAATACAGGGGGGTGCAAAATCGCAATGGCTACGGGCATAAGAAGCGCGCAAAGCAGACTGACGAAAGAGGTTATCAGCAACAGCTTTCTTGAACTCTTGTCGGAAAAGGATATACGCAAAATAACCGTCATGGATGTGTGCAAAAGAGCGCAAATCAACCGAGGCACGTTTTATCTCCATTTCATTGATATAGTGGATCTCATAGATAAGCTTATCATGTGGTATATTGACAGGGCGCTGCCGTTTTACCGCATGGAATTTGACAGCTTCGGCGCGGAAATTGACGCTGAAACGCTTGAAAAGGGTGTGCGCGGCCATTTGGAATTGCTTGCGTCATGGCCGATTTATGCCGAAAATGTGTTCGGACGCGGCCTCTGTCCCGGCTTTTTCGACAGGCTCAACCAAGCTTGCGACTGTGAAATGCGCGAGCACATCAAAAAAATCGGAGACGGAATAGATGTGCGCAAAGCCGAGTATGATTATGCTTTTGGCTCGGCCGGCGTAATCGGGATAATGCAAAAATGGTGCAAGGACGGCCTGACGGATTCAGTCGATACCATTGCGGGCTATATCGTGGCGCTTTTGCGGCAGAATAGCTTCCTGTGAAAAATAATACAGGCAATCAAACAGGCAAAGCACGCTTTTTACACAGCGTGCTTTGCCTGTTCTCAACACTTTTTTCAAATCTGTTGAGTGAATGAACATTTTGAAAAAAGCTGCTCATTGAACGCATACGCCCCGATTGGTAAAATAATATTACCACATACTACAGGAGGCTATGCCATGAAAAAATACAAAGTTATAATACTCGGAACGGGAAATGTTTCGTCCTACGCGGTTAAAGCGCTCAATAAGCGCGATAACATGGAGATTGTCGGCGTGTGGACAACGGATTTTGCAAAAGACGATATCGGCAAGGATGCGGGGCTTTTGCGCCACTGCGAGGGGCAGCCCATCGGCGTTACGGTCACGGGCGATTTGGACGCTCTTATTGCCCTAAAGCCCGATGTTGCTATGATGGGGCTTGGCGGGCCGAATGTTGAAGCCACTGCCGTGCCTATCGCCTGTAAGCTCCTGCGCGCGGGCATCAACGTTGTCGGCACAACGCTTTTGCGTTATCTCTGGCCGGAAACCTGCCTTTTCAAAGACGATGTTGCCGCTATAGAGGCCGCTTGCAAAGAGGGCAACGCAACGTTTTTCGTTTCGGGCAATCATCCGGGCTTTGCCTGTGACTATCTGCCCGTTGCAATGATGACTTCCGCAAACAAAATAGAGAGCATAAACGCAGTTGAAATCATGAATTACAGCATTGCCCCGAACGAGTTTGAAATGAAAGAGGGGCGCGGCTTCGGTATGCCGGTTGAGTTCAAAGCGCTCAGCGAAAACCCGGACTTTATAAAAATGACTTGGGGACCGTGCGTGGACTATATTGCAAGCGCCCTCGGCTATAAATGCGAGGACTATACCACAAGCTATGAAAAGGCCGTGACGGATCATGATGTCCCCGTTGCATACGGCACTATCCCCGCCGGTACGGTTGCGGCAGTCCGCCTCACGGTGACGGGCATTATAAACGGCAAGCCCGCCATAACCGTCGGCGCTGTTAACCGCATGAGCGAGGATTGCGCGCTCGAGTGGCAGCGTGGCTCAAAGCCGGGTGTGTATTATATCACCGTCAAGGGCGAGCCGAGCATGAGCATGGAGTATTCCTACGATATGTCGGTGGCCTACGGCTACAGCATTGTCGCTTGCCGCGCGCTCAACGCTATCCCCGCGGTATGCGCCGCGAAAGCGGGTATGGTTTCTTCTTATGACCTTCCCTTTACCGTGCCTACCCACGCTTTCGATTGATTATTAAAGATAAAAGACATCGGCTTGCTTCAAAAAGGAGCAAGCCGATGTCTTTTTTATTCTTCCTTGCGTACAAAGTCGCCGTGTACGCCGCCGGACTTGGATAAAAGGCGGATATCGCTTATTACCATGTCCCTCTGCACGGCCTTGCACATATCGTAAACCGTCAGTGCCGCCGCGCTTACGGCGGTCAGCGCTTCCATTTCCACGCCCGTGCGCCCCGCGCACGTAACCCTCGCCGTTATTTCCACGCTCTTTTTCTCTTCATCGAGCGTCAAATCAAGGTCAATACCGTCTATAATAACGGGGTGGCACATGGGGATAAGCTCGCTTGTGCGCTTTGCGCCCATTATTCCTGCGATTTGCGCCACGGTCAGCACATCGCCCTTTTTCACGCCGCCGCTTTTGATAAGGGCAAAGGTGGCCTCGTTTACAAGCACTCGCCCTGCCGCCACGGCTGTGCGCGCGCTTTCCGCTTTCTCGCCGACATTAACCATCCTTGCCCGTCCCTGCTCGTTAAAATGCGTAAAATCCTGCATATCCGCGCTCCTTTTCCGTGCTCATTTGCGCCTATTATATTCTCCCTCACCCGCGAAGTCAACACCGCGCGTTTCCTGCTTTCCGCCCATTTCCCCGCGCAAAGATTTATAATCCTACAGCGCCGTGCGACACGCTTCTTTGAATTACATAACTATAATAAACATAAACTTATGTAAACCATACGGAGGTCAGACAATGGCATTTGGGGGATTGGGGAGGCTTGCGGCGCTCGCGGGCGCGTCCGCGCCGCGGCGGATTGACCCGCGCTTTTACATGGCGGCGCGGTGCGCGGTGTATATGGGCTTGGGTATGCTTATGTCGTGCGGGCGGGTGCTGTCGGGCGGCGCGCCGTTCGGCATGGCAATGGTGGCCTGCTCCGGCGCGGGGCTCAGCGGGGTGTGCGCGCTTTTGGGCGCGTCTCTCGGGTACATATTGAGCGGCGGGCTTGAATGGGGGATAAGGTACGTTGCAAGCGCCGTGCTTGTGTACACGGTGGCTTTCATTTTTCAAGAGGTTTCTATATATAAAAGTGAATACTTCATGCCCTGTGCCACGGCGCTTGTGTCCGCACTTACGGGGCTTTTGGGCAGCTTTTCAATGTCAAACGGGGTTTTGCCGCTGTATGCGGAGCTATTCTTGGAGACCTCGTTTGCTTTCGGCGGTGCGTTCTTTTTCCGCGAGGCGCTTAAAAATAACTGCCGCACCACCGAGGCCGAGGAGCTGAAGCACTCTCTTGCCGTTATGATTACGGCCGCTTGCGCACTCATCGGCTTTGCGCGTGTGACGGTGTTCGGCGGCGCGTCCGTGGGGCGCGTGGCGGCTTTGAGCGTTGTTATGGCTTCGGCGATGAAGGGCGGAATGCTTGCGGGCGCGGCGGTGGGTACGGTGCTGGGGCTTGCTATGGATGTTTCGCGCGCCGCCGCCCCCTTTTACACTATGGCCTACGCCTTTTCCGGGCTTTTGTCGGGTATGTTCGGCAAGCACGGGCGCGTGTTCTTTGTCCTCTCATTTCTCCTTTCCCATGCGCTCGCTATCGTCTGCGCGTGGAGCGAGGGGGTGTATCTCACGGCGTTTTTTGAGATGGGCTGCGCCGGGGTGATTTTTCTCTTCCTGCCTAATTCCTTTTTAACCTCGCTCGGCTTAATGCTCTCGCACATTGAGCGAGGCAGCGGGGAAGCCTCGCTCCGGCGCTTTGCGGCGGGGCGCGTGATGAATCTCAGCGGGGCGTATTCCGCGCTTTTCGAGGCCGTGAGCCGGAACGGGGAAGAGGGGCATAATGATGAAAATATCGCGCGCGTGTTTGACCGCGCGGCGGATGAGGTGTGCGTAAAGTGCAAATACAAAAACCGCTGTTGGAATACCGAGTATATGGATACGCTATCTGCCATGAACGATGCAACCGAGGCCATGACCGAGCACGGCACGCTCTCCCCGGCGGATCTGCCCGGCTTTTTCCGCGAGCAGTGCCAAGCGCTTCCGGCGTTCGTGGCGGCCGTGAACGGGGAGCTACGCGCGCTCAGCTATCGGCGGGAGCTTCGCACCCGGCTGAAAGAGAATAGGAGTGTAACCTGGGAAGCGTACAGCGATGTGGCCGAGGTTTTGCGCGGCGTGGCCGAGGAGCTTGGCAGTCTCAACGGCTCAGACCCCTTGGCGGAGCGGCGCTTGACGCGGTATTTAAAAAGCCTTGACATTGACGCGGAAGCGGCGGTTTACCGCGATAGGCGCGGCCGCGTCCACGCGGTGATTGAGTCCGGGCGCTTGTCGCCCCTTACAAAGCGCGCGGACTTTCTTGAAAAGCTCTCGTCCGTTGTGGGGGTGCGGCTGTGCCTGCCGCCGGGCGAGGATATTTCCGCTTCCCGCCTCACGCTTTTGGAAGCTGAGCCCTTGGCCGTGTCTGTCGGCATTGCGGCGCTTAAAAAGCGCGGGGAAAAGGTCAGCGGCGATAAGGGAACGTATTTCAAAACCGATGAGGGCGTGCTGTGCGTGCTCCTTTCGGACGGTATGGGTACGGGCGATGATGCCGCGCGCGACAGCGGCGAGGTCGTGGCCGTGCTTGAAAAGTTTCTCCGCTCCGGCGTTGACCCTGCCGCCGCCATGCGCATCTTAAACTCCGTCATGCTCCTGCGCGGGCAGGACAGCTGGGGCTATGCCACGGTGGACTTGATGTGCGTTGACCTCTTCACGGGTGACACCTGCTTTTATAAATACGGCGCTGCGCCCTCTTATGTCCTCTCCGGCAGGGGCGTTCACCGCATAAAAGGTGAGACCCTTGCCGCCGGGCTTACCTTGGGCGAGGGCAGCGCGCCGGACATTGTCCGTATGCGCTTAAAGCCCGGTTGTACCGCCGTCATCGCCTCGGACGGGGTTATCGTTGATGCGCAGGATGATTGGCTAAAGGCGCTATTAAATCGCGGCTTTGACGACATGAAAGCCCTTGCCCGCTCCACGCTGAAAGAGGCCGAAAAGCGCTACGGCGCGAATGACGATATGACGGTTGTCACGGTGCGTGTGGAGGAGCGGGCATGATAGGGAGACTTTGCCGAGATATTGCCGACTTTGCCCTGTCCCTTTTCCCGCGCCGCCGAGTGCGAGCAGTCCCCGCAACGGGAAACGGCGCACATAGCGGGAACGAGCAAAAAGCGCCGCTTCCGCGCGGCGCGATAAAGGGCAATATGCGAAATGTGATTATTCTGCACCCCAAGGACGGGGTGTTTACCGAGGCGGTTTTCCTCTTGCGGGATGATTATCTATCTTCGCCCGGCATATCGCGCGAGGAGCTTTTGCGCCAAGCCCGCGCCGCCGCTGACGAATATACCCACGCGGCAATGTATACCGGGCGAAATCGCCCGCCGCGGCGGATATGGCGCGCGCTTTTACTTGCGTTTCTTGTCCTCGCCGCGCTCGCGGCGCTTAAATACGCGGGGGTGATATAAACCGAGCCGGGAGATTTTTCTCCCGGCTCTTAAATTTGCTTTTATCTTGCTCTTCGCTCGTCATAGAGCCGTATTTGCTTTGCACCTGCGTCCATTGCGCGGCGCAGCGGACGGTACAGTACAAGTGTGAGCACAAAGTTTCCTGCGCAGTGGCGGATATCAAATGGAATGCCCGTGATGAAGTAGGAAAACGCCATGCTCCACCCGCCGATGAACAGGTACGGAATAGAGCAGCCCGCCCCAAAGAAAAGCCCGTGCAGTGCCGCGACTATCGCCCAAACCACGGCGGAATCATTCTTGCGCATGAGCACTGCCACGGCGGCGAGAATCGGCCACAGGTACATATACGACACTACCCACAGTCCGAACCCCCACATCAGCCCTTCCAGCACCACGAACACGAAAACCGAGTACATACACTTCCAGCCGAAGAAAATCGCCGTCAGGATTATAAGCACATCCGTCATGTGTACATTGCGTATTCCCGCCATAGCCACCTGCATCACGAACATCAGCGCGCCCATCAGCGCCAGCAGACACAGCTCGCGCGCGGTGAGGTTGTTACCAGCCGACGGTGAAGGTGATTTCATAATGCTCGCCGTCTTGTATCATCGTGTCGTCCACGCCGGTCATAAGCATTTCGCCGCTCTTGGTGAAGCACCACCATTGCTCCTGCGCGCTGTCGGCGGTTTCGCCGTCCACGGTGGTTACGAAAAGGCCGAATTCGCTGTCATCGCCCGCGATAAGCCCCTCTTCCTGTTCCAGCGCGCCGCGCAGGTTCTCGCTGTCGGTTATGATGGCAAGATCCTTTGTCGAGCCGTCACCATGGATGATTTCAACGGCAATGTGCTTTTCGCCCGATACGCCGTCGGGCATATAGGCGTTGTAAAGCGCGAGCGCGCCCACGATAAGTGCGGCCAATACCACCAGCGCAATTATTATCTTGCTTGATTTTTTCATTTTCATTTATGTCCTTTCATATTTCGTTATTCGTCCTCAAGGCTTTTCCAGTGCGTTTTCTTGCAGCAGCTTAAATACATTGCGTACTCGCACGCAACCAGCGCCGCCAGCCCCAACAGCATACAAAGGTAGCAGCCGATGTACCAGTCGCCGTGCCTTTGCACATAGTATTCGCTCATGCCCGCGCACACGACCGACAGGAAGAATCCGACCCACAGCCCCCAATGGAGAAGCCGCCGCCCGTTCACGCGTATGGAAACGCGGCTGTAGTGGATGAGTATAAGCAGCAAGCACACCGCCGCGACTATCTGCACTATGCTGACAAAGCCGTTAAAGTGCATGAAGCTTGAATCATAGCGCGTGCTGTCGAGTATAAACTCGGCGGCGGAGAAGAGCACAAGGAACATCCGCGCCGTGTGCCCGTCGCTGGATTCTTCACCGCGCATGGGTAAGCTTCTTCTTGCAAAGTAGAATTTCATCAGCACAATCGAGATTACCACCATCACAAGAAACTCCACGAAAAACGTGGCGAAGCGGTAATCCGGTGCGCCGTTAATGTAAATGGGCGAGGCAAGGGGCAAATGCTGAAGTGCCGGAGTTGTCACGGTGATTTTCGCCCGGCAGGAGCTATTGAACACTGCCGACAGCCTTATAAACGCCACGGCCAGCGCCGCCCCCGGCGCAACCGCGTCCAGCATACGGGGGACATTGTTGGTAAAGCCGAGCTTACCCGTCAATATTGCGGCGATAAGCGCGCCTACAAGCGCACCCGGCAGGCAGTAGCCCCCGGCGGAATAATCCGTCAGCGCGGCGAAAAAGCCCGCGTATTGCTCGGCGTGGCAGTACCAGTGAATGAGCCTACACAGCGGCACGGAGAATATAACCGCCAGAGGGAAGAACACCCACAGCGCCCGCCCGGAGCCAACATAGGAAGTATAAAGCGAATAGCTCAGCGCAAAGCACGCGGCCAAGCCCAAAGCGATTATAATTCCGCTCCAATATATAGTCGTTGTGCCCGAATAAATTGCTATTCCGTTCATCCTGCCGCCTCCTTTTCCGGGATTGCCGAGGCAAAGTAGATAATATCGCTCACGGTACGCTCCGCGTCAAAGTCCACGTGGTTGACGGCTTGGTTTTTGAATACGATTTCCGAGGTTTGCCCGCCGTCAAGGTTAAAGGCTTTGTCGCAGCCCTTTGCGGCCATGAACTTGGCAAACTCGTTTACGTTTGCCCTCGGGCGCATATCCGTGTGGTTGACGGTCATGAGGAGATAGTGCAGCTTATCCGTCATGCCTATCCCCGCGCGGGAGTATTCCATGTCAATTTCGCCGATGGGGTAGCTTGCGCAATATTGCGCCTCGCCGTTTTCCACGAGCACCGGCCCGAAGGAGAGCGAGAAGAGCACATCGTTATCCGCGATGTATTTTTTCACGGCCTCATCGCTTCCAAGCTCGCCCGCGCGCACAAACAGCATATCGCCCTCGGAGTTTATAAAGCAGGTGTCGAGCTTGCCGGGGTTGTTGCGGTAAAGCTGACGCTGATATACCGTAAGCCCGGTTTGACGGTAGGCGTAATAGTCGGCGTTCATCGCCACAACGGCGTTTGCCGCGGCGGAAAGCTCGCTCGCGTAAAGCTGCACGGATGAGCCGTAGGTATCTTCCGTGAGCTTGCGCCTAAACTGTGACCCGTCCGCGATTTTCACCTCGGCCAAGGTCGCGCAGCGCTCCTCTATAATCTCTTTCCACACGATTACAAGGATGGTTGCATCGCGGTAATAGTACATTTCCGTCCCCGGATAAAACGGCAAATCCGCTTGCCATACCGTCTCCTGCCCGTCCAAAAGCTCCTCTGCGGCGGCAATAACGCCTTGTATAACCGCAGGGTCGGTTGTCGCGCCGTAGGCGGCCTCGTTGGGCTTGGGGGCAACGGTGTCGGTTTCGGCGAGCTTATAAATCTTCTTTATGTACGTTAAATCGCTGAGCGCATCGCTTGCGGCGTTGTTGATGTAAACATCGAGCTTTGAGGTGAGGTTGAGGTTATTTTGCTGCCTCGCGGCGGTGGTCGTGCCGGAATCGGGGTGTACGTTTATGCCCAGCCAGCAAAAGCAAAGCAGCGTCAACACGCCGAAAACGGCGGCGATAACGGTTTTAATCGGGTTTTGCTCGCGTTCGCGCTCGGCGTATATGCGGCTTTGCTCGCGCTTTGCGTCCTTGTCCTTTTGCCTCAGTGCGGACTTTTGCGCGTCCAAGCGGTTTTGGCTTTCCTCGGCTTTTTTCTGTATGGCCTCGGCGCGGCGCTTTTCGCTGTCGGTGAACACGCGGTCGGGGTCAAAGCCCTGCCCCGTGTGGCCGCGCTTTGCGCTCACAGTGGGCTTTGCCCACGCCTCGGGCGGCTTGTAGGTTTTCCCGCTCGGCTTGAATTCCGGCGTGAAGCGCTCCTTGGGCGCAGTGGGCGCACTCTCGCGCTCGCTTTCCTCTTCACGCGGCTTTTTCGCGGCGGCGGCATTACGCTTCCCGCCGCGCCGCGCGCTCAAAAGATCCTCAAGCTGCGACACATCCACGAAGTATTGCGTGCCGGTATCTCCGGCATTGTCGCTCGTGGCGTTGTCAACCACGGGCGCGGGTGCGCTCGCTTCTTCGCGCGCTTCAACCTCGGCGGGGATATCCTCTGTATAGTTTTCTTTTTCTGCCTTTTGGGGCGCTTTGACCTCGCCCGCGCCGGAAATGGCGCTGGAATACGAGGAAAACTCGGCCAATATGGCTTCCAAATCGGAATCAAAGGTGTTGTTCGTGCTCATAAAAGTATCTCCCGGGGGGTCAGTACGCCACGCCGCCCATAAGGGCATTGAGCATAGCTTGGTTTGTAACGATGAGCCATTGGCCGTTGGAGTAAGTCAGCTCAATGTCGATAACGGTGGAGGTGTAGTAGCTGCTCGCGTGGCTTATTACGGACGCGAGGGCGGCGGAGTAGGCTTCTTCCGTCACGCTCGGCAGGTATTTTTTCTCCTCATCGTATACCTCGCTCGCCGGGCGGCTCTCCACAATTTTTTCGAGGTTACGCATAACCGCGTCCTCTACGCTCGCTTCCAGCGATTCAAGGTCAAGGTATTTAAAGCGCACACTTTGCACGGCGGACAGCTTATCTACCTTCGCCTCGCCCGAAAGCGCGTATTCGTAGCTATCTTTAAGCGCCGAGTACACAAGCGCGGCGTTTTCCGAGGTCGGCTCTGTTTCAAGGCCGAGACCGGTGTAATCGTTGAGACAGGAGTAGGCCGTGGGATAGTCGCGCGCGATTACCGCGTCGAAAAACCGCGTCACCGTGTCGGTGGGGTTGCCGTCCACGGCGGAGTAGAGCGCGCCCACGGACGAGCCGAGAATGCACACCAGCAGCGCCAAAGCGCTCAATATCGCCGCCAGCACCGCCCAAGGCACGTTTAGTTTCCCGCTGCGCCCCAAGCGCACGGCAACGGCCATCGCCGCGAACATCAGCACTATAATCACGAACACCGCGATTATCGCGGCCGTATTGGGCTTTGCTTCTACGGCGGCTTCCTCGTATAAGGTCTGCGCGGCGTGGGCGCTCGGCGTAAGCAACAAAAGCGCAAACGCACACAACGCGGCGGATATGGTTTTTCTCAAAAGCTTCATGCAGATTCTCCGAAGTTTAAAGTTACATTCTATTTTACAATTTCCGCGCGTTAAATTCAACCCCAACACATAAATATTTGCGGTAAAAATTGCTCCCCTGTCAGTCCAAACATAACACAGCGCAAAAAATCAGCCGCCCGTGCGGGCGGCTGATACATTTCTATGCTCTTTTGCGGCGATAAACGCCGGGGGAGAATTACATCAGGCTGCGGTAGAGAGCTTCGATTTCCTCAACGCTCGTATCGCGCGGGTTGCCGGGGCAGCAAGCGTCGGCAAATGCACTCTCGGAAAGGAACTTAACATCCTCTTCCTTGACGATTTCCTTCAGGTCGGCGGGGATGCCCACATCGGCGGAGAGCTTTTTAACCGCCGCGATAGCCGCATTGCGGTATTCTTCCTGCGTCATGGAATCAACGTTTTCAACGCCCATTGCCTTTGCAAGCGCCTTGTACTTTTCGCCCGTGAAGTCCTTGTTATATTCCATGCCGGTCGGCAGGATTATCGCGCAGGCAACGCCGTGCGGAGTATCATACAGCGCGGAAAGGCCGTGCGCCATGCTGTGCACAACGCCGAGACCGACATTGGAAAAGCCCATGCCCGCGATGTACTGACCCAGTGCCATGCCCTTGCGGCCGTCGGGGTCGTTGTTGACAGCATCGCGGAGATTGGCGGAGATAAGGCGGATAGCTTCAAGGTGGAACATATCGGTCATTTCCCAAGCACCCTTGGTGATAAGCCCCTCAATCGCGTGCGTGAGCGCGTCCATACCGGTGGCGGCGGTGAGCGCAGCGGGCATGGAGGACATCATTTCCGGGTCAACTACGGCGACTTCGGGAATGTCGTTCGTGTCAACGCAGACGAACTTGCGCTTTTTCTCAACGTCGGTAATGACGTAGTTTATAGTAACCTCGGCGGCAGTGCCGGCGGTGGTGGGGACGGCTACGGTGAATACGGCGTGCTTCTTGGTCGGTGCAACGCCCTCAAGGGAGCGGACATCCGCAAATTCGGGGTTGTTGATGATAACGCCGACGGCCTTTGCCGTGTCCATTATCGAGCCGCCGCCCACGGCGACAATGCAATCGGCCTCGGCCTCTTTGAATGCCTTTACGCCGTCTTGAACGTTTTCAATGGTGGGGTTGGGCTTAATGTCGGTGAAAAGCGCCCATTCAATGCCCTTTTCTTTCATCGGGTCGAGAATCTTGTTGATCTCGCCGCTTTTCACAACGTGCTTGCCGGAGCAAACAAGCGCTTTCTTAAACCCGCGAGAGGCAAGCTCATTGCCTATTTCCTTGACTGCGCCCGCGCCGTGATAAGAAACGGTGTTCAAAACTATTCTGTTAGCCATAATAAAGCCATCCTTTCATATTTCAAAAAATGCAATACTTCTACAGCCCTTTCGGGCGATTATATAGTAGCATACTGCACAAAGAATATCCAGTGCTCACTTTCAAAATCGGCGTTTCGCCGCAAACGGAGCGCCGTGCGGCCACTTGTGACGCGTGTTTTTGTACACAATGACAATAGATTAACAATCCCCGCATTGCCCCGAAAGCTCTGCGAAACGCTATGACAGTCTAACGCTTAGTTTGCCTCGCTTTCGCGCGTGCATACGTTGATGAAATCCGATGCGGCGGTGGGCAGGTGCTTGCCCCGCCGCCAGATGAGCAGTATTTGCGTTTCAAGGCTCGGTTCATCTATCGTCTGCACACGAAGCGAGGTGCAAAGGCTCGACATGGACGCGGGGAAGATCGCCGTAGCCAGCCCCTCTCGTGCCCACAGCACCGCCCCGCGCGCATCGTCACACACGCAGAAGATATCCGGCTCAAGCGCTTTTGCGAAAAACGCATCGCGGATGAGCTTTTCATAGCGGCGGTAAACGATGAGCGGGCGGTCGGTAAGCGCGGCGAGGGTGATTTCCCCCTCTTGCTCGGTGCGCATGGCGGGGGATGATACCGCTATCATCGGCTCGCGGCAAAGCACGGTGTGCTCCACATTTTCAAGCGTCAGCGGTGTGCGCACAACGGACACATCAATTATCCCGTCCATGAGCGAATTGAAAAGGGAAAAGGTTGTCCCGTCGTGCACTTCAAAATTCACCTCGGCGTTTTCGCGGGCAAACTGCGCGATGTACGGCATCATCGGCGCAACCGTGGACGAGGTAAGCCCAAGGCGCAGCACGCGCTTTTTGCCGAAGCGCGCCACCTCTTGCTTTGTAGAACCCGCGTAGCTTAGTAGCTCTCCCGCGCGGCTGTAAAGGAGCTTTCCCGCGTCCGTCAGCGTTACGCCGCTTCGGCTGCGCTCAAATAAGCGCACGTTCAGCTCCTCTTCCAAAAGCTTTATCTGATAGCTCAGCGGCGGCTGGGACATATTCATCCGCCGTGCCGCCTCGTTTATGCTGCCCGTGTCCGCAATCTCGCGGAAGTATTCAAGCTGTCTCAAATCCATTTGCATCACCTATATAAAAATAATATAACAAACCCATAAAAACAATATTATTCATATTGATAATAAAGTATTATACTGTCGCTGTCAAGAATTAAGTATAAGAACAGGAGATGTGACAAGGTGAAAAACCTTTGGGTTTACCTCAAGGAGTATACAAAGGAAAGCATACTCGCGCCGCTTTTCAAGCTCTTGGAGGTAGTGTTTGACCTTATGGTGCCGCTTGTTGTGGCGCGGATGATTAATATAGGCGTGGCGGGGAATAACCGCGGGTATATTTGGGGCTGCTTTGCCGTGCTGGTGCTTATGGCGGCGCTGGGGCTTGCCAGCAGCTTCACCGCGCAGTTTTTTGCGGCCAAGGCGAGTGTCGGCTTTGCCGCGAAGCTTCGCCAAGCGCTTTTTGATAAGATACAGTCGTTTTCCTTTACCGAGCTTGACACCATAGGCTCGGATACGCTCATAACGCGCATTACAAACGATGTCAACCAAGTGCAAAACGGGGTTAACATGGGCTTGCGTCTGCTGTTGCGCAGCCCCTTTGTGGTTTTCGGCGCGATGATAATGGCGTTTATGATAGATGTGCATTGCGCCGTTGTCTATGCCGTGGCGATACCCGTTCTTTTCGCCGTGGTGTTTGCGATAATGCTTGTGAGCATTCCGATGTTTAAAAAGGTGCAGGCGGGGCTTGACCGTGTCACGGGCATGACGCGTGAAAACCTCACCGGCGTGCGCGTTATCCGCGCCTTTTGCCGCGAGGAGCAGTCCGTGCGCGAATTTGACCTTTCAAACCGCGAGCTTACGCGGCTGAATGAATTTGTCGGGCGCATCTCGGCGCTTTTGAACCCTGCTACCTATGTGCTTATTAACCTTGCCGCCGTGTTCGTTATCGACCGCGCCGCCGTGCGCGTGGAGCTCGGCGGGCTTGCGCAGGGCGATGTCGTGGCGCTTTATAACTATATGCTGCAAATCATAGTCGAGCTTATCAAGCTTGCCTCGCTCATAATTACGCTCAATAAGGCGCTGGCGTGTGCCGGGCGCGTGTCGGGCGTGCTCGCTGTCGAGCCGGGCATGACCTACCCCGCCGAGAGCGCCGGACTGCCTACCCCGGCAGAGAGCGGGGAAGCCGTGCGCTTTGATAATGTCAGCTTCACTTATAAAAATGCCGGTGCGCCGAGCCTTACGGACATAAGCTTTTCTGCAAAGCGCGGCGAGACCGTCGGCGTAATCGGCGGCACGGGCGCGGGCAAATCCACGCTCGTCAACCTCATTCCGCGCTTTTATGACGCGAGCGAGGGTACTGTTTCCCTCTTCGGCCAAGCAGCCCAAAGCTACACGCGCGCCGAGCTTTGCGCGGCTGTCGGCGTTGTGCCGCAGCGCGCCGTGCTCTTTGAAGGCAGCATTGCGGATAATCTCCGCTGGGGCAACGAGACGGCAAGCGATGCCGAGCTTTGGGACGCGCTCACGGCGGCACAGGCGAAAGAGGTTGTCGAGGGCAAGCCCGGCGGGCTGGATTTCGAGCTGGAGCAAAACGGGCGCAACCTCTCCGGTGGTCAGCGTCAGCGCCTTTCCATTGCCCGCGCGCTCGTGAAAAAGCCGGAGGTGCTCATCTTGGACGATAGCTCTTCCGCGCTGGACTACGCCACCGATGCCGCGCTCAGAAAGGCGATTCATTCCCTCTCCGGCACGATGACGACTTTCATCGTCTCCCAGCGCATTGCGTGCATACGCCACGCGGATAAAATCCTTGTCCTTGATAACGGCGCTCTTGTCGGAACGGGGACGCATGATGAGCTTATGGCCTCATGCCCCGTTTACAGCGAGATTTATTATTCTCAGTTTCCCGAAGAACGCAATGACGGCATGAAAGGGGGCGAGCGGGCATGAAAAAGAAAACAGAGAGCGTCAACAGCGCCGCCGTACTCAAAAAGCTTCTTTCGCGCATCGCGCGCTATACGTGGCTCTTGGTGCTCAGCATCGTCCTTGCCGCCGCAACCGTGATTTTGCAGCTGTATGTTCCAGTCCTCTTCGGGGACGCTATCGACCAAATTGTCGCCGAGCATAATGTGAACTATGCCGCCATGTGGGGGTATCTCAAGGCTATCATCGTCTGCGCCGCGATATCGGGCGTGACGGGGTATGTGATGAGCCTTATCAATAACCGCGTCACCTATCGCGTGGTGCAGGATATGCGTTCTCAGGCGATACGCCGCATTCAGCATTTGCCGCTTTCGTATCTGGATAGGCACAGCACGGGCGACATTGTCTCGCGCATTATCGCCGACGCGGATATACTTTCCGATGGTCTGCTCTTGGGCTTTACTCAGCTTTTTTCCGGCGTTGTCACGATTATCTTCACGCTCATTTTCATGTTCTCCAAGAACGTGTGGATAACCCTTTTCGTCCTCGTGCTCACGCCCGTGAGCTTCCTCGTTGCGAAGTTCGTCTCTTCCCGTTCCTACACCATGTTCCGCAAGCAAAGCGAAACGCGCGGCCGCCAAACCGCGCTCATTGAAGAGCTTGTCGGCAATCAAAAGGTGGTGCGCGCGTTCGGCTACGAAAAGCGCGGCTCTTCGCGCTTTGCCGAAATCAACGAGGAGCTTCGTAACTACAGCCAACAGGCCGTTTTTTACAGCAGTCTTACAAACCCCTCCACGCGCTTTGTAAATAACGTCATTTATGCCGGGGTTGCGCTCATCGGCGCGCTCATTATCCC
>CAYRPD010000010.1:0-3217 GCA_964426095.1 uncultured Oscillospiraceae bacterium | reverse complement strand
GGCTTTGAGCTTCATGTTAAGCCCGGTATGCGCGTGGCGATAGTCGGCCCCACGGGCTGCGGCAAGACCACGCTTATAAATCTCCTCATGCGCTTTTATGATGTCGATGCCGGCAGCATAAGCGTAGACGGGGAGAAGATAACGGAGCTTTCCCGCCGCGCCCTGCGCCACGGCTTTGGCATGGTGCTTCAAGATACGTGGATAAAGCAAGGCACGGTGCGCGATAATATCGCCTTCGGCAAGCCCAATGCCACGGATGAAGAGATAATCGCCGCCGCGAAAGAGGCGCGCAGCTGGGAGTTTATACGCCGCTTGCCGCAGGGGCTTGACACTGTTTTGAATGAGGACAGTATAAGCCAAGGCCAAAAGCAGCTTTTGTGCATTACCCGCGTCATGCTCACCCTGCCGCCCATGCTCATTTTGGATGAGGCCACAAGCTCCATTGATACCCGCACCGAGCTTTTGGTTCAGCAAGCCTTTGATAAGCTCATGCAGGGGCGCACAAGCTTCATTGTCGCCCACCGCCTTTCCACTATACGCTCTGCCGATTTGATTCTCGTCATGCGTGACGGGCGCATAGTCGAGCAGGGCACGCACACCGAGCTTTTGTCGCAAAACGGCTTCTACGCCACGCTCTACAACAGCCAATTCGCGCAGGTGTAAGATAAGTAATTACAAAAGATAAGCACCCCGAAAGTCCCTGACTTTTGAGGTGCTTATCTTTTGTTTATGCGTATCTTTCCCTCACTTCACGAATATCTGCACCCATGCAAGGCCGAATTCGTCGTTCGGCGCAACGCAGAGCGCCACGCCTGCGGCATCGGGGCTGAGTATAAGCTCGCGGTGGCCTTGTGAGTTCATAAATTCGTTCATCGCCTGCTCCGCGCTCTGCGGGCCGAGAGTATAATTCTCGCCTGCCATGGTGTAGCTTATGTCAAGGTCGTAAAACACCGTGACGGCCTCGCGCCCGTCGGGGCGGTTGTGCTGCATATCGTAGTATTCGTTAAGCTCCGCCGCGCGCAGGTCAACGGCGGCTTGTATATCCTCGCAGTAGTAAACCTCGTTTAGCCCCGCTGCCGTGCGTTCGGCATTGATAAGGCGGAACATTTCTTGGACGGATTCATTGCCGGGCGAGGTGTCAATAGTGGGCTTGGGGTTGGTTACGCGCTTATCCACCGCGCCGCATTTTGCGCACACGCGCTCGTCCTGCCCGTTTGAGGTCACGGTGGCGGCAACTATAGTTTGCCACTCGCCGTATTCATGCTCACATTGCACCGTGGTGGGGGACGGTGACGGCGTGGCTTCAATATTTATACTCGCGGTGAGGGAGACGCTTGGCACAGCGGGGGAGACCTCAACCGCGTCCGCCGCGGCAAGCTCCGCCTTTGTCAGCACACTGCGGTGAAGCGTTGTTATTCCATCGTAAAAAAACCATATGCTCACGGCAAGGCACAGTACAACGTAAATTATCAAGAGCGCCGTACCGAGCGCGCCTTTTGCGTCTTTTCCGTTTCTCGTTTTTATCACTTCCTTGTGTTAGGCTATATAATACCACACGCGCGCAAAATAAAAAAGCGCGTAATGTAAACAAGGTGCTCTCCGCGTATTTCGGAAGAGCACCTATTAAATATATTATTCCGCGCTGACGATGTTTCTCACCCAGCCGCCTTTTTTGATAAGCACCACGCCGATAATGCACTTTATAAGGTCAAGCGCATTCACCGCGAAGTATACCGACACTATAGGCATTGCCGTGAAGCGAGCCAAGCAGTACGCCGCCGGGACGGACACGAGCCAAGAAAAGCAACTGTCGAAAAGGAAGGTGACAAGCGTTTTGCCGCCGGAGCGGATGGTGAAATAGGCGTTGTTTGCAATGCCGTAAAGCGGCATACATATCGCGGCCACGCAAATAAGCTCCGTGGCGAGGGCGCGTATAGCGTCCTCGGTGTTGTAGATGAGCGGGATTATCGGCGCGCACACGGCCAAAAGAACGCCCATGAATACGCAGCTTGCAATACTCAGCACCATCATGCGCCACGCGGTGCGCTTGGCGTTGACGAGGTTATTTGCCCCCAGCTCCTGCCCGACAACAATCGCCGTTGCGTTACCGAGCGACAAAAACGCGCCGTTGAATATCTGCGACACCGTGGAGCAGATGTTCATTGCCGCCACGACCTGAATCCCGCGCACGGAGTAGCACTGCAACAGCATCGCCACGCCAGAGCCCCACATAATCTCGTTTGCCAGCAGCGGCAGGGACTTTGACATTATCCCGCGCGCAAGCTCGCCCGGAATGCGGAAAGAGCGCAGCACACCCGTGAAAAACGGGTAAAGGTCAATGTTTTCCCGAACGGAGACAAGGATTATCCCCAGCTCCACAAAGCGCGAGAGCACCGTGGCAATCGCCGCGCCCGCCACGCCGAGCTTGGGGAAGCCGAACAGGCCGAAGATAAGCAGGGAGTTAAAAACGAGGTTAACCAAAATCGCGGCTACGCTCGCTTTCATCGGGAGCACGGTTTGCCCGCTTTCGCGCAGTGTGCCCGCGAGACATTGAGATATGGCAAACGGGATAAGCCCCACGGTCATTATCTTCAAATAGTTTTCGGCGTAGCCCAGCGTAAGCGCGGCATCGGCGGGGGAAGTGCCGGAAGCAATGTAGCTTTGGATAAGCTGTTTTCCGAATGCGGCGAAAATACCGAACGCGATAAGCGTAATCCCCAGCACCACCAAAAGCTTAAAGCGCAGCGTGTGCCGCACGCCCTCCATGTTCCCGCGCCCGAAAAACTGCGCGCCGTATATCCCCGCGCCGGAGGTGCTGCCCCACACGGCGAGGTTATAAACGAATATAAGCTGGCTGACGATGGCAACGCCGCTCATCGGCAGTGTGCCGACTTGCCCGACCATTACGTTATCTAATAGATTGACTACGTTCGTCAGCGTGTTTTGCACGATTATCGGCAGCACGACTGCCAGCACGTGCCTGTAAAATGCGCGATCGCCGAAGGCGCATTCGCGCACGGTGAGCTTTTCGGAGTGTTCCATAGCAGTAAAAATCCTCGAATATGTAATATAAGCGTAATGCCCGCATTATACGTGACGCGCGCCGTAATGTCAACAGCTATATATAATTCCAAGGTGCTCTGAAAGTTTAAAATTTTAAGAGTTCACTAATTCTTTTCGATTTATTCACCATGTGCTATAATGAAATCAAAAGAAG
>CAYRPD010000009.1:24793-28187 GCA_964426095.1 uncultured Oscillospiraceae bacterium | reverse complement strand
CCGGGGCATCGGCATGAAAAAGCCGCAGTATCTCCCGCCCCAGCGGGTGCAGACGGGACACATCGTACTTTTCAAGCTCCCGCGTGAAAAATGCTTTCAAAATTGAAGCGGACGCATCGTAGCCCGCGCGCCCAAGCTCGCTCTGCTCTTCCGGGCGCAAAAGGAGCGAGGGGACACTGTCCGCCCCTATGCGCATTTCCCTCGGCGCATAACCGAAGAGCGGATGGCGCGCGGGGATAAGCTCCGCTTCCTCGCCGCGCCCGACAAGCCCCGTCAAATACTCCCGCACCAGCCACTCGCCCCGAAAGCCCACTTCGTATGCGCCGATATACTGATTGGGGATGAGCACATTCATTGTCCCGGGCGCGGTGAAAAACTGACGCAAGAGAATATTCGCCTCTGCCGCGCGCTCGCCCGTGGCAAACGCCCAATATGCGCCCACGCCCTCGCCCTCAAGCTCACTCGGCGCGGCGCTGCCCGGCGAAATCGAGGGGTTTTTGTACCCGCGCGGCGACACCAAGCGCCACAGCCACGCAAGCCCCGGCGGCACGAACTGCACAAGCCCCATTATCCCCACGTTTGGCGCGCTCGCGATGCTCGGCGGCATACGCACGCCGAGCGAGCGCACATCTACGCCGCGCCCCTCTTCCCCCGGCATCGCGCCCAAGGCCGCGCGCGGGATTATCACGCGGGGATTTGTACACGGCGCGCCGGTTTTGTCCTTGGTGTGCTCCCAAACGAGACAGGTTGACCCCGGCGCGCAGTCGATGTTGAAAAACTCCAAGGGCGCGGCGGGGTGTATGCTCGCCCGCTCCAGCGCGGGGTTATCCCCGTAGGCGCGCTCCCCGTCCACGCGCAAAAACCAGCCCTTTTCCGCGTCACTTATCACCAAGCGGCCGCGCGCGTCCCGCTCGCGCTCGCAAAGCGCCATATCGTCCGCAATCGGCGTGAGCGCGGCGGGGTCAGGACGCACGGTATATACTTTTTCGCCCGTGACAAGGTTTTCCGCCAAGAGCATTTCGCCCTTATCCCCGCTCGGCAGGGCTTGCAAAAGCTCGCTCTTTCCCCCGCCGGACGCGCCCTCATGCATGAATACCGCGCGCGCCGTTCTCCCGCCCTCGTCCCTTGCCGCCAGCACGGCAGACGCATGGCAGCAGTGCCGCCCGCTTTGCGCCGCGACATCCAGCAAAAGCGAAAATACCCCCTTTTTCGCGGACGGCCCGGGGTAGAGGTTATAGGCAAACACCTCGTGCAAGCTTTCGCTTCGGCAGTGCACCACCGTTTGCTTTCCGGCAAAGTGCGTGTGACGAAAGGGCGGGGCAACGATGAATATACCGCGCGGGGTAAAGCCGTCAGGCACATTTTGCGCCGGGATAAACCCCTGCATGAGCGCCGAGGCGAGAGCGAAGAACGCGGCGTTTTCAGGGCACAAGAGCACGGCGGGGATTTTGCCCCGCTCTCCCCCGGCCTCAAACGGCAGTGCTATCACGCTCTGTTCGCTCAGCCAAGCGAGGGTTTCACGGCGCAAGAGGGCAAAATCATAGCCGTAGCACGCCTTAAACCTCGGCTTATCCGTGGGTAAAGCGTCCCCTATGCGCATACTGTCCGCATCTCGGCGGCGCATATAGTCCTCCGGGAAATTCACGCTTATGCCGTTCTTGCCCCGGTGTATCACCGCTTCCGTCACGTCCCCCATGCCGGGAACGGTATATTTGACCTCATATTTCTCCGCGCCCTCTCCGCCGCAGCTGAGCGACACAAGCTCTTCTATGCTCTCAATTTCGCGCACGCGGCCGCACTTTTCAAGTGCGGCTTTGATATCGCGCGGCAGGATAAGGCGATTTATGATTAAACTATCACTCAATGGCTAAACCTCATTTCGTATCGGCTTTGTTTATTCTATGCCGAAACGACAAAATGCGCGCAGGGGAGAAAATCCTGCGCGCATTTCGTGCGATTGGAAAGATTTTTGGAGAAAGCGAAGTATTATTAATGTGAAAACAAGAAAAAATCTTTAGTTGAACAGATATGTGATTGTGTCGGCGTACTTGTAATAGTATGTGTCGCCCTCGGCTAAGCCGGAGAGGATTTCGGTGTATTCGCCGTCACTTAGGCCTGTGGTGACATATACGGGCAAAATGAGCGTATCTTCGCGGGCGTTATACCCTGTATACACATAAACGCCCGTTGCGTCCTCATTGAGCGCCGCCGTCGGCACGCATAGAACGCCCTCACGCGCTTCAAGCACTGCGTACACCGCCGCATTCATACCCGTGAGCATATTTTCCGCTCTCAGCATGGTGACGGTGAGGGAATATTTCGTGCTGCCGCCGTTATTTTCGCCCACGGGGTCAAGCTCCGTAATTTCGCCGGTGAAGCTCTCGCCCGGCAGGGCATCGAGCGTGAGCGTGACTTCCTCGCCCGCACTCAGCGCACGTATATCCAGCTCGTCCGCCGTGACGGAGATTTCGGCAGTGTCATATACCGTGATGCGGCAAAGGAGCATTTCGTCATAAACGTAGCTCGTTTCCTCGCCCGCCGTTCCGCTTGCGGCGGCCATGCCGCCCCCGCTCATACCCCCGCTCCCGGCCATGCCGCCGGACGCGCCGCCGGTAGAGGGCATTTGCCCCTCAGTACCCGCAGCGGGCGTGTCGCCGCCTTGGGTTTGGTATACGGTCGCGGATACTAACACGCCGTTTTCGTATCTCAGCGAGAGTATGTCCCCCGTTTTTATCTCCTCGGGCTTTACGCCGCCCGTTTTGCCCTCAAGGTCGGTTAAGCGCACCTCAAGGTTGCCCGCCTGTTCGCCGTTCGGGATTATGATAAGGCTGACGGTGCCGTCCTCGGCGGTTTTGATTTCGCTCACGCGGCCTATGTATTCCGTTACCTTCGGCTCGTCCTCGGGCGGGGTATCATCAGGGTCGTCCCCCTCGCTTTCATCGGGGGTTGTCGGCTGTGTGGGGTCGGTCGATTCGCCCGCCATTGTCCCCATCGGGGCAGAGGGCGCGAGGACGGACGCTGTTAAAGCGCTCTCGTCCCGCTCATTCTCGGCCAAGGTCTCGTCTATGTCGCTTACGCGGCCGCTCACCTCGGCGGTAACGCCGCCGAGCGTGTACGCCGTGAGCAGCTTTTGCATTTCCTCTTCAAGCTCCGCTCTTTGCTTCAAAAGCTTTTCATAGCGGCCGGAATACTCGGTGTTTACAAGCGTGATGAGGGTGTTTCCCGCGCTGACGGGAGCGTTCACGGCAGCGTTCACCGTGTTCACCGTCCCCGTAAAGCCCGTGAGCTTCAGCTCGCTGTGGATGAAAAGCTCGCCCGTGCCGACGGTTTTGTCCCCTGCGCTCACGCGCACGGTTTCCCCCGGTGTGCCGTATTCATCGGATATTGTCACGGT
>CAYRPD010000009.1:19442-24693 GCA_964426095.1 uncultured Oscillospiraceae bacterium | reverse complement strand
GTCAAGGGATTTTATGAGGCCGTTTAGTTCCTCGGCGGCGGTGAGCACGCTTTGCTTATCCACCGTGGCCAGCATATCGCCCTGCTGAACATAGTCCCCGTTTTTCACCTGCCAGGTGTCGAGCTTGATGTTACCCGCGAGGGTGACTTTTTTCGTGCCTACATCGGCAATCGTTCCCGCGCCGATAAACTGCCGCTCAATGTCCCCGCGAGAAACCTCGCCCGATATAATTTCTTCCGTAACCTCTGCCGCGTCCGCGCGCATTCCTCTGCGCATACGGGAGAGGGCAGAAACGCTTAATGCTGCGAAAACAATAATAAATACTGCAATCGAAGCAATAATAATCTTTTTGCGCGATAATTTCTTTGCCATGCTCAACCTCCGTAGTGCAGCGCGTCAATCGGCTTCATGCGCGCGGCCTTGTTCGCCGGGTACAGCCCGAAGCCCACGCCTATCGCGAAGCAGAAAAGCACCGCAATAAGCACCACCGTGCCGTCCATGTTGAACGTGATATCAAGGCTTGAAACCACCATGCCTATCGTCTGCAAAATGACCCACGAGAGGAAGATTCCCGCCGCGCACCCAAGCATACAAAGCACAACGCTTTCCATCAAAAACTGCTGCAATATAACGCCACGGCTTGCGCCGATGGCCTTGCGTATGCCGATTTCGCGCGTGCGCTCGGTGACGGTGACGAGCATAATGTTCATTATTCCTATCCCGCCGACAATCAGCGATATCGCCGCAATGCCGCCCAGCAAAACCGCCAAAACCGAGGTAATGCTGCTCATCGCGTCCTCTATCGCGTCCTGCGCGTCAACGGAGAATGCGTCCTCGTCCTGCAAAAACCGCTCCATGAGTATCGCGGTCATGGCTTCCTCCGCCTCGGCTATCGTTTTGCCGTCCTCAGCGCTTACGTAAAAGCTCGTTATGTGGGAAGAGACGCTGTCGCTCACGCGAATAAGGGTGGTGTACGGGATATATACGCTCAAGCTTGACCCCATGAGCTTTGACATCAGCGAATCCTCGTCCTCTTCAAGCACGCCCGCTATCGTGAACTTAACCCCGTTTATGCTCAGCTTTTCGCCGAGGCAATCGGCGTAGCCGACTATTTCCTCTGCCGCGTCCTCGCTCAAAACGCACACGTAGCTTGCGTTTTCAACATCGGCGGTTTTGATGTACCGCCCCAAGAGGAGCGACAAGCCCTGTATGTCGTAATAGGCGGCGGTCGTGCCGTAGAGGGTGACGGTGTCCGCTTCCGCGCCGTATTTGGCCACGGCGCTTTCGTTTTCCCAAGCAGCCGTCAAACCTATGCCGTCTGTATTCTTCCACTCGGTGAGATCTTCAAGCGTCACGGGAAAGCCCTTGTCGTCCGTAATGCTGACGGACAGTAAATCCGAGCCGAGGGCGGCAATGGTGTCCGTGACCGTGCCGGTCGCGCCGTTTACAAGGCTCACGAGGATTACAAGCGCCATAACGCCTATGATTATCCCCAGCATCGTCAAAAATGCGCGCATCTTGCTCCCGCTTATGGACTTCATCGCCATACGGAACGATTGTACCAACGAATCTCGCATTTTTTATTTCACCTCCGTGAGTTTGCCGTCCAAAATATGCACCTGCCGCTGGGACTGCTCGGCCACGGTGTCATCGTGCGTTATGAGCACGATGGTGTTGCCCTGCCGGTGAAGCTCGTGGAAAATCTCCATTATTTCGCGCGTGGTTTTGGAGTCGAGGTTGCCGGTAGGCTCATCGGCGAGGATGAGCGAGGGGCGCGTGACTATCGCGCGCGCTATGGCTACACGCTGCTGCTGCCCGCCGGAAAGCTCCGTGGGGAAGTGGTTAGCTCTGTGCGCCAAGTCCACTCTTTTCAGCGCCGCGAGCGCCCTTTCCGCCCGCTCGGCCTTTTTCACCCCTTGGTATATCAGCGGCAGCTCCACGTTCTCTTCCGCCGTGAGCTTGGGGATGAGGTTGAAGCTTTGAAAAACAAAGCCTATTTTGCGGTTTCGGATGCGGGCAAGCTCGTTTTCGCTGTAGGCTTCTATGGGCGTGCCGTCTAAGAGGTATTCCCCGCTGTCGGCGGTGTCCAAGCAGCCGATGATGTTCATTAGGGTGCTCTTTCCGCTGCCGGACGGGCCGACTATGCCCACAAACTCACCCTGTGCCACGTTGAGAGAGGCGTGGTCTAAAGCGTGTACCTGTTCATCGCCTATCGTGTAGGTTTTGCAAAGCTCGCTTATGCGTATCATGCTCTTTCCCTCACCCTCTCCCCGGCATACCGCCGCGCATTCCGCCTCCGTTCGGCATTGCGCCGCCGCCGGAAGAGGGCATACCGCCCCCGGCGTTACCGCCGAAGTCACCGCCGGGCATTGCGCCGCCCGGCATGGCAAAGCCGAAGGCGTTCTCCTCGCGTTCGATGTAATAAACCGTGTCGCCCTCGGATAAGCCCGAGAGGATTTCGGTGTAGTTAGAGTTTGATATACCCACGCTTACCTCTTTCATGCCGGAAAGCTCCCCGGTTTCGGTGTCGGCCGAGGTGTAGACAAAATACGTGTCGCTGGTTTTATTGAGCGCGTCGGACGGGATTAAGAGCGCATTTTCCACGCCCTCAATGTTGATTGTCGCCGAGGCGGACATACCCGACAGCATTCCCTCGCCCTTGGGTATGCTCACTTCCGCCGTGTAAACCGTCACGCCGTCCGCGCTCGTCCCGGCGCGGTCTATCTCCGTGACAGCGCCGGTGAAAACCTCGTTTTCTATCGCGTCCACGGTTACGCTTGCCCGCTGCCCCACGGAAACGGACAAAATCTCGCTCTCGTCCACGCTGACGGAGAGAGACATGGTTTTATCCGGGCTGATGGATATATAGCGCTCCTCGCTCTCGTCCGTGTCGCTCTCCTCTGCTTCTTCCGCCGTGAGCGCGTTTATCGCGAGCACTGTGCCGTCCGTCTGCGCGCAGATTGCGCCCTCGTTGTAGATTGTAATGAGGTCTTTAAGCTCCTCTTCCAGCTCTTTTCGCTCGGATAGGAGCGCATTGTACCCCGTGGCCGCCGTGTCGGCGAGGGTCATGAGCGTGCTTCCGGAGTACACAGCGCCGTTTTCCACAGCGGAAACATAGCTGACCGTGCCGGTGTAGCCCATTATTTTAAGCTCTTCATGTATGTATGCCGTGCCCGTGCCGAGCGAGGTTCCGTCCGGCAGGGATAGCTCCACGGCTTCCTCATACCCCACCGCGTCATCGGGCAGCAGTACAGTAGCCGTGCCGTTGAGGGTCTTTTCCACAGTCCCCTCGGTGCTCACGCCGGACGCTGTCACGGCCAAGACGCGCTCGCCCGCATTAAGTGCGGGTGCATCTATATCCACGGCCATATACCCGTCAAGCGAGAGTATAGCGAGCGCCCCGTGCTCGTACATGAGCGCGGCCACGCTGTCCCCGGCGGCGGCATAGAGCTTTTTAACCCGCCCGGAGACGGAAGAATTGATATACCCCGTGGTGACGGTAGCCGAGGCCGCCGTGAGGGAGCTATCTATAGAGGAGATTTCGTCCGTCACGTCCCCCATCGCGGAAAGCACCGTGGAAAGCTCCACCGTGGCGATTACATCGCCTTTTTTCACGCTCTCGCCGGGGCTGACGCGCTTTTCCGTCAGCTCCACCCCGGCGGGGATAGTCTGCTTCTCCACATCATCATCGCTCAAGCGCCCGGAGGAATAAACGGATGTGCTTATCTCCCCGCGCGTCACCTGCGCCGAGCTTATTTCCTCCGCGCCGCGCGAGCCGAACTCGCGCGTTACGCGCGCACGCAGATAAAGCGCCAGCCCTACGAGCGCGGCGAGGACAAGCGCGATTATGATTATAAGCTTTCTCAGCTTCTTGCCGGAGAGCTTTATTTTGCGGCGGTTAGTTTCCATGTTGACCTTTTATCCTTTCGTGTAGGATTATGCGTGATTATCATACTCCCCTTTCCTTAAACAAGGCTTAAACAGCTTTGAATTAAGCGTGAATTAGGCGCAACAAAACCGAGGCTTCCGCACGGAAACCTCGGCTTTTTTGATATTGATATTGTGCAGCCCTCTCCGTCACGGCTCACGCCGTGCCACCTCTCCCGATGGGAGAGGCAAGGGGCGGGCTAAACGCCGCTCTCTTTCTCGGCTCTCCCATTGGGAGAGCTCAGCCGTCAGGCTGACTGAGAGGGCAACCGCTCCTTACAGTCCTAAGAAGTCGCGCCACTTGGCAATGTACGCATCGGCCTGCTGCTTCGTTTCGGCTTCGGCGGCCATACGCAAAAGCGGCTCAGTGCCGGAGAAGCGGCAAATGACCCAGCTGTCGTCCTTAAAATACACCTTGCACCCGTCCTCACGGCTTACGCGCTTGACATTATCGCCGAAATCCGGGCAAGCCATATCCTCAAAGAGGTATTTTTGAAGCTCGGCCTTGCGCTCATGCGTCATGGTAAAGGACGCTTCCGAGTAGGCAAGCTCGCCGTAAAGGCGGCAGATCTCCTCATAAAGCTCGGAAAGCTTTTTGCCCGTCACGGCTATCATCTCGGCCAAGAGCGCGGCGGCATAAATGCCGTCCTTGCCGGAGATATGCCCGCGAACGGCAAGGCCGCCGGAGCTTTCGCCGCCGATAACAGCGTCCGTCTCCGTCATCTTTGCGGAGACCCACTTAAACCCTACCGGCACCTCGTAGCACTTTTGCCCAAGCCCCTCGGCCACGCGGTCAAGCAGGTGCGTGGTGGAGTTATTGCGCACGCAAGGGCCTTCCCAGCCGCGGTATTTGACAAGGTAGTAATAAAGCAGCACAAGGAGCTTGTTGGGGTGGACAAACTGCCCCTTATCGTCTATAACGCCTATTCTGTCGGCATCGCCGTCCGTGGCTATGCCGAGGTCACAGCGATATCTATCCAGCACAACGGCCGAGAGCGGCCCCATCGTTTCCTCATTCGGGGCGGGAAGCTTGCCGCCGAAGAGCGTGTCGTGCCTATCGTGGATTATCTCCAGGTCACAGCGGCAGGTCATGAGTATCATGCTAAGGCAGGTTTGGCTCACGCCGTACATGGGGTCAAGCGCAATGCGAAGCTGCGCTTTTTTGATAGCTTCCACATCCACCGAGGCCAAAACGCTGTCTATATACTCGTTTGTGGGGTTTTCCTCGTGCACAAGCCCCAGGGCGAGCGCTTCATCATAGTCAATGCTCTTTATTTCCTTGCCCTCAAGCGCCGCGGCCTCTTGCTCAATCTTCGCCGTTACC
>CAYRPD010000009.1:4188-19342 GCA_964426095.1 uncultured Oscillospiraceae bacterium | reverse complement strand
CTTTATTTCCTTGCCCTCAAGCGCCGCGGCCTCTTGCTCAATCTTCGCCGTTACCGTTCTGTCGGCATCGCGGCCGCCGGCGGTAAAGACCTTTATGCCGTTATATACGGCGGGGTTGTGGCTTGCCGTGACGGCCATGCCGTAGGGCATTTCATGCGTTTTCACCATGAACATTATAAGGGGCGTGGGCGAAGAGCGGTTGACCATGTACACCTTAAACCCGTACCCTGCCAAAACCTCTGCCGCCCAGTGCGCCGATTCCTTTGATAGAAAGCGCCTGTCGTAGCCCACGCAGATTTCCTTGCCCGCGTGACCCTCTTTTTCCATGAGCGCGCAAAGCCCCGCCGTCAAAAGGCGGATATTCGCCTTTGTGAACTCGTCCGCAATAATTGCGCGCCAGCCGCCTGTGCCGAATTTGATCATCTTTTTGTCCTCATCCCATTATTATTTCCGCCGTGTTGACGCTCCCTTTCGGCATAACCGGCAAGTAATCGGTTTCTTCGCCGTTGAAGAGTATGCGTTTAACACCCTTTTCAACCCCGTCGGGGTTGAAAACGCGGATATTGTACGTAGCTCCCCGCCAAACACGCTTTACCGAAAACTCCTTCCACTCCGCCGGGATGCACGGGTCAACCGTGAGCGCATCATATCCCGGGCGAACGCCGAGGATATACTGCGTGGCCGCGTAGTACGCCCACCCGGATGACCCCGTCATAAACGGGTGGCGCGCCCGGCCAAAGCCCGGATGCGCGTTGCCGACCACAAACTGGCAATAGGAATACGGTTCTGCTTGGCGTATTTCTATTTTATCATTTTGGAGCGCGGGACACAAGGCATTATAAAATTTTATTGCGCGGCTGCCTCGGCCGAGCATGGCCTCGGCGCACCACGCCCACGGATTGGGGTGGCTGAAGATAGCGCCGTTTTCCTTTAAGCCGGGGTATACGCGCGTGACAAAGCCGATGCCGTCATCGGGCACGGTGTAGCACGGGGCGTTGAGCATAAGGCCGTAGGGCGTATAGAGATATTCATCCACGCTGTCCATGGCTTTCTCTCCGTGCTCGCGCGAGGCCACGCCTGAAAGCACCGCCCAGGTGTTGCTCTCCATGTGTACCTTGCCCTCTTTGTCCTCATGCGTGCCGATTTTGCGATTGTCGGCGGTTATGCCGCGGATATACCATTCCCCGTCCCACAGCACGCGCTCGCAGGTTTCCTTGACCTTAGCGGCGGTTTCGCGCGCTTTGGCAGCGTCCTCTTCACGCCCCAAGCGCTCGGCAAGCCCGGCAAAGCCCGAAAGCGCCCAATGATGAAGAAAGCTCACCATTGCGCTCTCCCCGCCGCCGAGGTTTAAACAGTCGTTCCAGTCGGCGCGAAGCCCCTTGCATATGCCGTTTTGCCCCACTTGACGGGCGGAAAAGTCCAATATACGCTGCAAGTGCTCATAAACCGTGCCCTCGCCGCCGTCGGCATAGGTGACTATCTCATCGGCAAAGCCGAATTCGCCCGTTTCCTTTATATACTGCACCACAGCCATCACAAGCCACAGCGCATCGTCCGCGCACGCGTCCTTTAAGCCGTGTACGATTTGGCTTTTATCCGGCGTGGGAACAACCGTGGGGGATTTGAACGACTGCTCCTCGCCGTCATTTTCAAACCAGCGCGGCTCAAATAGATGCAGGCCGTACCCGCTTGAGGTGAGCGCGCGCAGAAGCTGCACTATGCGCTCCTTGCATTTAGCGCTGTTTGAATGCGGTATAGTCATCGCGTCCTGCGCGGTATCGCGGTAGCCGAGGCCGACACGGCCGCCGACTTCGATAAAGGAAGTAAAGCGCGAGTGCATCACGTTTATTTCACTTTGGTAGAGATTCCAAATGTTAATCTCCGTGTTCATGCCCTCATTGGGGGTTTGGATCTGCAAGCGGGAAAGCTTTTCATCCCAGTAGTTACTCAGCTTTTCAAGCTGTGCGTCCGCTTCCTGCGGCGTGTATTTCGCCCTTGCCGCGCGCCCCGCGTCCGCATCGCCCTCGCCCAGCATGAACACAAGCCGCGCCTTTTCGCCGGGGCGGAGCGTGATGTTCTTTTTCAGCGCGGCGCAGTGGTTGCCGCCCGTTTCGGCAGAGGAAGAGCACTCACCGCGCTCGACGGCGATGGGATTGCGCTCGGTGCGGTATGCGCCGATGAAGGTATCGCGCAGGCAGTCATATCCGTCGGGAAGCGTATCACAGGTGAAGAAGAGACGGCTATTCTCCTCATAGTGCAGCTCATATTCTATCACGCCGTCAACATATCGGCTGCCCGTGGCGTAAAGGCTCATTTGGAAGTTGCGGTTATCCATGTCTATCTGGTGAAAGCTGAACTCCGCATAGGAAAATACGCTTAAATTCCGCTCCCGCCCGCTCTTGTTTTCAAGCTCCACGCACCAAAGCTCCACGGGCGCGTCAAAGGCCACGGTGAGCGTTTGCTCGGCACGGATATCGGAGTAATCGCAGAGGTATTTTGTGTAGCCGAGCCCGTGGCGGCAGGAGTAGTGCGCCATGTCCTTACCCACGGGCTGCCAAGACACGGACCAATAATCCCCCGTGTCGTTATCGCGGAGATATACGTAGTGTCCCGGCCCCTCAATGCCGACATTGTTCGCCCTAAAGCGCGTCAAGCGCCCGTACTCGGAGCTGCCGCACACGAGGTAGCCCCCCGCCGTGTGGTTGAAAACGCCGTACATTTTCCCGTTGCCGATATAGTTCGTCCATGAAACGGGAACATCCGGTCTATCTATGACGTATTCCCGCTTTTCGTTGTCAAAATGGCCGTATTGCATGGTTATTCCCTCATTTTTAAGCTGTTTCTGTATTCGTTCGCGCTCATGCCCACGGTGCGCTTAAACACTCTTGAAAAGTGCGCCGCGTCCGAAAAGCCGACTATCTCCACAATGTCGCAGATTTTTAAGCGCGGGTCGACCAAAAGCTCCTTGGCGCGCTCTATTCTCACGCTGTTTAAAAGCTCATAGAAGCTGCACCCGGCGTATTTGTTGATGAGCTTTGATAAATGCCACTGGGAGACGTAGCATTTATCCGCCACGTCCTGCAAGGTGAGCTTTTGGGCGTAGTTTTTTTCTATGTAGGCCTTGGCTTGGTTTACGGTGAAGCTTGCCGCGTGACCGCCTGCGGGCAGGTCGCTGTCGGCAGAGTCGGCTGTGTCTGCTCTGTCGGACGCATTCTGCGGCAGCTTATCAAGCTTCTCTTTCATCGCCGTAATAGCCTCGTTAAGCTCGTCCATGCGCGAGGGCTTGAGCAAAAAGCGCGACACGCCCAGCTTTATCGCTTCCTGCGCATAGTTGAAGTCCCTGTAGCCGGTCAAAACGGCGATTTGCATCTCCGGAAACTCGCTTTTAAGCCCGGCGAGCATACTAAGCCCGTCCTGATCCGGCATTTTAATGTCGGTGATGACAATATGCGGCTTTAAAGAACGGATGAGCGCCGCGCCCGTGGCGGCATCGTTTGCCGTGCCGACAACGGCGCAGTTGAAGCTGTCCCACTTTATAACGCGGCTCAGCCCCTCCACTATCATCCTTTCATCGTCTATCAAAACCACACGGTACATATTTTCACCCAACCTTTTTCGTTTCGCTCCTCAGCCCTTTACCGCGCCTGCCGTAAGCCCTTTTATTATGTGCTTTTGCAGCAGCACGTACACCACCAAAACCGGGATAACCACAAGCACCACGGAAGAGGCCATAAGCCCGTAGTTCACGCCCGCCTGTGAGCTTATCTCGTTCAAAAGCCCGGTTATCGCGCGCTCCTGCGGGTAGCGCAGGAAGAACGACTGGGTAAAGAGGTCGTTATAGCTCCACAAAAACGCGAATATCGCCACGGTCGCAAATGAGGACTTTGCCGCTGGGATGATGATGTTGAAGTAGATTTGAAAAACGTTGCACCCGTCAAGGTACGCACTTTCCTCAAGCTCAATGGGGACGGATTGGATAAACCCCATCAAAATTATTATCGCAAAGCACAGATTGCCCGCTATCTGCGGCAGTATAACCGCCAAAAGGCTCAGCCAACGGTTGCCCGTGCCGGCAATGCCGAGCATAACCTCCAAGCGAAACACCGGGATTATCGTGGAGAACACCGGGAACATCATTCCCGCCGTCACAAGCCCATATAAAAGCCCGCGTCCGCGAAAGCGGTAACGCACAAGGCCGTAGGCCGCAAGCCCCGCGATGATAACCACCGCAATTGTCACCGTGCCGGAGATTATGAAGCTGTTGAGATACGCATTTTTAAAATCGGAGCGCTCCCACGCCGTGATGTAGTTATCCCACGTGAACGCATCGCCCAGCGGCAGGGAAAACGAATCGCTCAATATAAGCCCCTTTTTCCTAAAGGAGTTCAAAATCACCCATATAAACGGGTATACCGTCGTCAAGCCCCAAAGGCAGAGAACAATATAAGTCGCCGTTTTGGAGAGGGTATCTTTTCTTATGTTCATGCTCTCAGCGCTCCTTTAAATATCGTCGGACGGCTTGAATATCCTGTTGCTGATGCCGGAGAGCACAACCCCCAGTACCACTATCAGCACCGCGATTGTAGAGCCGTAGTCCACGTTCATTTTGTTAAAGGTCTGGTCGTACATATATGTGCCGGTCAGCCAGCCCATATTCTCCGGCATACCCGCGCCGAACATCACCCACGGCAGGTCGAACACCTTCAGCGCCCCGGTAATGGCGAGCACAAGGCAGGTGCAAAGCACGTTTTTCAAAAGCGGCAGGGTGATGTACTTTGTCCGTTTCCACCCGTCCGCGCCGTCCAGCGCCGCCGCCTCGAAGATATCCTGCGAGATGTTATTAAGCCCCGTGACGATAATCACGAAGTAAAACCCCACGTACTGCCACATTACCGGCAGCAGCATCGTAAAGAGGAAGTGCGCTTGGTCTTTCCAGTCCAGCCACTCCACTATCATTTTCCCGTTCGCCTTTACTTCATACTCCAATTGCCCCATGCTCAAAAGGAGCTGGTTTACCATACCGCCCTTATAGAGAAATATAAGGTTGAACATAAGCCCCAGCGCCGTGGCGGAAATGACAATGGGGAAAAAGTAAATCGTGCGGAAAACCTGCGCGCCGACGCGTATCGTATCCACCAAGAGCGCGAGGATAAGCGCAATGCCCACTTGGAATATCACCGTGCACACGACTAAAATCATCGTGTTTTTCATCGCCACGGCCATATACGGGTCGGTAAAAAGGCGCTTATAGTTTTCGTACCACGGGGTGTTTACCCCCTCTGCCGCGCGCCCAAGCCCGCTTATATTCAAAAAAGTGTTGATTATGTTCTGCACAAACGGATAGTACAGATACACCGCAAGGAAAACAAACGCCGGAACAAGGAAGAATATCAGCGGTGTTTTCTTTTTATATATCATAGAATTCATTTTCTTCACCGTCAAGAAGCTGATTGTCGTTTTCTATAGTCAAATCTTTATAGAGCTATTCTATAGTGCTATGTATAAGCTTATAATAAGTGCTTTTTTATCGTACTACGCATAAGTTTATAGTCAAATAGGGTCGCTTGCGCGACCCGGCTTGCAAACAGCCCGCCGAGTCGGGCTTTGCAAGCCTATCCGCCGAGCATTTTGAACAGGTTCAAAATGCTGCTTCGCCCGAAAAGCCTTGCACACAAGGCTTTTCAACGGCGGTTTATCTGATTTGAGGCGGGCCTTGCCCCCTCAAGCTCCCCCGCTGCTCTGTTATTTTAGATTTACAACAGAGTTTTATATCTCTGCTTAGTCAAATAGGGTCGCTTGCGCGACCCTATTTCGGATATATGCGAAGGAGTACCAAATGAAAAGTTATCAGTTAAGCTTGATTGCGGATTCAACAGCGTCGTGCGCGCTCATCTTGCCGGTGACAACGTTCTGCACATTGGCAAAGAGATCGCCCTTGGCTTCGCTGGTGATGCTGTCCTGCACCGCGCCTATAACGCCGGTGATGTTGGCATTGGTGTCGGCGGCAGACTGCTGGAGAGCGTTAAGACCCTCGGGCTTTGCACCGTTGACAAGCGCCGTAACCTCGGTGGTGACGAACTTGCTGAGCACTTCGTCGGAGGTGAGCTGAGAAACGAACTCAACTGCCGCGTCGCGCTTTGCAGGGTCATCCCATGCCTTGCGGGTGATGAAGTAACCCATGGAGATGCCGCCTATAGCGTCGGTCGCTTCGCGATCGCCCTTGGCCGGGACATAGGAAACAGCGTAACCGTCAAGGTTGTCGCCGTGGTTTTCGGAGAAGTAGCCGACTTTCCAAGAGCCGTCTATAAGGAAGGCAGCCTCGTCCTCGCCGAAGAGGGCAACGGTCTCTGCGTCACCGGCGGTAAGGGTGTTCTTGGGGAAGTAGCCAAGCTCGTAGAGAGCCTTTATGTCGTCAAGTGCCGCAATCCACTTGGCAGCAGTCTCGTCCTCGACGAGCTTGCCGTCAGCGTCAACGGTGGGGACATCAAGCTGGTTTTCAAGAGTGCCGTTGTTCATAACAGCAAACTCAAACCAGTAGTGAGGTACTTCGATGAGGGAGCAGGCGATGGGGGTGTAGCCGTTGTCAAGAATGGTCTGGCAGTCGGCAAGGAACTGATCCCAGGTGTAGTCCGGGCCGGGAACGGCAACGCCGCAAGCGTCAAGCACGGTCTTGTTGACGAACATATTCTCCCAGAAACCGGAGGACGGAACGGCGTACTGCTTGCCGTCGGCGGCGACAGCCATCATGCTGTCTTTCATGTTGGTTGCGTATTCGGGGTACTCGGCGCGGATTTCGTCAATGGAGACGACCTTGTTTGCCGTGATGAAGGGTTCTGCGTCCGCATTGGTGAAGAAGAACAGCACGTCAGGCTCGGAACCGGTCTCGAAGTCGGTGAGAACCTTGGCTTTCCACTCTTCGTTGGAAGTGGCGGAGCCGTCATTGACCTTGTTGCCGGTGGATTCCTCGTAGGCCGCGACAGCCGCTTCAAAGTTCTTGCGGTTGCCGTCATCGCCGCCGTAGGAAGTGACAACGTTAATGGTTACGGATTCTTTTGCCGGAGCGGCTTCCGCCTCTGCCTCTGCCGGAGCTTCGGCGGGAGCGGCGGCCTGGCTGCCGCAAGCGCAAAGAGCAAATACCATTGTCAATGCGAGCAAGAGAGCCAACAATTTTTTCATGTTTATTTCTCCTCTTTGAAAATTATTTGTGTGACGCTTCGCGTCCATTGACTTTATTTTAGTTTATTTTTCGTTTTCGGTTAATTGCCCTGCTTGCGTTTTTTTGCCATTCGTTGCGATGTTTGTGCAATTTAGCACAATTTGCGCCAAAATTCGCCCGTCTTTCGGTTGGGTTATCGTGAAAGTGTAGTCCTCGCCGTACATGAGCTTCAAGCGCTGATTGACGTTTCTCAGCCCGACGCTGCCCCGCATAGGCGGGATTTCGGCGACATTCGGGGCGGCCAGCGAGGCTTTTATGCTCTCCCAGCCCTCGGACGATATCGCCCCGTCATGCTCCACTTCAAAATAGAGCTTTTCTTCCTTTATGTACGTTCTCAGGCTCAAAAGCCCGCCGTTTTTGGATAGGTCGTGCTCCACGGCGTTTTCTATAATGGGCTGGAGCATTAAGCGCGGTATGCTGCAATCGAGCATGGCGGGCTCTACCCGCCGCTCCACGGTGAGCTTATCGCCCAAGCGCTCGCGCGTGATGTATAGATACGCGTCCACATATTCAAGCTCTTCCCGAAGCGCGATTTCCGAGCGGCCGTCCCGCCCGATGGCGGCATCGAGCATGGTGGAGAGCGCTTCTATCATCGAGCACACCCGCTCATCATCCGCCAGCCTCGCTTCCCAGTTGATGATTTCAAGGGTGTTGTTGAGAAAATGCGGGTTAATCTGCGATTGCAGAGCCTTAATCTTGGCCTGTTGGAGCGCCTGCTGCTCGTAAAAGAGACGGTCGAACTGGTTTTTAAGCTCGGTTGACATGGAGTTAAAATGGCTGTAGAGCTGTTTAAACTCGGCGTTCGAGGCGCGCTCATCTATAAGATAGCCGCGCTCCCCGCCCTGCACGCGCCCCGTTGCCTCTATAAGCACTTCCATGGGGTGGTTTATATTGCGGTGGAAAAAGTATATCATCGCGGTCAAAAGCGGCAGCACCAAAAGCGCAATAATCAATATCGCCCAGCGCAAAAGGGGAATAGTGCTCCATATGCTCACATCGGCCGTCTGCGCGGTGAAGATAAGCTCATGCCCCTCGGCCTCGGCTTCATACCGCATTACCGACGGATTCAGCCCCTCGGGCATCTCCCCCTCTTCAAGCGCCACGGGCAAGCCGTCTATGCTCACTTCCTGCGCGTAAATGCCGTTTATCCCGTAGAGTGACTGAAAAATCATGCTCTTTTCAAGCCCCATTACGAGCATGGCGTAGGGGTTAAAGTCATTATCCAAGAGGTTTCGCACCATGTATAAGCCCCCGTCCACGGTGATGAATTTTATCCCCGTGTCGATGTCGCCTATCGCCCGCTTCACCTCCGGCAGTATGCTCTCTTTATAATTACGCAGCACGTTATATTTCGCCGTGCCCTGTGCGGCGGCGTAGGGGTGGATATCCAGCGCCTCATCCAAAAACGAAATATAAATCACGCTGAAAGCCGCGTTTCGCGAATATTTTTGCGATAAATAGTCGGTAGTGGTTTTATAGAGGGTGCTTTTGCTTTTATCGCGCTGATACTCCCTGTACGCTTGGCGCACATACCCCTCGTAGGAAACCGCCTTAGAATCCTCTATCGCCGCCGACAGCCGCAGCTCCACCTGCCGCAGGGCATTGTCCGCGCCCGCGTCCGCCGTCTTTTTTATGGTGGTGTTGTAATAGTAATTCAAAAACAGCGCCGCCGTGGCCGTCACGATGACGATGGGCAAAACCCAGCATATAATCGTGGCCAGTGACAGCCCCCATTTGAGCGAAATGGGGTTCTTCTCCCGTTTTTTCATCGCGCACCTCCCGTCTCTTTCTCTTTTGAAAAATTATATCATTAACCCGGCTTTTCGCACAAGCCCCGCGGCAAGCAAAGTCAAATTTTCGCAACGACAAGCGCCTTATTCACTCGCCTACGGGTGCAAAAAAGCCGGGGCTTTCGCCTCGGCCTTTTTGCGGATAGTATTTACTTATCCAAATACGTCTTGACAAGCTCGCTCATCAGCTCATCGCGGTCAATGCGCGTTATGAGCGTGCGGGCGTTGTTGTAATTTGTGATATAGGTCGGATCTTCGGAGAGTATATAGCCCACTATTTGGTTTATCGGGTTATAGCCCTTGACCATGAGGGAATTATACACAGAAGAAAGAACCTCTTTCATCGCGGTTTTGCTGTCAAGCGCTTCAAATTTTCTTGTTTCGTCTGCCATGATGACCCCTCCGTTTTCTTTATTTCTTACTTCGGATTATACCACAAACTCCACGCAAGTAAAGGCGTAATTTGCCGAAAGAAGATTAATTTTTCATTAAAAATTCGCTTTCTCGGCTTCTTTTCAGCGTATCACCGCGCCGCAGTTTTCTTTCAGCGCCGTGAGCACGTTTTTCACGGTTTCCTCGGCGTGCTCATCGGTGAGGGTTTGATCCTCGGCGCGCATCGTGAGCGAGAACGCAACGGACTTCATGCCCTCGGCGATATGGTGGCCGGTGTAGACATCGAAGAGCGTGCAATCCTTGAGGTATTCCCCGCCGTTTGCCATGATGCACTCGGTAAGCTCGCCCACAGTGACCCCGGCGGCGCACACGACGGCGATATCACGCGTCACGGACGGGAACTTCGGCAGCGGCTTATAAACGGGTATGCCGCCCTTGACCTTCAACAGTGCGTCAAAGCCAAGCTCCGCGCAGTAAAGCTCCGCATCCACGCCGTAGTTTTTCGCAACCTCCGGGTGAATCTGGCCGAACACGCCTATATACTCATCGCCCACATACACCTTGGCGCAGCGGCCGGGGTGGTAGGAAGCGTTGCCGCTCTCGGCGACAAACTTTGCCTTGGGCGCGCCCAGCGCTTTAAGCAGGGCTTCCACTCTGCCCTTCATCGTAAAGAAGCTCTCGCCCTCGCCGAATGCGCCCATGGAGACGATTTTCGGCTCATCGGCAAGGCCGTCTGCGCGCTTGAGATAGATTTTGCCTATCTCGTAGAGGGCGGCGGACTTGTTGCGGAAGTTAAAGTTACGGGTGAGGATTTCGAGCATCGAGGGAAGGACGGTGGTGCGCATGATAGAGGTATCCTCGCCGAGGGGGTTTAAGATGCGAAGGCTGTCTCTCAGAGGAGAATCCACCGGCATTCTTATCTTGTCATAGTAGTTGGGGCTTATGAAAGAGTAGGTGATAATCTCGTCCATGCCCAGCGCGCGAAGCGCCTCGCCCACGGTGCGCTCGGCAAGCTGCACTTCGTTAAAGCCTCCGCAGGTGCTTATAGCGCCGGTAAAGCGCGTGGGAATCTCGTTATAACCGTAGAAGCGCGCGACTTCCTCGGCAATGTCGGAATAATGCTCCACATCGCCGCGCCACGAGGGAACGTATATCGTGTCGCCCTCAAGGGTAAAGCCGAGATCTTCAAGAATCTTGCGCATGGCGGCCTCGCCTATGTCCGTGCCGAGCAGCGCGTTTATCTTTTCCGGTTCAAGCTTGACGGTGGTGGTTTTCAGCTCTGCGGGCACGACATCTATCACGCCCTCTACCACTTCGCCCGCGCCGAGCATTTCCACAAGCTCGCACGCACGCTGAACGGCGGCGTAGGTGTTCTTGATATCCAAGCCCTTTTCAAAGCGGGCGGAAGCGTCGGTACGCATACCCAAGGCGGTCGCCGTGCGGCGGACGGACGGGCCGTTGAAGTTGGCGCTTTCAAAAAGCACCATGGCCGTGTCGCCTATAATCTCGCTGTTTTCCCCGCCCATTACACCGGCCACGGCCACGGGCTTGTCGGTGTCGCATATGCAAAGCATACTCTCCGTGAGCTTGCGCTCCGTGCCGTCGAGGGTACGGATGCTCTCACCCTTGCGGGCAAGGCGCACGTGGATTTCGTTGTTGCCGACACAGGCAAAGTCAAAAGCGTGCATCGGCTGGCCGTATTCGAGCATGACATAGTTAGTAATGTCAACGATGTTGTTTATCGGGCGCATACCCGCATTGCGCAGTCTCTCGCGCATCCACACGGGGCTGGGCGCAATTTTCACGTTTTTCACCATGCGCGCGGTGTAGCGCGGGCAAAGCTCGGGCGCGTCAATGTATATCTTGGCAAGCTCGTTTATGTCGCCCCCGGCCTTGGCCTGCACCACCGGCTCATGCAGTGTAAGCTTCTTGCCGAAGGTCACGGCGGCTTCGCGCGCAAGGCCTATCATGCAAAGGCAGTCCGGGCGGTTGGGGGTGATTTCAAACTCCACCACGTGGTCATCCATGCCGATAAGCGCGCCAACATCGTCGCCGGGTGCGCACTCCTCATGCAGCACAAAAATGCCGTCGGGAATGCAGTGGGGGAACTCTTCCTGCTTTGCGTGCAGGTCGTCAAGGGTGCAGATTTTGCCGTTGGGGTTATCGTAGGCAATGAGATCTCCCGCGTGGAGGTTTTGGCAGTCGCATATCGTCTCTCCCACGCGCGCGCCGCCGTCAAGCGCCACTTTCCAAAGGTTCACGCCGTAGGCTTCCACATCCGTCACCTCTGCGGCCACGATTCTGCCGAAAATAGTGTCACCGGGGTGGATATCGGGGGAAATAGAGGGCTTTTCGGGGTCAAGGGCGTGATAGTCGCCGAGGATGGCGGCGGCCTTAATCTCGCCGTAGGGGTAATCGTGCGCGGTCAGCCCAAGCTCCTTGAGCGAGCAAAGCATACCGTTGGATTCCACGCCGCGAAGCTTCCCGGCGTTAATGGTCGCGCCAGTGGGCAAAAGCGCGCCGTCCAGCGCCACGGGGACAAGGTCACCCACGTGAACATTCCAAGCGCCGGTGCAAATCTGCACGGGGGCAGCGCACCCCACATCAAGCTGCACCACCAGCATATGGTCGGAATCGGGGTGCTTTTCAATGGAAAGTATCTTGCCGACTTTGACGTTTTTAATCTTCTTGCTCAAATCCTCCGTGACCTCTACCTTAGAGCCGGACACGGTCATTGCCTCGCCGAAGCGGCGATCGTCATATTCTTCAATGGGAAGCTCCACAAACTCGTTGAGCCATTTTCTCGAAAGCTGCATTTTATCTTATCCTTCCTTTCCTCAAAACTGCTCCAGGAAGCGCACATCGTTTTCAAATATAAGGCGCATATCGTTTATCTTGTACTCGCCCAGTGCCAAGCGCTCCAGCCCCATGCCGAACGCCCAGCCGGAGTAAACATCCGGGTCAATGCCGCACCCGGCAAGCACCTTCGGGTGAACCATGCCCGCGCCGAGCACTTCTATCCAGCCCTCGCCCTTGCAGGTCGGGCAGCCCTTGCCGCCGCACTTGTGGCACTGGATATCCAGCTCGCAGCTCGGCTCGGTAAAGGGGAAATGATGCGGGCGGAAGCGGGTAACCGTGCCCTTGCCGTATATCTTTTCCACAACGAGGTTGAGCGTGGCTTTAAGGTCGGACATGGTAACGCCCTTATCCACCACCAAGCCCTCTATCTGGTGGAACATCGGAGAGTGGGTCGCGTCCACCTCGTCCTTGCGGTAAACGCGTCCCGGCGCAAGCACGCGGATAGGCAGGGGGCGCGTCTCCATGGCGTGTACCTGCATATTCGAGGTTTGCGTGCGCAAAAGAATCTGACTGTCGGGGGTGAAGTAGAAGGTATCCGTCCACTCGCGGGAGGGGTGACCCTCGTCAATGTTGAGCTTTGTGAAGTTATAATCCGCGCGCTCAACCTCAGGCCCGTCCAAAATTTCAAAGCCCATGCCGATGAAGATGTCCTTTATCTGGTCAAGCACGTTGTACATCGGGTGCTTGTGCCCTTGCTTGACGCTCTCGCCCGGCAGGGTCACGTCCACGCGCTCGCTTTCAAGCTTCATTTCCATAAGCTTTTCGGACAAATCCGCCTTGCGCTCATCAAGCGCGGCTTCTATGTCGGCGCGCAGCTGGTTTGCAAGCTGACCCATTGCGGGGCGCTCCTCGGCGGAGAGCTTGCCCATTTGGCGCAGAATCGCCGTCAGCTCGCCCTTTTTGCCGAGGTACTTCACTCTCAGCGCTTCCAACAGCTCCACATTGTCGCAATCCCTTATCGCTTTGATAGAGGCTTCTCTCAGCCCCTGCATAAGTTCTCTCATGTTTTCTTACACTCCTATACTAAAAAAATAAGCCCCCGTCCCCAAAACACTTAGGGACGAAAGCATAGCTTCCGCGGTACCACCCGGATTCGGCGCAGTGCGCCGCACTTGAAAGACCTTTAACGCAGTCTGCGCGCCGGTGATTGGCCGGAGGCTCGCGGGCGAACTAAGCGGGTATACCCAAGGGGGCTTTCAGCCGATGACCCCCGCTCTCTGATGAGTACGAACGCGCTATCTTCCCGTTCAACGCACATGATATACGCAATGTAGCTTTGAGAATACCACACTTTTTTGAAATTTGCAACAAAAATTTTCTTTGACTATTCTCCCTACGGTGATTATAATTAACACAGCGGCATATGGTGGTGGTACAAACTATGAACAGGAGACCTCACCATGAAAACAAAGCACCTTGCCCTTTTGCTGCCGCTTGTGTTCGTGCTCTCGGCCTGCGGCAAAACCGATGCGCGCACGGCCTTTGAAGCGTTTTCCGCCGATTTAAACGAGCAGGACACGCTCGCCTTTACCGCCCGCGTGCGCGCGGAATACGATGACCGCCGGGCGGAGTTTACCTTAAACTACGCCGCCGATGAGGAAAGCACCCGCATCACGGTCGTCTCGCCCGAAATCATACGCGGCGTGAGCGCGCGCATACGCGCGGGAGAGACGGCGCTTGAATACGAGGGCGTGTCGCTCGACACGGGGGCGCTGGACGATTTCGGCCTTTCGCCGATGTCGGCGCTGCCGTTGCTGATAGAAACGCTGAAAACCGGCTACCTCGACACGGCTTGGGAAGAGGACGGGGCGCTGTGCGCCGTGCTTGTGCCCTCCGACGGCATGAGCGTGCAGATAAAGCTTGATAAATACACAAAAACCCCGCTGAGCGCCGAGATATCTTCCGACGGGCGTGTGCGCGTGTTCGCGGAGATATCCGACTGGTCGCTGACGGGGCTGATGATAGAGGATAATATATAAATGAACGATTTACAAAAGAGAACCTGGGCAGAGATAAGCCCGGAAAACCTATTGCGCAACTACAAGGCCATACGCGCCGCCATACCTGCCGCGTGCCGCTTTTTGGGCGTGGTAAAGGCCGATGCCTACGGCCACGGCGCGCTGAAGGTGGCGCAGCTTTTGGAGAGCGCCGGGGCGGATTACCTCGCCGTTTCCTGCCTCGATGAAGCGCTGGAGCTGCGCGAGGGCGGGATAACCATGCCCATCCTCATCCTCGGCCACACGCCGCATGAATACACCCAAACCCTTATAGATAACTCCATTACCCAAACCGTCACGTGCTTGGCCAAGGCGCTGGAATACTCCGCCGCGGCAACCGCACTCGGCGGGACGCTTAAAATCCACATAAAGCTCGACACGGGTATGTCCCGCTTGGGCTTTCTTGTCGCGGGGGAGCATTTTGACGAGGGTGTGGATAACATCACCCGCTCCTGCACTCTCCCCGGCCTCGATGCAGAGGGGATATACACGCACTTTGCCGTGTCCGACGAAGAGGGAGAGGAGTGCAAAGATTACACCAAGGCGCAGTTTGCGCTCTTTTGCCGCGTGACGGACGCGCTCTCGGAGCGCGCCGGGATTCACTTTGCCCTGCGCCATTGCGCGAACAGCGGCGCGGTCGTGAGCTACCCCGAAACCGCTTTAGACATGGTGCGCCCGGGGCTTCTCCTCTACGGCTACGGCGACACTTCCGGCAGGCTCGGCCTCAAGCCGTGTATGCGCCTTGTCACCACCGTGAGCACCATTAAATTCTACGAACCCGGCACCTCCGTAAGCTACGGCCGCCGCTACACCACCGCCCGGCGCACCCGCATGGGCGTGCTCGGCATAGGCTATGCCGACGGTCTGCCGCGCCTTATATCCAACAAGTGCTCTTTCTA
>CAYRPD010000009.1:0-4088 GCA_964426095.1 uncultured Oscillospiraceae bacterium | reverse complement strand
GCATAGGCTATGCCGACGGTCTGCCGCGCCTTATATCCAACAAGTGCTCTTTCTACGCGCAGGGCGGGTACGCTCCCCAATGCGGCAGCATTTGCATGGATATGTGCATGGTTGACCTGACCGAGCTTCCCGCGGCGGATGTCGGGAGCGAGGTTGAAATCTTCGGCGCAAATAACGACATTAACGCCCTCTCCGCCGCTGCGCAGACTATCCCCTACGAGCTTCTTTGCGCAGTATCAAAGCGCGTGCCGAGGGTGTATAAGGACTTTTGATTTTCCCACACACCCACATATAAAGCACACTCCCCCGCACCCAAAGTGCAGGGGAGTAATTTTATTTACGCTGTCCTCTTCACCCTACCGCGTGGTTTGTCCCCACGGTGAAGTACACCCCGTTCGGGTGCGCGTAGGACGACAGTTCAATATACATCGGCACGCCCTCTTGGTCGCCGTCAAAGAACACGGTGAGATAGGGGGCATTTGCGTAGTCCGTCAAGCGCTTGCCGCCGTCCGGCACTTCGGTGTTGTAGTCATAAAACTCCTCTTCCACCGTGCTTGCCAAGATGTAGCCCTTAAAGCCCCAGTATTCGCTCAAAAGCGCACAAAATTCGTCCAGCGTGATGTTTTGCGGCACAACATCGTCAAAATTCATGCTAAGCTCTCTTTTAGTGACTTTTCCGCTCCAATCGGGGCTTTCGTCAATAAAGGCTTCGTCCTCGGCCTGTGCCGATGCGTCTATGCTCAGCTTTGTTATCTTCCCGCTCATGGTGTCAACAAAGAGATTATAATGATAATTCCCCGCTCCGGCGGACACGCAGTAGCTATGCTTAAATATTCTGCCGTACCAGTAGTTTTCATCCGGCATATGGCCGTCATTTTCCTGCATTTCCATGACGAAGCTCGCTTCCTCCGGGATTACGATTTCGGGCGACAATATGCCCATGTCCTTCATCTTTTTTAATTCCTGCTGCGTTATCTCAAAGGCCTGGTCGGGGCTGTTTATCGCGCGCCCCACGGCATACCCGCACGCGGCCAGCAGCAGCGCCAGCACCGCCGCCAACAGCAGCACCCGCGTTTTCCGCCGCGCGCCCTTGCCCCTTGCCGGGCGCGCATTGAGATAGCCCATGCGCTCTATCGCCCGCTGCACCTTTTCCGGCGCTATGCCGTTCATCGCGTCCATAATATCAAGTGCGCTCATATGTAGCCCTCCTCGCCAAGATACTTTTTAAGTCGGTTTCGCGTGCGCATAAGCGAGCTTTTCACGCGGCTCTCGCTCGCGTTGAAGCGGCGGGCAATGTCCTTTATGCTCGCGCACAGCCAATAACGGCACACGAACATATCCCGCTCGCTTGCACCCAGCGTATCCAAAAAGCGGTCTATAGCCTCGGTAAGCTCACGCTGCTCTACCTCGCGCTCAACGTTATCGCGCGCGGGCAGGGTTTCGGCCAGCTCATCCAAGGCGCGCTCCGCCTCGCCCATGCCGCGCTTGGCCGCCCCTCTTTTCCTCAGCACATCAATGCTCAGCCGCCGCGTAATCGCGGCGAGAAACGCCGCGAGCTTATTGGGTCTTTCCGTGGGTATCGCCTGCCAAGTCGCCATATAGGTGTCGTTTACGCACTCTTCCCCGTCGCGCTCATCGCCCAAAATACGCACGGCAAGCCCCCGGCACAGCGCGCCGTATTTTTTATCGGTTTCGTCTATCGCCGCGCCGTTTCTCTGCCAATACAGCTCTATTATCCCCAAATCGTCCATATATGCCTCCTTTTTTGAGTGTGTGTTTCTTTGCTCTCACTCTATATGACGCAATTTGTCCCCCGCGCGTTGCGCGTTTTTAATAAAAATTTTTCGATAAATATCGCAATATTTTTACGCCGCCTTTGCGCTTTTTTCGCGTTTGCGCGCGTATCGGCTCTTGACCGAGCGGGGGATAGCTGTTATACTTAATTTATAAATGAACATACTCTTGCACCGCATGGGGGAGTAGCTGCGCGCCGAAAGGGCGTGAGCAAATGTCAACATACATGGCGGCCTTGCGCCGTCTGGCTTTGCAACAACAGCAAGACTCATGTACAGTTATTTAATTTTTACTGTACACGGGTCTTTTTTTATATATGTACGGGAAAAATATTCAGAGAAAATAAACTAAACAGGAGTAATTAACGCGCATGACAGCATTTATCCGACAGGCGGCTGAGAATCCCATGCTGCTTATCGCCTCGTGCCTCACTCTCGGCGTTATCCTCGTAAACGGCTGGACGGACGCGCCCAACGCCATAGCCACCTGCGTCGCCACGCGCGCGATAAGCGCAAAAAAGGCCATACTGATGGCCGCCGTGTTCAACTTCTTGGGCGTATTCGTCATGACGGCGGTGAACGCCTCCGTTGCCATGACAATCTACAACATTGCCGACTTCGGCGGCAACGCGCAGCATTCGCTCATAGCGCTGTGCGCAGCGATGACGGCGATAGTGCTGTGGGCCACGGCGGCATGGTTTTTCGGCATACCCACCAGCGAAAGCCACGCGCTCATCGCCGGTATCTCCGGCGCGGCCGTTGCCATACACGGCAGCTTCTCCGGCATAAACGGCGGGGAATGGGTAAAGGTGCTGTACGGCATCGTCCTTTCCACCGTGCTGGGGTTCATTTTGGGCTTTCTCTCGGCAAAGCTCACTGTGTTTCTCTTCCGCAACCAAAACCGCCTCACGGCGGGGCGCTTCTTCTCCGGCGCGCAGATAGCCGGGGGCGCGGCAATGGCGTTCATGCACGGGGCGCAGGACGGGCAGAAGTTCATGGCGATTTTCCTTTTGGGCGCGGCCTTTGCCGGCGGGCAGAGCGACCTTACCACGTTCACCGTGCCCTTGTGGCTTATGATACTGTGCTCGGCGGTTATGGGGCTTGGCACGAGCATAGGCGGGACGAAGATTATAAAATCCGTCGGGCGGGACATGGTGCGCTTAAAGCCGTATCAAGGCTTTGCCGCCGATGTTGCCGCAACGCTGTGCCTGCTTTTATCCTCGCTCACGGGCATCCCCGTCAGCACCACCCACACCAAAACCACCGCCATTATGGGCGTGGGCGCGGCAAGGAGCGTGAAAAACGTCAACTGGGGAATAGTAAAGGATCTCGTGTTGACATGGGTGTGTACCTTCCCCGGCTGCGGGCTGTTGGGGTACGCGCTGGCTAAATTGTTTTTACACTTGTTTTCATAAGAAAGGAGAATCATCATGGCAAAGGCAACCGATTATTTCGCCCTCATCGCCCGCCAAAGCACCTACTGCGTGCGCACGGCGGAGCTTTTAAAGGAGTATTTCTCCGCATATTCCGCCGAGGCGCTCGCCGCTGAGCGTGAAAAGATGCACGCAATCGAGCACGAGGCGGACGGCGTACAGCACGACATTCTTCATAAGCTCTCCGTGGAGTTTATAACCCCCATCGAACAAGAGGACATTGCCCACCTTGTTCAGCTCATTGACGATGTTACGGACGCGCTGGATAACGTGCTTTTAGAGTGCTATATGTACCACGTGGACGCGCTTCCCGCCGGGGCAAAGGAGTTTTCCGCCCATGTGCTCAACTGCGTCTCCACACTTGCCGAGGCCGTGGGTGAGCTTAAAAGCTTCAAAAAGCCGACCAAGCTCCGCTCGCTCCTCGTGGCTGTGAACACCATGGAAACCGAGGCCGACCGCGAGTACACCGAGTTTGTACACGCACTCTTTGCCGAAGAGCACGATGTGCGCCGTCTCCTCGGCGGCAAGGCAATATTCGACAGCATGGAAGCCTGCTGCGACCTCTGCGAGCACGCCGCCGATGTAATAGACCAGATTTTAATGAAAAACGCTTAATCCCTCATCCCCCATATCGGTTAGGAGTAGGAAAGTGGGACTGTAGCAAAATAATTCTTCTGCAAAACGAAGTCACAAAAAAGATTCTGAATACTTGCCAATATGCAAGTTTCCAGAATCTTTTTCTACTTGGCTTTTTCACGAAAACAAAATGTAATCTTTGCTTCGCTACAGCCCCTTTAACCATTCTTATTATATTACTTTGCGTAATCCACGGCCTTGGTTTCGCGCAGAAGGTGAACCTTTA
>CAYRPD010000008.1:0-28693 GCA_964426095.1 uncultured Oscillospiraceae bacterium | reverse complement strand
CCACCGTGTCAAACACGGCAACCTTTTCATCCAAAAGGACATAGGAATTATAGCTTACGCCGTCGGGCACATCGTAAACGCCCTCAAAGCAGGCAAGCCGCCTATCGTCCGCGCCGACCCATATAAGCTCATCCGTAACCTTTCTCGTGCAGTACATATTATTTCCCTCCGTCATTATCAATTTATTGATGATGTTATTATATATCAGTGCGGGAAAAACATATGTTGCTTTTGCAACAGTTTTGTGCTAGCATTGTATATATAATAGTCGTAAAGCAAGCGAAAAAAGAGGACTGTACATACCATGATAAAAGACACCGAGCTTTTTTCCGGCATAAGCGAAGAGAGCATAGAAAAAATGATAGCCTGTTTCAAGCCCGAAACGCGCACCTTTCGGCGCGGGGAAACCGTAACGGTTTATTCGCCGGAGCTGAGCTATCTTTGTCTGCTCGTTCGCGGACGGGCGCATTTATACTGCATCGACAGTGACGGGGAATACGTTCTCTTGGAAAACTACGCGCCCAATGACATTTTCGGCGAGGTTTTTGCCATGCCATATGGGGATTTGGGCTATGTCGTGGAAGCCGACAGCGATTGCCAAGTGATGTTTTTCCGCTTTGAGTGCATAGTGGGGCGCTGCCCCAACGCCTGCGGGCATCACACGCAATTGACGCAAAACCTCTTTGAGCTTTCCGCAAAAAAGGCGCAGTCGCTTTCCATGCGGATTAATATGCTCAGCAAGCGCTCACTGCGCAAAAAGCTGTACGCGTATTTTGAATATCTCAGCGAAAAGAGCGGCAGCAAAAGCTTTGAAACCGAAACTTCCCTTTCCCAGCTTGCGGGTTATCTCTGTGCGGACAGGGCAAGCATGATGCGCGAAATGAAAAATATGTGCGACGACGGCATTATAAAGCGCAAGGGACGCACGATTACGCTTTTGAAAAACACATTATAAAACTAAGGAGGGCAAAGCACAAATGGCGGAAAAAAAGTTTTACACCCCGGACGGCGTAACGCAGGATGCGGCGCTGACAGCGGACTATCAGAGCGCGGAGAAATTCGACACGGCACGTGTCGGCAAGCTCGGCGTATATTATAGAGACGGATTGCGCACAAAATTCATGGCCTTTGATACGCTTGAGCGCGCCTTTATCCGCATTCAAGAGGTGACGGGCAAAATGTGCTGCGGCAGCGTTGCATTTAACTACTATCGCCTGGTGCTTGTGCGCGAGGGCAGAGAATACGCCGATATTCTCTCCGAAAGCGAGAAAGCGATGGATGCGGCGCTTGCCAAAATCCGCGAAAATGCGCCCACGCTCGCCATCGGCGTGGCCGAATAAACAGAGCAAATCTACCATGCACAATTCGCCGCGCGGCGGCTTATAATATATCGGGAGGCAAAGCAAACCTTTTCTGCTTCGTCTCCCGATTTTTCCGTAAAGGCGTTGATGAAATGCTTCGTTGTCTCGCCTGGGCCGGGGTCGGCACGGGCTTTATATTTCTTATGACCACGCTCGGCGCGGCGTTGGTGTTCTTCTTCGCGGGCGAAATAAGGCCGAGGGTCAAAAGCGGCATGATGGGCTTTGCCGCGGGGGTAATGATGGCGGCCTCGGTGTGGAGTATGCTTTTGCCGTCTATTGAGCGCGCCGAGAGCGCGGGGTTAGCGCTCTCGTGGCTGCCCGCCGCCGTGGGAATCATCACGGGCGCAGGATTTTTAATGCTATTAGATGAAATAATCGCGCGTTCGCGCGGTTTTTCGTCTCGCGGCGCTCCCCCGCTGCTCATCACCGCCGTGACCGTGCACAACATACCGGAGGGCATGGCCGTGGCGCTCGCGTGCGCCTTGGGCGCAAACGGCGAGGGCGCGGCGGGTGCGGCGGCGCTCGCGCTGGGGATAGGAATACAAAACTTCCCCGAGGGTGCAGCGGTGTCGCTGCCGCTGAGGCAGCTTGGCATGGGGCGGCGGCGCGCGTTCGGCTACGGGGTGCTGTCGGGCGCGGTTGAACCCGCGTTCGGGCTGCTCGCGGTGCTGGCGGCGGCAAGCGCACAAAGCGCGATGCCGTGGCTGCTCGGCTTTGCGGCGGGCGCAATGCTGTACGTTTGCGCGCATGAGCTTATCCCCGAAGCCACGGGGCGCGTGGGCGCAGTGGGGTTCACGGGCGGCTTTTTGATAATGATGATGCTGGATGTTGCGTTGGGGTAAGCTCCGCTTCGGTTTGACACAAGAATAACGTAGCTTGACAAATTCGGCGAGAGGACTTATAATATTTGCCACAAAGTAACGTTGGTTATATAACGCAACGGAAGCAAGATTATAAGGAGGACAACAAGAAATGCCGCCTAAACCCAAGTTTTCAAGAGAAGAGATTATCACCGCCGCTTACAATCTGGTGCGCAAAAAAGGCTCGGATGCCGTGACCGCGCGCGAGGTCGGCAAGCAGCTTGGTGTGTCAAGCTCGCCTATATTCACGATGTTCCGCGATATGGAAGAGCTTCGCGTAGGCGTTACGGCGCGCGCAAAGGCGACTTTTGACAAATATATAAACGAGGCCGAGGGCTACACCCCCGCTTTCAAAAAGCGCGGTATGCAGTGGGTGAAGTTTGCGCAGGAAGAGCCGATGCTCTTCAGGCTTCTTTTCATGTGCGACAACGGCTCCGACACGGATTTTGATTCCGTCCTCAACAACATCCCTTTCGGCAACGAAAGCGACATTGAAATCATCACTCACGACTATCACGCCACGCCCGAACAGGCGCAGGAGCTTTTCCGCCAGATGTGGATATACACCTACGGGCTGTGCTCGCTGTGCGCGGCAAAGGTGTGCCGCTTCACGGATGAGGAAATTTCTCTCCGGCTGAGCGAAATTTTCTTCGGCATGGTGTCCGTGCTCAAAAACGGCGACAAAGCCCAGCTGGCCCAAATGCCCACGGCAAACGGCACGCCCAAAGGCGAATGGCCGGATCTGAGCAAGTAAACTGAATGTATAACACCCCCGCTCGCCGAAAATCGGCAAGCGGGGGTTCGTTTATACCCTATTATGTTTTAATCGGCGAACATCTCGGTGGAAAGATATCTGTCGCCCGTGTCGGGCAGCAAAACCACTATCGTCTTGCCCGCGTTTTCCTCGCGCTTGGCAAGCTCCGCAGCCGCCCACAAGGCAGCGCCCGAGGAGATACCCACGAGCACTCCCTCGCTTCTCCCCATGAGCTTGCCCATTACAAAGGCCGCGTCATTTTCAACGGGGATTATTTCATCATACACCGTTGTATCAAGCACCTGCGGCACAAAGCCCGCGCCGATGCCCTGTAGCTTATGCGCGCCGCTCCTGCCCTCGGAAAGCACGGGCGAGGATGCAGGCTCAACCGCGATAATCTTAATATCCGATCTCTTGCTCTTCAAATACCGCCCCGTGCCGGTTATCGTGCCGCCCGTGCCGACCCCGGCAACGAAGATATCCACCTCGCCGTCCGTGTCGGCATAGATTTCCGGGCCTGTCGTGTCAAAATGCGCCTTGGGGTTGGCGGGGTTTACAAACTGCCCGGCCACCAGCGCGTTCGGGATCTCCTTTGCAAGCGCGTCCGCCTTTTCTATCGCGCCCGTCATGCCCTTTGCGCCCTCTGTGAGCACAAGCTCCGCGCCGTAAGCGCGCATGAGCTGGCGGCGCTCAACGGACATGGTTTCCGGCATGACGACTATCATCCTATACCCTCTTGCCGCCGCAACGGACGCAAGGCCGATGCCCGTGTTGCCGGAAGTCGGCTCTATTATAACGGAGTCCTTAGTGAGCACTCCGCGCGCTTCAAAATCGTCCAGCATCGCCTTGGCGACCCTATCTTTAACCGAGCCTGCGGGGTTGAGGTACTCAAGCTTTGCAAGCACACGTGCTTTAAGCCCCATGCTCTTTTCGATGTTCGTCAGCTCCAAAAGCGGGGTATGCCCGATAAGCTGATCTGCGGAAGAATATATTTTCGCCATAGTAAATGCTCCCCTGTATTGTATTTCCTACTCAGTTTATAGGATAAGCATATTATGCTACCGAGTTTTGCGATTGTCAAGAAAAACTTTCTTAGATTATTATAGTAACCTATGCTTTGCCGCGTCAACAAAAAATTGCGCGGTATTTTCGCTTTTTGCTCTTGACTTTGGCGGTTTTTCTGCTATAATGGCTGAAATCTACCGCGACAGGGGTCTGTCGCGGGTAATTTTATAAGGAGGATGCGATATGGGACTTGGAGAGATTTACACGCAGCGTTTTGTCGGCGAGGGGCTGACGTTTGATGATGTGCTGCTCGTACCGGCGGAGAGTGATGTGCTTCCGGCGGATGTGGCACTGGAGACAAATCTGACAAAGAGCATTAAGCTCAACGTGCCCGTGATGAGCGCGGCGATGGACACCGTGACCGAATACCGCATGGCGATAGCTATCGCGCGCGAGGGCGGCATAGGCGTTATACACAAGAACATGAGCATAGACGCGCAAAGCGAGCAGGTGGACATGGTAAAGCGCTCGGAAAATGGCGTTATCACAAACCCGTTCTCCCTCACGGCGGGGCACAGTCTCGGCGATGCTGACGCGCTTATGGCGAAATATCGCATTTCCGGCGTGCCGATAGTGGACGAGGACGGCAAGCTTATCGGCATAATCACAAACCGCGACATGAAGTTTGAAACCGACATGACCCGCCGCATTGACGATGTTATGACGAAAAACGCGCTTGTGACCGGGCTTGAGGGCACAACGCTTGACGAGGCCAAGGCGATTTTGCAGAAAAACCGCATTGAAAAGCTGCCGATAGTGGATAAGGATTACCGCCTCAAGGGTCTTATCACGATAAAAGACATTGAAAAGGTTCTCAAGTACCCCAACTCCGCAAAGGACGCGGCCGGGCGCTTGCTGTGCGCGGCGGCGATAGGCGTGACGAACGATGTTTTGGATCGCTCCGGCGCGCTGCTCGCGGCTGGGGTTGACGTGCTGGTGCTCGACTCTGCACACGGGCATTCCGCCAACATCATGCGCAGCATAGAGCGCGTGAAAAACCGCTTCCCCGAAGCGCAGCTCGTGGCGGGCAATGTCGCCACGGCGGAGGCCGCCGAAGCGCTCATAAAAGCGGGCGCGGACTGCGTAAAGGTCGGCATAGGGCCGGGGTCTATTTGCACAACGCGCGTTGTGGCCGGTATAGGCGTGCCGCAGGTGACGGCGGTGCTGCAATGCGCGGAGATAGCGGACAAGTACGGCGTGCCCGTAATCGCGGACGGCGGCATTAAGTATTCCGGCGACATCGTAAAGGCGATTGCGGCGGGCGCAAAGGTCGTGATGATGGGGTCAATGCTCGCGGGTTGCGACGAAGCGCCCGGCGAAACCGAGGTTTACCAAGGGCGGCAGTTCAAGGTGTACCGCGGCATGGGCAGCCTCGGCGCGATGCAGTGCGGCAGCAAGGATCGTTACTTCCAGCAGAACAACAAAAAGCTCGTCCCCGAAGGCGTTGAGGGGCGCGTACCCTACAAGGGAGCAGTGTCCGAGACCATTTATCAGATGATGGGCGGTTTGCGCTCCGGCATGGGCTACTGCGGCGCGCACAACATTGAAGAGCTTCGCACCAACAGCAAGTTCGTGCGCATCACCGCCGCCGGACTTAAAGAGAGCCACCCGCACGACATCTACATCACCAAGGAAGCACCCAACTACACCATGAATCCTTAATCGCATATAGCTTCACGGGAGAGAATCCGATTCTCTCCCGTGATTTTTTTATTTCTCGCCTTGCGCGTTGTCGCGCACGAGGTTTAAAAGCGTATGGCTGAAGCCGTATTTTTCAGATAGGGCGGCGGCGCTTTGCGCGCCGGCGGTGTTGCATTTGCCCGTATACGTTGCGCGCAGCATGATATTCTTCGGGGAATGCTCAAAGTCGATAAACTCTATCATATCCACCCTGTACCCCACGCTCTCCAGCACTTCGGCGCGTATCGCATCCGTCAAAAGGGCGCTCATGCGCTCTTTTATTATCCCATGGGACATGAAGATATCCAGTTCGCCGCCTTTTTTGATGGTTTTGTTGACCTCATGCTGGCAGCAGGGGACGGAGAAAATGTACTTTGCGCGGCGGGAGAGGGCATAATAAAGGGCAAAATCCGTGGCGGTGTCACACGCGTGGAGCGTGACTATCATGTCAATATGCTCATTGTAAAGTACATCCCGCGTCACATCCGCATGGACGAATTTCAGCCCCGTGTAGCCGTATTTCTCGCTTATGGCGTTGCAGTGCTCCACCACGTCCGCTTTAAGGTCGTAGCCGATTATTTTGGCGTTCATGCCGCGCTTGACGGTGAAATAATAATACAAAATAAAGGTCAAATACGACTTGCCGCAGCCGAAATCCAGTATGGTTATATCGCGCTTATCGTATTTAGACAGCTCATCGTCCACAAGCTCGACAAAGCGATTAATCTGCTTATATTTATCATATTTCGATTTTACAACATGAAAATCGCTCGTAAACACACCCAAATCCACAAGCGCGGGTATGTTCTCCCCCTCGGCGAGGATATAGCTTTTGCCGCGATTATGGTTGAGCGCGGCCTCGCCCGGGCGGGCTACGGCGGACTGCATTTTGCGCTTATACGCGCCGTTTGTTTTAAGGCTGTACTGCGCGGAAATCGCGCCCGACACTATGAGCGCTTGGCGATAGCGCCCGTCAAGCTCAGCGTCAAAAACGCGCAAAAGCTCCTCTTCATTAAGGTTTTGATGAAAGGCCTTATTGTCGCGAAAACGCTCTATCTGATAGCGCCGCTCGCCGCGAAGCTCCACGGGGCGGATGGTGAGCTTGCCCTCGGCAAGCTCGCCTACGGGCTGACTCAGTACAGCCTTGGAGAGCGTGGCGAGCGCCGCTTCAAAGTCCGCGCGAAGTCTTGATTTATCCATGCGTCACGCCCCTCACTCGGAAAACATACGCTTTAAGCGCAGTGCGGCGGCTTTAAGCTCATTTTTGCTGTAGGAGTTATTTTCATCCGCCAGCACCGCCGCCACGGCCTCTTTGGGCGTAACGCTCCCGGCTACCATAGCGTCAACCAGCATCGCCTCGGCGGACACCGTATGCTCCACCTTGTTGAAAATATAGCTATCGTCAATCTCGATTATAACGGCGTACTCGCCCTTTTCGTAGTTGCCCTTGGCCAAAAGCTGCTCGCGCACCTCGGCGGGCGTGCCGCGAAAGTGCATTTCATGGAGCTTTGTCAGGTCATTGCAAAGGCACATACGGCACTCGGCCTGCGCCTCGATGAAAAACTCCACCAGCTCCATAATGCGCTTGGGGGATTCGTAAAAGGCAAAGGTGCGCGTATCGCCCCGGCGAAGCTTTTCCAGCAAGCGCCGCCGCTCGGCATTTTCGCGGGGGAAAAAGCCGTAGAACATGAAGCTTGAAAGGTCAAAGCCCGAAACCGAAAGCGCCGTAACCGCCGCACAGCAGCCCGGAACGCCGATAACCCTAATCCCCGCCTCGACCGCGGCCTTAATAAGCTCGTTGCCGGGGTCGGAAATGCAGGGCGTGCCCGCATCGGTTATGACGGCGACGGACTTGCCGGAGAGCATTTCGTTTATGAAATACTTTGCCTTGCCGTACTCGTTGAATTTATGGTTGGAAGCAAGCTTATTGCGTATTTCAAGCTTGTTCATAAGCACCATTGACCGGCGCGTATCCTCTGCCGCGATTATATCCACCTCGGAAAGAATCTTCTTCCCTCGCGGGGACATATCCTGTGAATTGCCGATAGGCGTGGCGACTATATAAAGCGTGCCGATTGTTTTCTCGTCCATGTTTATCTCCCGATATTGTAATATTTATGATTATATATCATTTTCCCGCAATGTGCAACGAGTGGGGCGCAAAAATTCCCGGTCGGGGGAAGCCCGACCGGGAAACGGTATATTTAATGATTATTATCTTTATAAAATCAATCGTCCAAGCCGTCATCGCAGATAAGGCCGTAGCCGCCCTGCTTGCGCTTGTAGACAACGGAAATCGCCTCGTCCGCGTCCATGTTCTTGAACACGAAAAACTCATGACCCAGCAGCTCCATCTGCAAAATGGCTTCCTCGGCGGACATGGGCTTGATAGAGAAGCGCTTGGAGCGCACTATCTTAAATTCTTCTTCCTCGTCCTCCTGAGGGACATATGCAGGCACGGCATCACGCTCCAAAGCCCCCTCGCGCAAGCGCTTTTCAAGGCGGGTCTTGTTGCGGCGGATCTGGCGCTCTATCGCGGCAACGCCGGAATCCACGGACGCATACATATCATTGGTCAGTTCGCTTGCCCTGTAGTACAGGCCGTTGTTGTGGATGGTGATTTCCGCGAGGAAGCGCCCTCTGCTGATGCTGAACGTAACAAAGGCCTCCGCCTCGGTTTTGAAGAAGCGGTCAAGCTTTGATATCTTGCGGATAGCATAGGCTCTCAGCTCCTCGGAGGAATCCATCTTCTTTTCGGTAAAAGTGAACTTCATACTGCCAACTCCTTTCATATGCCGGTTTTCTTTTGCCAACTTGAGGGGGTTCACCCCCCGTTGCTATGATTATTATAGCACACTGTCGCGGCAAAATGAAGCGTTTTTTTGTGAACATTGCCCATTTAGGCATATGTGACAGACTTTGCAGTGCATTTTCGTGAATTATTACAAAAATTAATTGTCGGCGCTGATGAGGGACGCGAAAAACAGCTCCTTGACCTTGTTTTTCTGCGAGCGGCTTATGGGGACGCGCTCCCCGCTTTTCATGATAAATTCGCCCGCTTCCATGCTCTGCACGGCCTGTGCGCGCACCCAAAAGCTCTGGTGGCAGTGGATAAAGTGCTTCTCCGTTTCGTCCGAGATAAGCTCACTGACCGCTTGCGAGGTCGTAATTTCCCCCTGTGCGGTTTTCACCTTGGTGCGCCGCCCTATGCGCTCTATGTATTCCACCGTGCCTATGCTCACGGGCGTGGCCGCGCCGCGGCTTTTTATAATGAGGCTCGGCACACTGCTCTCGGCGATATTGAGCGAGACAAGCGCCTTTTTAAGCGCCGTTTCTATGCGCGCTTCCAGCTCGTTTTTGAGGATGAAGTAGCTGTGCTCGGCAGAATATACATCGGTGGCATAGCCCAAGTACCCGGTGAGAAAGATTATCCTGCAGCGAGGCACAAGCGCATTGAGCCTTGCGGCAAGGTTTATCCCGTCCAGCTCCTTCATGGCAATATCCAGCACGGCAATGTCGGGCGCGTAGTTCCCCGCCGTAATCTTCTCCAAGAGCTTTTGGGGCGAGGAAAAAATCTCGGTATCGTGCGGCATATCGCCGAGCGTGCTGTTTACAATGCGCGCGGTATATTTAGATTGCAATGCATCATCATCGCATATAACAATATCAAGCATTTTTGTTCTCCGTTTTCAGCACCAGCGAAGCGCGAAACACATCGTTTTCTATGCCGTATTTAAACTGCCCGTCATACTTGCGCGCCATGTTGTTCATTATGCAAAAGCCTACTCCGCGCTCAAGCTCCGGAATGCGCCGCTCGGCAGAGCGCGTGTCGCGCACGTGCGCGCAGGGGTTTTCCGTGTCTATGACTAAGTACGCGCCCTGTATGCGCGCTTTGAGCACCACGTACTTTTCTTCCGCCCCACGCAGCGCTTCCTCCGCGTTATCCAAGAGGTTGCCGAACGCGCTTACAAGATCCACCGGGGATATGCCAAGCTCGGCGGGCAAGACAATAGACGCTTTCACCTCTATGCCCTCGGCTTCAAGCCGGGCAAAGCGCGCGGACAAAAACGCGTCCGCCGTGGCGTTTTGGCACAGTCCCAAGGCGGGCTTGCATATTCCGCCCGACTGCAGCTCGCGCGAATAGTTTCGCGCCTCGTCCGCCTCGCCCTCGGAGAGCATGGCGTTTATGGTGAAAAGATGATTGGCAATGTCGTGGCGCATACGGCGTATAGCGTCCGACTGGGAGATGAACATATCGTAATAATTGCTCTGCGCGTTCATCTGGCGGCGGATGCTCTCATTCTCGGCAAGGAGCACCCAGCGGTTCGCCACGCGGAACATCAGTATAAACACGCTCACGTCCGACACTAAAAACAGCAGCGCCACAAACGTAATAACGCCCCGCTCGGCCAAGCTGGTCGCGTAGGCGGAAATGGTCGCCCAGCCCAAAAGGAGCACGCACTGGCAAAGGAAGAAGAGCGCCGAAATGATGATTTCAAACACGCTCAAGCGGCCAAAGCCCCTCTTGCTGTGCCGCACAACGAGGGCGCACATGATGAACATCAGCACCGTATAAATGGAGATATACACCGCGTACTGCGTCATACGCGCCGCAAGCGGCAAGCCCTCTATGCCCGTGGTGAATACGAGGATATTATACTTATCTATTATCACCATCAAAAGCTCGCTGAGCACCAACACGCTCTGCGCCACGGCAAAGGCAAGGAGCTTTAAATACCACTTGTTCTTATAAAGCAGCAGGGGCAAGGCCAATATCACCATGCCCAGCGGCACGCGCGCAAAGGTAAGGCGCTCCGGAAAGACGAGCAACAGGACAAAATACTCCGCATTGAGCGCGACAAACTCTGCCAGCGCCACTATCCACAGCTTGCATCGGCGATTGAGCATAAACTCAAACGCAACGTACATAACCGTGAATTGCAACACGGTGACAACATAATTAAACAAAGACATTTCTTCCATGTTTTACCCCCCCCCCGAGCAAATTTGACACTAAAAAGTGCAAATTGTGACACTTCGCTTGAAAAAGTTTTGCACATACGCTATTATGTTTTTGTACAAATCAAGCGAAATGTCTAGACGCTCTTGAATTAAGTTGTAGGTATTATACCCGATGATTTTTTCGTTGTAAAGAAATTATTTGGAAAAACGGGCGAATGCGCAAAAATTAACGAGCTTCTCACGGCAAAAAGTTCAAAAAAGCCGCCGGTACGAAAAATGATACCGCAACCGTAAGGCAATTTTCAGTCAGAGTTAGGAAAGAGGCAAAAGTATGCAAAACCGAAATCTTACTTTGGTACACGAGGATAAGTACAGAAACGGAATCAGTCTGCGCGTAGAGCGCGAGGTAGGCCGTTTTCAGCGCGTGAGCGTGGTGCTGAATGTGCCGCTTGAGGAGTACAAGGGCATCGCCTCGCAGGAAGAGGTTAATATTCTTCTTCGTGTTCTTTCGGATAAGTACGGCACTGTCACTCTTGAAGAGCTGACAAGCTTTGATAAGCGCTAATCCCCTCTCCCAATAATAATTCACTCTCCCTTTTCTCTTCTTGTTATCGCTTAGCAAGAGCTTATATACCGAGTTCTTGTCAGCAGATATACACCTCAGGCTTTAAGGACTTCCTACTTAAAGCCACCCCATCCTTGTACTCTCCGGCTTAAGTCCCCGGAGAGTATTTTCTATATCTAAAATATGCAAAGCCGCGCCCGCATTGCTTGCGGGCGCGGCGCTGTCTTTGATTTTACCACACGGGGAGGACGGTATCGCCCGTGATGATGTTGCAGCCGGTGAGGGCTTGGCGGAGATTTGAAATCTGCTGCTCGTTTAAGAGCGTGCCGGTCACGTTTAGGCTTCTGAGATTCGTCAGCCCCATAAAGGGAAGCTCGGAGGAAATCATATTATAAGATACATCCAGCGTTTCAAGCCCGTAGAGCATACTCAAGGGCGTTGCATCCATTATGGAGTTATAGGATAGATCCAAATTTCTAATCAGCATACGGTTGTTCGCATCCTGAAGCGGATAGAGGTTGGAAATATTATTGTGCGAAAGGTTGACCGTTTCGGGGTTCGTGAACTTCGCAAAATTCGTGATATCGCTCACGCCGAGGGAGCTTAGGTCGATAGTCGTGAGGTCATTTGCCACGGAGTACCCCCCGATATCCACGAGATAGGTAAGCTCGGAGTGGGAAATCTCGCAAGAGGGAATGTTAACGGAAAGCGCGTCCACGGCCTCGCCCGTAAGGTCAAGGTTATTTTCAATCTGCAATGAGCGCAGCCCCGTAAGCTCAGAAAGGCTCAAAAGCGCGTCATTTGTGAGGTTGCAGTTGTTCAGCCCCAGCGTTTGCAGGCTTTTCAGCTTCCGAAGTCCCGAAAAATCGCTTATCATCGTGTCCGACAGGTGAAGCTCCGTCAGCCCCGTGATGTTGCCGAGGGGGACGGTTGTGGAAAAATAGTTGCCGGAAGCGTTGAGGAAGCGCAGAGAGGAGATACCCATAAGCGGGCGCAGGTCGGAAATGTAGTTATTAGATACATCCAGCCATTGCAGGGTGGGAATATCCATAAGCGGGCTTAAATCTGAAATGGTGTTCCCGCTCAAATTGAGCTTTTGGAGATTCTTGCAGTTGGCAAGGGCGGAGATATTTTGCAAGCCCATCCCGCTCAAATCAAGCTCCGTCACGTCCGCTTTGAATGTCACTCCGCCGAAGCTGATGTCTTGCAGCTCCTCTTCCGTGGTCTCGCTGTGTATGGCGCAGTTCGGCAGGGCGTTTACAAGGCGCTCAAGCTGCGTTTCGGAGAGGGATATGCCCTTTATGCTGAGCGTTGTGAGGTTTACAAGCTGCGTGAGCGGCTGCAAATTCGCAATGGGGTTATTGTCTAAATAAAGCGTTCGGAGATTTGTAAGCTGGGCGAGGGGCGAGATATCAATTATCATATTGTCGCTCAAATTGAGCGTCGTCAGCCCGCCGAGCTGGGTAAGGGACGAAATATCGCTTATGTTATTGGCGGCAAGGGAGAGATTATCAAGGGCATAAAGCTGGGAAACCTCGTCCATGACGCTGTTACCAAGCCCCATATTGTCCAGCACCAAGGCGGTCGTATCGCCGATATACTGCTTGCCCGCGACTGTAACCATGCTCGAATCGCGCACTATCGCGCGGCGCGCTTCAAGCTCATCTATCCACGAGGCCACCTGCGGGTCGGATGTATCCATTTTGCGCAGGGTCTCCAACGCCTTGTCGTAATTGCCTTGGGATTCATAGCACTGCGCCGTCATCGCCATGCACTCGGTAGTAGTTTCTATCGCGGCGGCTTTACGCAGCACCGTGAGGGCGCTGTCAAAATCGTTGGCATAGTAGCTGGTGCGCGCTTGCTGCATATAGCTGTTAAAGGCTTTCGTATCCGATACGCTTCTGAGCACCACGGCAAGCAAAATGATAAACACTGCCGACAGCGCCGTGAAAACTATGTACACCGTGCGCTTTTTCTTCGCCTGTTTTTCTTGGCGCGCAAGCTCTTCCGGCGTATATACGCGCCCGGTGTCAGCGCCGGGGCGGGCTGTATTCTTTTTTCCGGGTACGGCGGCAGGCTCTACGCGCTCGCGCACCGTGCCGCCGGGTCGTTTGGGCGCGGCTTCATGCCGCCCGGTTTTGGCGGCGGGAGCGCCTATTCTGCCGGTCGTGCCGGTCGGTTTTCTTTCTTGTTGGTTCATATCTACTCTCCCGATTAGGAAAGAATTATTTTACTTGGCTGTGGCGGTCTCGCTTGTCTCGGTCGCGGCGGCAGGCTCCGCCGGGGCTGCGGCGGGCGCGGGAGTTGCGGCGGGGGCTGAATCGCCCTCGGCTTTGGCATCGGCTGCGGGCGCTTTTTGCGGCGGTATCACCTTGGGCGCGCGCATTTTGGGCAGGTCAAGCTCTTCTATATTTTTATGCTTTTTCATGGCAAGTGCCGTGAACAGCAGCGCCGTCATAATGCAAAGCACGGAGATTTCCTGCAAGGCCGAGGCCACGGTAACGCTTGCATCGCGCAATGCGGCCACATCCTCAACCGCGATATGATATATAAGCGGCAGGCCGAAAAGCGGCACCAAAAACCACTTTGTCGGGATAACGCCGAACGCCGTCGCCGTATACAGCACCGCGACAAGCACGTAAAGGAGAATGCAAAGTATGGTATGCAATACGCTTGTGAACGTGAAGGACTTAATAATAAAGAACACCACGCCCAATATCACGGGCACCGAGGTCAGCCAAAAGGCGCGTGACCCCAAAAGCAGCACACACACGATAAACAGCAGATTGCATATCAGCGGCAGGGCAAGCTGCGTGGCGGCAAAGAACCTGTCCCCCAGCATACCCCAGCACCCGGCGAGCCGAAACACCGCCGACAGCGCCATGAATATAACCGCCGCATGGATAAGCGCGCTGTTTTTATCCACAAAAAACTTTGTCCTTTTTTTCGTGCTCTGCTTCATTGCGTCTCTCTCCTTTGTTTTTGCAAAGTGTCAGATTTCCGCCCAGTCGCCGTTTACGAAGATAGGCACTTCGCGCCCGTCGGCAGTGATGCCGGTGATGTTGAGGTCAGGCGCGCCTATCATAAAGTCCTCATGTATCATGGATTCGTTCACGCCGAGCGCACGAGCTTCATCGGGCGTGTACTTTTCAAAATCTTTAAGGCAGCTTGAATACCCCTCGCCCAGCGCAAGGTGGCAGGAAGCGTTTTCGTCAAAGAGCGTGGAGTAGAAGAGCATTCCGCTTGCGCGAATGGGGCTGTTGTACGGCACAAAGGCGCACTCGCCCAGCATCGCCGCGCCCTCGTCCATGCTCACCATGACTTCCAGCGCCTTTTGGTTTTTCTCCGCGTGTACCTCCGTCACGCGTCCGTTTTCAAAGCGGACGGAGAAATTCTCGATAAGGCTGCCTCTATAAGACAGCGGCCTTGTCGCCACAGCAAGCCCCTCCACCTCGCCGCGCATGGGCGTGGTGAACACTTCTTCCGAGGGGATATTGGCGTTAAAGCACACATCGGTATTCAAAAGCGCCTCATCCCCGCCCATAAAGAGCATTTGGTCGATAAGGCCGACTGTCAAATCCGTGCCGGTGGTTTCACTGCGGTATTTGAGACGGCGAAGCGAGAGGGAGTTTAACCAGTCGCAACGGCGGCGAAGTTCCTCATTATGCTCGCGCCATGCCGCCATAGGGTCGTCCCCATCGGCGCGAGAGCACTTCAAAATGGCTTCCCACAGCTTTTCAACCGCTTCTTCATCGCTCAAGCCGGGGAAAACCTTCCTCGCCCACATCACACCCGGCACTGCCGCCACGCACCATTGGTATTTGTTCTCCATCGCGTCGCGATAGGGCTTTGTCACTTTGAAGCGGCTTTGCTGTGCGCGCGCCCATTTGTCCTGATCCACGCCGGAAAGCCCGTCCGGGTCATCGGAGTCAAGGTAAATGTTCGCAGGAAGCTTTTCAACGCGCTCTTTCAAGCGCTGCTCTTCCCAGCCCTCTACGCGGCCTAAAACATTATCCTCTTGGTATTTTATATCCAGCCTTTGCGCCGGGGCAAAGCGCCATTCCACGCTCACCTTACCCGCGCGGGCAAGGTAACATTCTTCAATGAGCATTTCCAAAAACTCAAGCTGCTCCGGCTCGGAGCGGATAACGACTTCCTGCCCCGGCTGAATGTTCACGCCCATGCGCGCGATGAGCCGCGCGTACGCGCGAAGCTTAGTTTTATCCATAATATCCTCCCGCCCGCTCGGCGCGCTTGGGCGGCATTCGCCGCCGTGCCTTACCGCAGGCAACACTTTTCCTTATAATATTTGTATTATAGCACACTCCCCTTTGCATATCAAGGAAAACAAGCTCGCCGCCGGGGAGAGTGGGTTCTCCTCGGCGGCGGGTATTTATTCTTCTATCATCTTTTTGAGTATCTGCACGGCGTTGGCCGCCGCGCCTTTGCGTATCTGGTCACCGCAGCACCAGAGGGTGAGGCCGTTTTCATCGGTCAAATCCTCGCGTATGCGGCCGACCCAAACAAGGTTTTGATTGCCGGTATCAAGCGGCGTGGGGTAATTGCGGCCTTGATAATCCTCCACGAGCTTCACGCCGGGGAAAGCGCGCACGGCCTCTTTCGCCTCTTCCACGCTGATTTTGCGCTCGGTGCGGAGCGTGACTGCGATAGAGTGCGAGCGCAGCACCGGCACGCGCACGCAGGTGCAGGTGACCTTCAGCTCCGGCAGGTGCAAAATGCGCCGCCCCTCGTTTTGCATTTTCATCTCCTCATCGGTGTAGAGATTATCAAGCTCATCTCCGATATGGGGAATAACGTTCATGGCTATCTGCGTGGGGAAAACCTTGGCTTCAGGCTCTTTCCCGGCGGATATGGCGCTTATTTGGTCTTCAAGCTCGTGAAGCCCCGCCTGACCTGCGCCGGACACGGCCTGATAAGTACACGCAATCATGCTCTTTATCGGCGAAAGCTTTGCAACGCCCGCCACGGCCATAAGCGTAATAATGGACGAGCAATTGGGGTTTGCGATAATGCCGTTATTATTAAATGCATCCTCTCCGTTTATCTCCGGCACGACAAGGGGCACATCCGCATCCATGCGGAAAGCGGAGCTGTTGTCGATATACACAGCGCCCGCCGCCTTAATCGCCGGGGCAAAGCGGCGCGACATCGGGTTTTTGACAGCGCCCAGCACGAAATCCATCCCGGCAAAGCTATCCTCGCTTGCTTCCTCTATCCTTATCTCCTCGCCCTTAAAGCGGACATATCCGCCCGCGCTCTTCGCGCTGGCAAGCGGCAAAAGACGGTTTACGGGGATATCGTACTCCTCCAGCACCTTCAGCATCTCCTGCCCGACTGCGCCCGTTGCGCCCAGTATTGCTATGTTGTATTTTTTCATTGTATTCTCCCTTTCTTATCCCGCAAAGCCTTCATACAGCACCTGTATTGCGGCTTCAAAGTCCTTATTCTCCACGCCTACTATTATACTCGTCTCGTCCGCGCCCTGTGCAATGGTGCGGATATTCACGCCCTTGTCGCCCAGCGCCTTGAAGATTTGGCCGGACACACCGGGTCTGAACGGCATTTTGCGCCCGACCGCCGCCACAAGCGCGATATCGTCACTGAGACGAACATCGTCCGGCCGGATGCTCTTTTGAAGCTCGTTTACCACATCATATATCGCGTCCCCCAGCGCCGCCGTAGAGGAAACCAAAGCGAAGCTATCAAGCCCCAAGGTGATATGCTCCACGCTCGCTTTGTATCTCTCCATTATCTCCAGCGCACGGCGAAGCGCATCGCAGGTGTTCATATTGTGCTTTGTCACGGTGATTATGGTGAAGTTTCGCCGCCCGGCAATGCCCGTTATGAAGCGCGCCTGCTCATGCTCTTCATCCTCAACGCGTCCGACTATCACCGTGCCGGGGTCATCGGGGGCGTTGGTGTTGCGGATATTCAGGGGTATGCCCTTTTCCTTTACGGGCTGAACGGATTCTTCATGCAGCACGCTCGCCCCCATAAAGGCAAGCTCGCGAAGCTCCCCGTAGGTTATGCGCGGAATGGGGCGGGGATTGGCGACTATCTTGGGGTCTGCCATGAGTATGCCGGATACATCCGTCCAGTTTTCGTACATATCCGCGTCCACGGCCGCCGCCGCAAGCGCGCCCGTGATATCGCTGCCGCCGCGGCTCATAACGCGTATGCGCCCCGTAGGGCCGAGGCCGTAAAAGCCGGGGATAACAATGCGCCCGTGCTTTTCCGCCGCGCTTTTAATCGCGGCGTAGCTGCGCTCCGCTTCCACCTGCCCGTCAAAGCCGAAGAACACGCATTCGCGCGCGTCCACAAACTCATAGCCGAGGTAAGATGCAAGGAGCTTTGAGGTGAAATACTCACCCCGCGACACAAGCTCGTCCGCGCTCATGGATTTATCAAGCCTTGCTCTGAGCGCTGTAAGCTCTTCTCCCACATCGTAGGGGATATTAAGCTCCTCGCGAATCTCACAAAGGCGGTGCTGAATCGTGTCCATTATCTCGTCACAGCTCACGCCGTAGGTCAAATGCGCGTGACAAAGATACAATAAATCCGTCAGCTTATGGTCGTCCGAGCTGCGCTTTCCCGCCGCCGAGGACACCACTATCCGCCGCGCTGCGTCACTTTCCACTATCGCCTTAACTTTTTTGAACTGTTCCGCCCCGGCAACGGACGATCCGCCGAATTTTACAACCTTAAGCATTGTTTTTTCTGCCCCTTTCCCTTATAATCAGGGTATAAACATTTTTCTCGCTTTTACGCAAGCTCCGCGAAGAACACTTCCCCGCCGCCGCGCCGAAGCGAACGCGCAAGCGCGTGCATTTTCTCAACGCTCATCGGCTTTGTGATTAGGCGGGTAACGCCGTTATCATTCTCCGCGCTCTCCGCGTCAAGCTCCCCGGCAAATGCCGAGGGCAGGCGCACATAGAATTTGCACAAAACGCCGCTGTTATCCGCTTTCCCTCGGCGGCAGCGCTCGGTTATCATTTCGCGCTGACCCACGGCCAGGCATTCTATATCGCGCACCACGGCTGATGCCGTCGGGTAGCGCCCTGCGCCCTGACCCATGAGCACAATTTGCCCGGAGTTTTGACCTATATACTTTGCCATATTGAAATTCTTCTTCACCGCGCATTCCGGCGCATCGGGCGGCAAAAGCGCGGGCTGAACATAAGCGTAAACGCTCCCGTCCGCATTCTTCCCGCCGCGCGCTAACAGGCGGCAGGTGAGCGAGCGCGCTTTCAAATCGTCTACATCGTCTTTCCGCAAGCTCTCTATCCCCTCGCACACCGCGCCCTCATCGGGCAGCACATCATACGCCACGGCGCACGCCAGCATTATCTTTCTCAGCGCGTCAAGCCCGCTCACATCCGCCGTGGGGTCTGCCTCGGCATAGCCGAGCTTTTGCGCATCACGCAGCGCCTCTTCATAGTCAAGCCCCTCGGACTGCATCATGTCGAGCATATAGTTTGTTGTGCCGTTTAATATCCCGCCGAGGGAGATTATCTCGTCATTCTCGCGGGCAAGCTCTAAATTATGCAAAAAGGGAACAGCTCCTCCGCAAGCCGCGCTGAAAAGAAAGCCCACGTTATTCTCGCGGGCAAGCGCGGCAAGCTCTATCCCGCGCGCGGCCACCAGCGCCTTGTTGGACGTGACAAAATGCTTGCCCGATTCTATCACGCGCTTTGCGTAGCTATAGGCAGTATCTACGCCGCCCATGGTCTCCGCCGCCGCGTCAATGCTCTTATCGGCGCATATGGCTTCAAGAGAGTCGGTTTTAAACTCCGCGTCCGCCTTGCCCGCGCGCACGAGCACAGCGCCCGCTTCAAGCGTATTACTTGCGCACAGCATATCGTGTACGCCCTTTCCCACAGTGCCGTAGCCCAATACCGCAGCTTTCATAATTACCCTCCGAAAAATATTTTTGTCCGCACGTCGAAAACACTTGTATTTTTGTTAAAGACAGTGTATCATATAACAAAGCGAAAAACAAGCCCCAATCTTTCACAAGGAGTTTCACGCCCATGCTCGAAAATTATCTCATTATTCACAAAAGCATACTTCCCGAATACTACGAAAAGGTGCTTGAAGTGCGCCACCTCATGGAAACGGGCAAGGTGCACGATGTCAGCCAAGCCGTGCGCGAGGTGGGGATTTCCCGCAGCACCTATTATAAATATAAGGATTATATTCTTGAACCCTCTGCCATGGCCAGCGGGCGCAAGGCCGTTTTATCCATGATGCTCGCGCACGAGCCGGGGGTGCTGAGCGCGCTATTAAGCTGCATTTCCGCGTGCGGGGCAAGCGTGCTGACGATTACGCAGAGCTTGCCCATCCATAACCGCGCCAGCGTCACGATATCGCTGGATGTAAGCTCGCTTTCCGGGGAGCTTGCCGCGCTTATCGACAATATTGAGCACACGCCCGGCGTTGAAAACGCAAAGCTTTTGGCGATAGAATAAGGAGAGTGAAAAAGAAAAATGCTCTTTCAAAGCACAAGAAGCGGTTTAACCGCAAACGCCCTTGAAGCGGTGCTTGAGGGGATAGCTCCGGACGGCGGGCTGTATGTTGACCCCTCGCTCCCCTCTCGCGCCTTCGATGTTGAAAAGTGCCTCGGCTTATCCGAGCTTGGCATGGCGGAAATGCTTTTGGCCTTTCTCCTGCCGGGCTTTGAGGATATGGGCGCGCTCACGCACCGCGCGTACAGCGGCAAATTTGAAAATGAGCGCATTTCCCCGCTCGTCAAGTGCGGCGATATGTGGATTTCGGAGCTTTTTCACGGGCCGACAAGCGCTTTTAAGGATGTGGCGCTCTCCGTGCTGCCCCAGCTTATCTCTTCCGCGCGCGGCGGCATGGGCATAAACGAGGAGACCGTTATCCTCACCGCGACCTCGGGCGACACGGGCAAGGCCGCGCTTGAGGGCTTTCACGATGTGCCGGGTACGGGGATAATCGTGTTTTACCCCGATGGGGGCGTATCGAGCGTGCAGCGGGCGCAAATGGTAACGCAAGCGGGGCGCAATGTGCGCGTATGCGCCGTGCGTGGGAATTTTGACGATTGTCAGCGCGGCGTGAAAGAGGCGTTTGCCGCCGTGGACGCGGCCAAATACGAAAAGCGCCTGAGCTCTGCAAACTCTATCAACATAGGCCGCCTTGCACCCCAGCTTATTTATTATTTCTCCGCCTACGCCCAGCTTATGAGCGCCGGGGAAATCGCCTACGGCGAGCCTGTTGACTTCATCGTGCCCACCGGCAACTTCGGCGATATTCTCGCGGGGTATTTTTGCAAACTCTTGGGGCTTCCCGTGGGGCGCTTGGTGTGCGCCGCAAACGAAAATAACGTTCTTCGCGACTTCATTTTGACCGGGTGCTATGACGCGCGGCGTAAGTTTATGCGTACAAGCTCCCCGTCCATGGATATTCTCGTTTCCTCTAACCTTGAGCGGCTCTTGTACTACGTTTCCGAGGGCGACACCGATAAGGTAAGCGCGTGGATGTCCGCTCTTAAAAATGACGGGGTTTACCGCGTGGATGAGCGCGTACACGCGCGTATACGCTCTTGCTTTTCCGCAGGCTTTGCCGACGAAGCCGCCACGAAGCGCACAATTGCGCGCGTATGGAATGAGCATAAATATCTTTGCGACCCGCACACCGCCGTTGCCGTGAGCGTGGCAGAGGATTACCGCAAAAGCGCGGATTACGGCGGCAATAAGTGCGTTGTGCTATCTACGGCAAGCCCTTATAAGTTCCCCGCCGCCGTGCTCTCCGCCATAGCGCCCGACGCGCCGTGCGGCGATGAATTTGCGCTTTTGCGCACCTTGCAGGATATAACCGCCCTGCCTATCCCGAAAAATTTGGCCGCCCTTGCGGATATGCCCGTGCTGCACACGGACGTTATCGACAAGAACGGCATAACCGACTATGTAACTGAAATACTGCGTAACGGAGGATTTGAAAAGCCATGATAATTCGTGTTCCCGCAAGCTCTGCCAACTTAGGGCCGGGGTTTGACTGCTTCGGCATCGCGTGGCAGCTTTATAACGAGCTTGAATTTACCACCGGCAACAGCGGTTTGAAAATAACGGGGTGCGACAAGCGCTTTCGCGGTGAGGATAACCTCGCGTATAAAGCCTATTGCGCCGCGCTGGAGCGCTATAAAATAAAGCCGCAGCCGCTGAAAATCCGCTTTTTGAATTGCGATATCCCCATTTCGCGCGGTCTCGGCTCATCTTCGGCACTGCTCGTGGCGGGTGTGCTGGCGGCAAACGCGCTTCATGATTTGAATATGACGCAAGCGGAGCTTCTTTCCGTTGCCACGGCGCTGGAAGGACATCCGGACAATGTTGCCCCCGCGCTTTTCGGCGGGCTTACGGCGAGCGCCGTAGAAGCGGGCATTCCCCTTTCCGTGCGCTATCCTTTGAGCGATAAGCTTTATTTTACCGCGCTCATCCCGCCCTTTGAGCTTTCCACCGAGCTTTCGCGCAAGGCCTTGCCGCATTCAGTACCTCGTGCGGACGCGGTGTTCAATGTCTCGCGCGCGGCGCTTTTGCTCAGTGCCCTCGGCAGTGGGGATGTCGCGCTTTTGCGCGCGACTATGGCCGATAAGCTCCACGAGCCGTACCGCGTCCCGCTCATAACGGGGTTTGACACCGCCCGCGGCCTTGCCTATAAATGCGGCGCGGAAGCCATGTGCATTTCCGGCGCGGGGTCAACGCTTCTGTGCGTGAGCGCCGCTCCCGGTCTCGCCGCCGTGCTCTCCCCGGACTTGGCAAAGCACCTCCCCGGCTGGCGCGTTCTGCCACTGAAAGTTGACTCGTCCGGTGCTGCAACAAAGGTATAATAAACCATTTGCCCCAAAAAGCCGCACCCTAAAAGACAAGTCGCTTCCACTTTTGGCCAATACTGCATTGTTAGCAATCACAGCTCTCCTCATTTTGACGAATCTACTTGCAGAGTTTTATCGACGATGTATACTCAAAAACGGTACGAAGCTCAATGTAATTCTTGCTTTTGGTGCACTTGTGAAGTATACTTGTAAAAAAACAAAAAGCGGAGTTATGTGCGAGAAATGAAGAAAACCAGAAAAAAAGAAATCACAATAATTGTCTTGACGTGCGTGCTTATTCTCTTTACTCGCGCACTAACCGTGACGCACAATATGTATTTGCACTCTGATGAGCATGTATTCTTCCAAGCGGCACAGAATCTCAAAGGATATTTATTTGGCAATTCACCGTTCTATGAGGAAGTAAAGGAATACCCTGAGGGCGCAATAGTTTTACAGCTCCCATTTCATATTCTCACAGCAATAATCAATCGCTTGTCAGATTGCGCAATATCTCCCCGTCTGAGCGGACGTCTGGCGGCGGTAGTTTATTTTACGCTGGGCTCTGCAGTGGGCTGCGCACTGATACGTAGGTTCTTATCCGACAATCTATCGTGCATGGCCATATTCAGTCTGACCACTGTGTTCGGCTTAATGAATATCGAGCAATCCCGCTACGGCACAGGTGACGCAATCTCGTTTTTTCTGCTCATGGTTTTGATATTTCTTTCTGCCGAAAGTCTTACAAGTCAAACGCATACTGCGGCGTTTTTGCTCGCGGCGGCGTTTGTTTCAGGTATGTTATGCGCAGTAAAATACCCTTTGCTATTCTTTTTTGCCATCCCGCTTTACGCGCTGTTAGTTGTCAACAAAAAGAATACCGTTCTGGCTAGTTTTACCACAGGCGTGTCTATGTTGGTAGCACTTTATATTGGGTTTGCCGTGCTCTCGCCAAAAGCAGCATTGGATCCTGGTTATATTATCCGCGCTTCAACGCGCGAGTTGGATGCATATGTAGGTACACTGAGTTCGATGGTATCCCGCGTGTATTCAAATTTCATGTGCATTACAGCGTATGCTCTGTTGTATTCCGGCATACCGTTTATGCCTCTCTTCGCCGGCAAATCAGTTGTGAAGAACTGGAATTCTGACTATAATGCCCCAGCTGCAAGCAAACTCTTCACGCGGGTCATTCCTATATTGGCAATGCTTTTCTTCTTGTATAATCTCTTTGTTGCTTTTTTGGCAGTCAGAACCTTTTATCCGTTTTTCCTTCTATGCGATATTTACGCAGCAGTTGAGCTTGGTGAATGGCTAAAAAGCAGCAAAACCAAAAGAACTGCCGCAATATTGCTGATCGGAATCATGCTGACCCGCGGAGCATATATGCTGTGTGCTCTGTCTGATAATACAGACGGCTCACGCATGGCGGATATGATAAGCCAAGCGGTAGACGACAATTGGTGCAAAAGCACAATACTCTCAGGTTATTCAATATATCCAGACAATAAAGATGATTTACCTGAGCCAAAAGTAATAAATATCACAGACGAACGCTTTTCTTCAGAGAGCAGTATGCAGCTTGACAAGGGTGAGCTGTTTATTGCCGGTGCAAGAGATCACACAATAATGCCCTTTATGTTCGACTTTTTGCCCTCCAGCATAGGCACAGATCAAGATTCTCGCTCATGGGTAGCATTTAAAGAGATCAACAGCGAGTATTATATTGGCAGACTGTACCCCGAATATTACTACTATCTCTTCGGTCATTGGCTAAAATGCTCAACCGGCAGCGCGGTAGAATTCCCCACCTGTGAGATTTATTACCGAGGATGATTGGTAACACAAGACTATTCTGAAGAGGAGATACCTAGATGCTGTTCAATTCGTACTCGTTTTTGCTGTTTTTCCCTGTTGTGACATTCGTATTTTTCCTGATACCGAAAAAATCTCGCTATATTTGGCTACTATTTGCAAGCTATTATTTCTATATGAGTTGGTCTGTGAAATACGCCATACTTATCGCGCTAGTGACCGGGACAACTTATTGCGGTGTATTAGTACTTGATTCTCAGTCTTTTGACAACGAAAAAGGAAAATATCACAAGTACAGAAAGCCGCTATTTGTTTTCTTTACTGTGCTTACTCTCTCATCGCTCTTTTTCTTTAAGTATTCTAACTTCGTTGTTGAAAATATTGAAAAACTTTCATCGTATATATATATATATATTAGGCAGCGAAATAAACTCTGCGCATTACAGCATTGTAATTCCGCTTGGTATATCATTTTACACATTGCAATCTCTTGGATACATGATAGATGTCTATCGCGGCAAACAAGCTGCAGAGAAAAACTTTCTCCTCTATGCGCTCTTTGTCTCATTCTACCCGCAGCTTATTTCAGGACCTATACAACGCGCGGACACTCTACTTCCGCAGCTTAGAAACTGCGATAAAATAAATGTATGGGATATAAAGAGAATAAGCAGCGGTTTGACACTCGCGCTGTGGGGCTATTTTCAAAAGCTCGTTATTGCTGATAGAGCTGATATATTTGTAACCGAGGTGTATCGTAATTTTTCCAACCTCGGCAGCATAGAGCTTGCTCTTGCAGCAATTATGTATTCGGTACAAATATACTGCGATTTTTCAGGCTATTCGCTTATCGCAATAGGAACTGCACGCGCAATGGGCTTTGAGCTGGCAGAAAACTTTAACGTACCCTATTTTTCCTCGTCTATAAAGGAATTTTGGCGAAGATGGCACATTTCGCTCAGCACATGGTTTAGGGATTATCTATATATCCCACTTGGCGGAAGCCGTTGCGGTAAGCTCAAACATTATAGGAATCTGATAATAACCTTTGTTGTAAGTGGGCTTTGGCACGGTGCAAGTTGGAATTTTGTCGTGTGGGGGGTAATACACGGGGTATATCAGGTTGCAGCCGACCTTACAGCACCGTTGCGGACAAAGATTAAAAATTACTTCAATGTAAACAGAAATTGTTTCAGCTATAAGTTTGGGCAAATGCTTATAACCAACGCGCTGGTATGCATAGCGTGGGTGTTTTTCAGAATGGATTCAACGATGAATGCTTTGAGAATGCTACTACGCATGTTTACAAAGCCTAATTTTGGGGTACTGCATAACGGAAGTTTGTTTAATTATGGGCTAAACAGCAATCAGATGACAATACTTGCCCTTGCAATCGTAGTTTTGTTTGTTTTTGATCTGCTACGTTATACAAAGGACATATTGATAGATGATGTGCTTGCAAAGCAAAACACCTGGTTTCGATGGCTTGCATTGTATATTCTACTGTTCATGACCATAATCTACGGCGTATATGGGCCTACCTATAACGCAGCGTCATTTATTTATTCCCGGTTTTGACAGGAGGATAAAAATGAAAAAATCTTTTGTCAAAGTAACGCTTTTTATTCTGCTTTTTGCCCTTTTGTTCTCCGTTTTTTTCAGCGTGTATTCTTTCAAATTCGGCGATGGCATATGCAGCATTCAAGCGTTCTATGAGCAGGATAAAAACTCCATAGACGTTATTTTCGTTGGAAGCAGCACTATATATGAAAACATAAACACCGGAGTACTTTGGAAAAACCACGGGTTGTCCGCTTTTGACCTCGCTGCCAGTATGCAACCTATGTGGAACAGCTATTATTATATAAAAGAATGCTTCAAAACGCAAAATCCAAAGCTTGTTGTCCTGGATATGAATGCAGTCCGAACCGATGCTCCTGTTGGCGATGAAGCAAAAAACCTCACAGCCATGAGCACCGCAATAAAAAACACTTACGGAATGAAACCGTCCATAGACAAAATAAAGGCTATAAAGGTCTCTGCCGATGAGATCTATTGGGATGATCTATTTCTTGCTTTTCCAACCTTCCATACTCGCTACGAAGAGCTTACCAGAGAGGACTATTTGCCATATAAGGATAACGAGTATTTTAAATATTGGAAAGGTTTCGGTCTAACCAGCAGTTATACTCCGTTCGATAAGCCGACCGATTTTACAACCGACAAGATTGGGAATATCTCTGAAAAAACCGAGTATTATCTCCGCAAGATCATTGACTTGTGCAAAGAAAACGGTGTACAGCTTCTGTTGATAAAAACTCCATATAAGATTTCCTTGCAGGATCAGGCAAAATATAACCGCGTAAAGCAAATTGCAGATGAAGAGCAAACACCGTTTGTTAATTTCAATGAATACTATGATGATATAGGCGTAGATTTTTCCATCGATTTTTCGGACAGCGTACATATGAGCTATATAGGCAGCGAGCGTTTTACCAAATACTTGGGGCAGTATATCACACAGCATTATGAATTGCCTGATCACAGAGGTGATATGCAATACGAAACTTGGGATATAATGGCGCAATTTTGCACCAAGCAAAAAAATAATGCTATTATACAGCAAACTGAGGATCTGACTGAATACATAAAGACAATATGCAGTAGTGATTATACGGTTGTATATAATCTACTGGGGGAGTTTTCTGCCACTGAGGAATATGATGTGCTACGCGAAGCCTTGAGCTATGCAAACATTGACACAGAAAGCATATCCTCAGGATATACGCAGGTGAATATAGGCAACGAAACCGCAAGCGTCTCATATGGGGATACCTGGAGAGTCGAAACTGCCTACAACTGTTGGTTGGTGCAAGATTACGGAACAAGAGTTACATTCAAAGGCAATGAAATCAATCTTTTTGAAGATGGTTTAAATATCGTGGTATATGATCCACTTACAAAGACCATCGTAGATTCATGCCACTTTAAAACAGACAATGCCGGCAAACACATTTCACTTATAAAACACCCCGCCATAGAGTATAAAAGCAATGCGTTGTATTGACCTCAACCATTGATTCTATGACAAAAAACAAATTTAAATCAAAAGTTAGGTTAGGGCAGACTAAAGTTCTATCACACCCCGAGCTTATACCTGATCTTTCAAAACGCAAAGCAGCCGCACCCGTATGGGTGCGGCTACTTTGCTTGCATTGATAATATGACAAATGCCTTTTTATTACTTAATGCCGTACTTTCTGTTGAACTTGTCAACGCGGCCGCTGGTGTCAACCAGCTTCTGCTTGCCGGTGTAGAACGGGTGGCACTTGGAGCAGATTTCAACGGTTATATTGGGCTTGGTGGAGCCGGTCTCGATGACGGCACCGCAAGCGCACTTGATAGTGGTCTGCTGATAATTAGGATGGATTCCTTCCTTCATGGTAAATAACTCCTCATCACAAAATGCTATTTTGATTGTGCGGCGCGGCATAGGCCGCGAAGCATAGTTACAAAACGCAAAGAGAATTGTAGCACAAGCGCGCGGTTAATGCAAGTAGTTTTCTTCAATTTCCGCAATTTTTCCGCAGTTGAGGAAGTAGAGGACGCAAGAGGACACTTCCATATTGAAAATACGCCGCAGGGCGGACGCGTAGGCACGCACCTGCCCCGTATAAAACCTTGAGCGCGCCGCGACTTCCTCATCGGTTCTGACGGCATCGGTTTTATAATCTATTATGCAAAGCTTGCCGTTTTCCTCTAAGCAGCAGTCCACCACGCCTTGCAGCAAAAGCTCCTCGCCCGCAGCTTCGGGGTAGAGCTCCTCCGCCGGGCAGAGAAGAGAAAACTTAAACTCCCTATGCACCTTGTCTGCACTGAGCATACGCCGCCCCAAGGGAGAAGAGAAGAGAGCCAAAATCGCCTCGGCGTTCACGCTCGCCGCTTCGCGCGCGGAGAGAAAGCTCTCCCGCTCAAGGCGCGCTATCTCGCCCTTTACTTCTTCCAATGAAGCAGTTTTTTCAAAGGACATATACTGTAGCGCCAAATGCGTGGCAACTCCCCGCTCCGCGCCCGTGACGGGCTTTTCGGCGCGGGCAAAGTCCGGCAGAGCAAAGCGCCTGTGCCGCTCAACGATAAGGGGCGCGGCTTCCTCGTCCTCGCTCGCGCGGCCTTTAAGCTCGGTCGCCGTAATCTTCGAGGGCAGGGCTTCGGACGCGCTATGAGGGTAGACAAACGCCAAATTCTTTTCCAGCATCGCATACGCCGCTTCATCCGCCGAGGGCGCTTCACACGCTTCCTCAATGCTCTCCTCACGCGATGAAGCGCGGCAAAAGCGCATTTTCAAATTCCGCTCGCCGTCTGCAAGGGCTGCATAGATGAGCCAGTTCGCAGGCGCGGCAACCGCGGCAAGCACCTCGCTCGCCATAGGGTCTGTTACCGCCGCGCGCGATTTTTCGACAAGCTTTTCCGGCTCTTTCAAGGCGGCGGTGATATAAAGCCGCTCGCGCGGGCGCGTAAGCGCAACGTACAAAAGCCGCATTTCCTCAGAGAGCATTTCCCGCTCCAAACGCAGACGCACGGCATTGCGCGCAAGGCCGGGATATTCAACGCGCCGCGCAGCATCTATCACCTTCGGCCCAAGGCCGAGTTCGGGATGCACCAGGACGGTATCTCGGCTATCCTGCCGATTAAAGCGGCGCGCCGTATCGCAAAGGAACACCACAGGAAACTCCAAGCCCTTGGATTTATGCACCGTCATTATCTGCACCGCAGAGGACG